>JABDKO010000027.1 GCA_013002165.1 Rhodothermales bacterium | reverse complement strand
GGGCATAATCGAATCTTCAAGCGCGGTCGAGTCACTTGCGCGATCTATATCGTCGACCGATGGTGTGTACCTTGTACCTGCGTTTTCAGGTCTTGGAGCTCCTCACTGGGATCCACATGCACGCGGGGCCATCCTTGGAATTACACGAGGGACGACATCAGCTCATATTGCCCGTGCAGCGATTGAGGGGATCGCTTTTCAGGTAGATGATGTGCTCCAGGCTATGCAGGGAGATTCGCGGATTGAGCTAGCTGAATTGCGTGTAGATGGAGGTGCTTCCGCAAATGACCTATTGCTTGAATTCCAGTCAGGCCTGCTTGGCGTTCCTGTGCTGCGACCTGATGTTCTTGAGACGACGGCACTGGGAGCGGCGTACCTGGCTGGTCTTGCCGTAGGATTCTGGTCAAGCCAGGACGAGTTGGATAGCCATTGGAATCTCGAGAAGAAATTCACTCCCGAGATGGAAGCATCCGAAGTTGATCGCTTGAAGTCAGGATGGAACCTTGCCCTTGGTCGGTCCAAAGAGTGGAGCAATAATCTGTAATCCAATTACGGGCATTCACGACGTCGAATATTGATTCTACAGCGTTATTGGGCACCGCCTTGAGAGATTCCCTAGACAATTCTCTAGATTATTTTCTAGCAAACGCGCTAGATAGTTTCTAGCTCGGTGTCATTTAGTCGGGGCTATCAAAAATAGTTAAGTTGAAACCGGGGAGGAGGAGTGGTGGCCCCTGACGGGAAATGTGAAGTGCGGTTGGCCACGAAATTCACGTCAGTCGATCTCGATCACCACAACGAAGGATCCCGGACCTTTTCAGCCCGTTGGTACTTTTCTGAAAACATGATTCCACCGACAACTGCATGACCACCAATCTCTACAAACCAGGCATTTTCCTCATATGTCTGCTTCTGGCAGCCTGCTCCGGGCCGCAAGCTGATCCGACCTCACCGGATATTTCTACTCCAGCAGTCTCAGACGCTCTGGATGTCATGGTCACGGACGACGCTCCGGTTGTCGCACCGATTCCGCTCGACTCAGCCATTGTAACCGGCACTCTCGAAAATGGTATGCGATACCTGATTCGGCACAATGAAAAACCAGAGGATCGTGTAGAACTCCGTCTCGCCGTGAACGCCGGTTCGATACTGGAAGAAGAAGACCAGCGAGGACTGGCCCACTTTCTCGAGCATATGGCTTTTAACGGGACAGAGCAGTTCGAGAAGCAGGAACTCGTCGACTACCTGGAACTGATCGGTACGAGATTCGGCCCGGATCTGAATGCGTATACAAGCTTCGATGAAACAGTCTATATGCTACAGGTTCGTAGCGACAGTGCGGAGATCTTACAGACAGGACTGGAAATTCTAAAGGAATGGGCGTTCAATATCTCACTTGACCCGGACGAGGTAGAAAAAGAGCGCGGTGTCGTCATCGAAGAATGGCGACTGGGCCGGGGTGCATCCGCCCGCATCTCTGACAAACAGCTGCCAATCCTGCTCGCAGGATCAGAATATGTCAACAGGCTGCCTATTGGACTTCCGGAAGTGCTGGAGAACTTTGATCCGGTTCGCCTCCACGATTTCTACGATAAATGGTACAGGCCCGACCTAATGGCGATCGTTGTCGTGGGAGATATTGATGTTGACTCGATCGAGGCACATATTCAGCACTTATTTGATGTCGCTCCAGAGTCTGAATCTGTTGACCGGACTACATTCTCTGTACCTGATCATGACGAAACCCTCTTCGTGGCAACGACAGATCCCGAAGCGCCGTATTCGTCAGCAAGCATAGTTTACAAGCACCCACTCAAGCCATTCCTTACCGAACAAGACTTCCGGGGACAAGTTGTTGAGCAGCTGTTTTCTGACATACTCAACAGCCGCCTCGATGAGCTGAGGCAGCTCGCGCAACCTCCATACATTGTCGCCGGAGCCGGGCGTGGATCATACGTTCGAACAAAGGATTTCTACAACGTAAATGCGATCGTTCAAGAAGCAAATTTTGAGATTGCCATTTCCACAATGTTGACCGAAGTAGAACGTATTCGACGCTTTGGGTTTACACGGTCGGAGTTCGATCGAGCGGTATCATCGTACCTCAGATGGTATGAGTCAGCTTACAACGAACGCGACAAGACGGAATCAGAAGTCTTTGCATCTGAATATGTCAGGCACTTTCTCGAAAACGAAGCTGTCCCGGGCATCGCATTCGAATACGAACTGGTACAATCACTGCTGCCGACTGTGACGCTGACCGAAGTCAACAGGGAAGCGGATCATTGGCTTACCGAGAAGAATCGTGTGGTCATGCTCAGCGGGCCCGATGGAGTAACAATGCCGGACAGCATGCAAGTCATGCAACTCATTCAGGATGTGTCCACGCTTGACCTCGAACCATTTGAAGACAAGCAGAGTGACCTGCCCATTCTTCCGGCAACGCCAACCGCCGGGACAATCGAAGAAGAATCAAGGGATGATGAGCTCGGCGTCACGCGCATGACACTTTCGAACGGGGCACGGGTGGTCCTGAAGCCGACAGATTTTAAAAATGACGAAATCATTTTCGCAGCATTCAGCTCGGGGGGTACGTCTCTTTATCCTGACGAACTGGATACCCCGGCAGATTTTGCGTCAACACTGGTTGCACAATCAGGTGTCGGCCAACACGACCCGGTAACTCTCGATAAGCTCCTGTCCGACAAGCTGGTTTCAATCGGGCCTTCGATTGGTGAGATGTCGGAGTCTCTCTCCGGTGGCGCCGCTCCTCGTGATCTGGAGACGCTGATGCAGCTGATCCATGGCTACTTCGTGTACCCGCGAGCTGACTCAACGGCATACGAGTCATTCAAAAACCGAATTGGTAGCCTCGTCGAAAGCTTCAGGGCAGATCCCAACCGGGCATTTCTCGATACTCTCTCGGTCACCCTGAGTCAATATCACCCCCGGCGTCGGGTAATCACCGCGGACGTACTTGAGGAAATGGATTTACAGAAGTCCTATGACATCTATAAAGATCGTTTCGCGGATGCTTCGGATTTCGCGTTCTATCTTGTTGGTTCGTTTTCGATAGACGAAATGCGACCATTCATCGAAACATATCTGGCAAGTATTCCGGGTAGTGGCCGGACAGAATCGTGGAAAGATCTTGGTGTGCAGCCACCCGAAGGTGTGGTGTCGAAAACAGTCAAGCGTGGTCTCGAACAACAGGCCCGCGCTCAGCTCGTGTTCAGCGGTGATGTCGAGTGGAATCTCCACAACCGGCGTATGATGTCTGCGTTGACGAACGTGCTGGACATTCGCCTGCGCGAAACACTCCGTGAAGATCTTGGCGGGACGTACGGTGTTCAGGTCGGCGGGTCGGTATCGCGGTATCCGCGAAATGCGTATTCGCTGTCAATCGGTTTCGGGTGCGATCCTGATCGCGTGCAGGAGCTCCTTGTATCTGTATTCGATCAGATCGAACTATTAAAGCAAGAACCACCTGACCAGGAATATGTCGACAAGACCCGCGAGATAATGATGAACGGGTATCAGCAGGGCCTGAAACAGAATGGAAACTGGTTGCAGTGGCTGCAATTCTATGATCGAAATGAACTTGACCCGAAAATGATTTTCACCGGCATTCCAGAGTTCACCTCAAACCTGACTCCGGAGATGATACAGGAAGCTGCTACGCGATATCTCGACAGGTCTAATTACGTTCAGGTAATTCTGCTACCTGAGGATAGCGATGGCAGCTAGAAGTGTGATCGTTGTAGGTTCTGGTGTTTTCGGGATGGCGTCTGCCATTGCACTTTCCAGACGCGGCCACAATGTGACCCTTTTTGAGAGGGGATCGATCGCCGATCCACTCGCAGCGAGTACGGACATCAGCAAGGTTGTTCGTATTGAATACGGTGATGATGATCTGTACATGAGATTGGGTGAACAGGCCCGGGAAGGTTGGATCCACTGGAACGATCTCTGGAGACAGCAGGGTTTGCAACCTCTCTATCACGAGACCGGTGCGCTAATGTGCTCGCGCTCCAGCATGTCACCGGGTCACTATGAATATGATAGTTTCGAACTACTCAGAGCCAGAGGACATCAACCCGGGCGAATGTCGGGAGAACTTGTCGCCAAACGTTTTCCTGCGTGGAGCTCTACGTATTTTCAAGACGGATTCTATAACCCTATCGGGGGTTTTGTAGAAAGCGGAAAAGCGATGCATCGCATGAAGCAACTGGCGTCGGCAGCCGGCGTGCGTATCGTCGACAATACCCGGGTAGAGGACGTTCGGGAACGTTCATCCAGAGTACGTGGAGTGACGATTGGCGGTTCACTCGTAGAATCGGATATCGTCGTGCTTGCCGCAGGAGCATGGAATGCAATGTTGTGGCCAACCATTAATTCTTCTATTCGATCTACTGGGCATCCGGTATTCCATTTCAAACCGGATGACGCAGCGCTCTTCCGACCCGAGATATTTCCAACGTTCCTTGCTGATGTCTCGCGAACGGGTTACTACGGGTTTCCATCCAATGAGGACGGCATTGTAAAGATCGGTAAACACGGAAAAGGTGTTGACACCGACCCCGATGGTCCACGGGAGATAATGAGCGAGCAATATGATCTTGTCCGCGAATTCCTGTCTGATGCAATGCCTTCGCTCGCGAACGCAGAATTGGTTTACTCGCGATTGTGCCTGTATGCTGACTCAGCTGACTCCGATTTCTGGATCTGCGAGGATCCGGATTGCCGTGGTCTTTTTATCGCAGGTGCAGGAAGCGGACACGGATACAAGTTTGCCCCGGTAATCGGCGATGTTATCGCGGATGCTGTCGAGAAGGTGGATAACGAATTCCTGGATCGGTTTCGATGGCGTCCCGATCTTCAGCAGGAAAGGGGAAACGAAGCCTCAAGGTGCCACGATATCGTCTAGGAACCAGCCTCAGTCAATTGCCGCGGCAAGTATCAAGGCAACAATGATTCCGATCAGCATAACGAAGTTATACACCGTACCGAGAAGCAGTGACTTGAAAATTGTTTTGATCCATCCCTGCTTGTAAACGCGCTTCATCGCCACGAGGAAGTAGAGATAAAGTATCAGCATCAGGACGAGCGATAATTGGTCAGACCACATGGCACCGTCGGACACACCGGTAGTGACTGCCATGAGACTAAATATCAAGAACGCGAACGCATGCGAATGCAGCCCGAAGACCAGATGCTCTGTATAAAACCAGTTCCTTCGAAGGAATATTATCTTCATCAGCAGGGCGAATATCGGCAGCATAATGAAGATTGCGATCGGCAGTTTTTCAATTACTCCTCTGCCAAAATCACTAAATGCTGAGCGCTTTTCCGCGTCCGTACGAGCAGCACGAATTCGGCGAATTGCTGTGCTCTCCGGAAACCACTCGGGCAAATTAATATTCGTTCCAGCATTAGCATCCGGGTACAATCTCACCGCGGCATTGTGGTATTCTGCTGGCTTAATAACGCTATCTGGTGGGAGTGCTGACAAGAACGACCGCTGCCAGAGGAATCTTTGCTCACGAAGCGAGATGCTTTCACGGAGCCTGTCAAGGTCTCTGACCTCGTCTTCCCAGTCGTCCTTCGCGTCATCCAACCGGTCCTGTCGATCCTCGACCAGTGAGTCAGGCAGCGCAGCCGATGCGCTATCAGACCTAAATGCGAATTCAAGCGAGTCGTACACCGCTTGTAGAGAATCTGTAAATGCAATCTGCCCTGCAAGACGGGTTTTGTCATCGCGAAGTCGTATCTCGATGGTATCCAGACGTGAATCGACCGTAGCGGTAGTATCGGCCTGTGACCCGGCGCCGGACGTAACGGCGTTTTCTATATTTTGTACGGGATCTACTACCGACAGCAGAAAGAAGAATGCGACTGTGGTGATCAAGTAAATCCGGAGCGGCCGCAGATATTTTATCCTTCTGCCTTCCACATAGTCGATGGTGAGCTGCCCAGGGCTAAATGACAGCTTCGAAAGAGTTCGCCAGAATCGTCCGTCTATACCAAAATATTCCGCGATGGCGTCGCGGATAAAGTGCCATATCGGTTGCCGAAGTGGCTGATTTTTCTGACCACAGCTGCTGCAATAATTGCCCTGAAGTTGCGCTCCGCAGTTCGGGCAAATCTCACTACCTTCCAAATGTGTAACCAAGTTGATCTAACGTTGAGCCGTGTTGAAGAGACCGCAATTTAGTGTTTTGGCGAACAAGACCGAAGCAATGATCAAAGGATTGCACCATTGCCGTGTCGCACTCGCTCCTGTTTCGATCCGGATTTTGCTTGTTCTCGGGGTTGCAAATAGTTGTCTTTTCCAGGAGTCGGCTGGCCAGGACTGTCCGTATCCGGATTCTGTCGCAGTTGTGGACACGTTGTCGGCCACAATGTACCAACCACTGGCGGTCGGCAATATCTGGGAATATCTTGTCACAGACGGTGATTCTTTGATCTCTGCCGAACGGAGTGAGATTGTCGGGTATGCCTATTTCAAGAATATCTTTTACTACAGATTAGACTCGCGGTATTATCATGCCCCGGGCGACTCGGTTCTCTCCCTGGACACGTTAATTACAGACTACATCTATGTAACCGATTCATCGCTTGTCGTTAATGGATCGATCGGTCCGCGTCAAAAAGACATCGTGTTCTCTGCATCGTTTCAATCGTGCTACTCCGGATTCCTGGCTTCCGAAACGACAGACCTGATCCTCGTCGAAGGGCAGATTCGCGACTCGGTCTCGTTCACCGTAGACGGCATGCTGCAACCGGTCGAGGTTGCAGCAACAAAGAAGTTCTCTGTCGTTTCCGATACTTCAGTCGTGTTTGCTCACGGGATCGGTATGGTCGAAGCCACAGGGCAGCTCACAACTACTCTCGTCTTCGCTCAAATAGACGGAGTTGATTTTGGGACGCCGCTGGCTAGTCTGTACGTTATTCCTACCAGTATTGAAACGTTGGAAACTGCTACCGGTCGCCCCGGCATCTTTCCTCTACCGGCAGGAGACACTATCAATCTGACCATTGCGTCGGTCAAGTCCGGGATTTCAGATATTGTGGTCTACGATAATCTGGGACGTGTAGTATATCAAGGTGTCGTACCACCTGACGTTTTTCAGATAAGAATTGATGTGTCAACATGGGCAGCTGGATTATACATGCTTTCGGTCGTTGATTCCGGAACAACTGTATCATCACCCATAGTAGTAGTCCGGTAACCTGAGGTTCTATTTGTATTCACCAATCTACATTGACGTTTAATGACACGAGTATTGATAGCATGTCTGCTCCTTACGGCGAGCATAGTTCCGGGTGCCTCCGGCCAGCAAGTTCTGGGCTCTATAGACTTCGCCACATCGGGCGGTCCCGAAGCACACGACTTGTTTACAACAGGTGTTTTGCTTCTGCACAGTTTTGAGTACGAGGATGCGGCAGAGCAGTTTAAAGCTGCGCAAGCGATAGAGTCAGACTTCGCGATGGCATACTGGGGCGAGGCTATGACTCTCTATCGACCTGTGTGGAATCAACTCATGAGAGAGGAAGCAAGAGCCGTTCTAAATAACCTTGCCCCGACGCCGGAGTTGCGACTGGAGAAGGCATCTACCCGGCGCGAAAAGGATCTACTGTCTGCCGCTGAGCAGCTTTTTGTCGATGGGGATGTCGGTAATAACCTTTCACAGTACCGACAGGCTATGCATCGTCTCCACCTTAAGTATCCCGGGGATCATGAGATTGCGGCATTCTACGCGCTTTCCATCCTCGGTGAACAGAGAGGCACTCGTGATTTCTCCGCGTACATGAGAGCTGCCGCAATTGCTGAAGAGGTGTTCGCCGAAAATCCGAAACATCCGGGTGCCGCACATTATCTGATTCACTCCTATGATGATCCCGTGCATGCACCTCTGGGCCTGCGAGCCGCAGAAGCATACTCGGACATAGCGCCTGATGCGGCACATGCCCTGCATATGCCGTCGCATATTTTTGTTGCATTAGGGATGTGGGACCGCGTAGCAGAGCTGAACGAGCGGTCGTGGAAAGCAGCCGAGGCCCGCAGGATTCGGAAGTCTTTGGGCAAGAGTCAGCGCAGCTTTCACGCTATAGCCTGGTTGAGTTACGCCTATCTGCAGCAGGGACGATTTGCGGACTCGGAGGAGTTGATTCGGTCGGTTGACGAAGATATTCAGGAGGATGCCACTAACAGGATGCGCAGTTATCTGTTATCCATGAAAGCCGCATACATTATCAATTCTGAAAATTGGAGCAGCGACCTGATCAACGTGTCGACCGATACCGAGGAAGTTGGTAATCGTATCGCGGCCGTCGAGGCATTTGCCGAAGGCCTTGCGGCTATAGCGGAAGGTGACGCCATAGCTGCGGAGCGTCAACTCGAAGAAGTGAGGGAAGCCCTTCGCAACTCGGAAGATGACTCACGTTCGGCGGTGATCATAGAGATATTTGCTGCAGAGTTGAAAGCAAAGATTCTCGCTGAACAGGGAAACTTCACCCAGGCAGTTGATCTTCTTAATGGTGCTGTAGTGCTGGAAGAGTCGCTTCCATTCGAATATGGTCCGCCGGACATCGTCAAACCCAGTCATGAGATGCTCGGCGAAGTATTGCTCGAGGCAGGCAGGTACGATGAGGCTGGCGACGCATTTCAGGCTGCCCTGACAAGAGCTCCAAAACGCGCACTCTCACTTCGCGGGCTTGCGATCTCCAGCGCGATGTCAAACAGAATGACTGACGCGCACGCGGCTTATGAATCCTATAAACAAATACGCGCATCCGGTGACGACAAGATCGAATCACTTGATGAGATACTCCGAAAAATAAATGAGTAAAATGAAACCAGTACTCGGGATAGTGCTCGCCCTTTCGATCCTTGTCATCCCCGCTTCCGCCCAGAGAGAGGTGACCTACGATGTGTCTTTTCCCAGGCCTGAACACCACGAAGCTGAGATCTCGATGACAGTTGACGGTACTCGTAGTGGAGAGCTGGTTGAATTCAGGATGAGTCGTACGTCGCCGGGACGTTATGCACTGCACGAGTTCGCGAAGAATGTCTACAGCGTCGAAGCTCACGATGGTTCAGGAGCGATTCTGGATATCGAACGCCCGAATCCGCACCAGTGGAATGTCGTTGCCACGGGCAACAAGGTTGTGTTACGTTATACACTGTTCGCTGATCGTGCAGGTGGAACATACTCGGGAATTGACCGGACCCACGCGCATCTCAATATACCGGCGACGTTCATGTTTGCGAGACAGTTTAGCGACGTACCAATTCGTGTTTCGTTTAGCCTTCCGAATGAGTCGTGGAAAGTCGCGACACAACTGGTGCCAACAGCGAACGAAACCGTCTTTACCGCACCAGACCTCTACTATTTTCTCGATAGCCCGATTGAGATAAGCGACCACGATGTGCGCTCGTGGAATGTTGAGATGGGTGATCGTTCCACCACGGTTAATCTGGTTGTTCACCACGCAGAGTCGGAGGTCGAAGTTGACACGTACTATGACATGGCTCGGAAAGTTGTTGACGAGGAAGTTGCGGTTTTCGAAGCGTTACCCGAAAACGATTATGGTACGTACACTTTTCTGGCCGATTACCTGCCACACGTCGCTGGCGATGGTATGGAACATCGGAATAGTACCTACATCGTAAGCACACGGCCGCTCTCCACAGGTGCCAGGAGAAACCTGGGTACCCTTGCCCATGAGTATTTTCATCAGTGGAATGTAGAACGGTTGCGTCCGAGTGATCTGGAGCCCTTCGATTTTGAAGAGGCAAACATGACCGGCGAGCTCTGGTTCTCCGAAGGTTTTACGAGCTACTATACGGCTCTGGTTATGCGGCGAACTGGTATAAATTCGGACAGTGAGTTTGCCAGTAGCATTGGAGGGGCCGTCAACGCTGTCGTCAACTTGCCCGGACGGAAATACTTTTCAGCCCGGGAAATGAGCATGCAGGCACCCTTTGTCGATGCTGCCCGATCCGTCGATCCTACCAATCGCGACAACACATTCATATCGTATTACACATTCGGAAACGCTATTGGTCTCGGACTTGATCTCACGCTCCGCTCGGCATTTCCGGGCACGACTCTGGATCACTACATGCAGCTTCTCTGGAGGAAATATGGAGAGACTGAGATCCCGTTCACTAGCAGTGACCTCCGCAACGCACTTTACGAACTCGTGAACGACAGGGCCTTCGCTGACGGTATATTTGATAATTACATCGAGGGGCACGAGGCCTTCGATTATTCAACCCTGCTTGCGCGTGCAGGATTTCACGTTCGCCAGCGGTACGACAACCGGCCATTCCTTGGAGCCCAGCTTGAGGAAGAGGACGGAGGTGTAATTGTGGCAGGTCCAACTCTGGAAACCGGGACACTGTACGCAGCCGGCGTTGGTCAGGGGGATACAATCGTTCAGTTGAATCAAACGCTCGTGACTGATCTGGAACAACTCGGTGCTCTGCTTGATGACATCGCACCGGGGGATACAGTCAGTATCACCTATACTCAGAGGGGTGACACGTATACATCATCCGTACCTGTCGCCGAAAACATGACCCTTGAAGTGGTCACTTTTGAGGATGCAGGGATGGAGCTCAGCGAGACGCAGATCGCATTCAGGAATGAGTGGCTTCGGTCCCGGGTGAAATAGTGGCGGGTTACGGAATGCAACGACACTCGGACACCACCCTGGCATTGATCATTGTTCTGTGCATGCCGATAGCTGCCGGGTGCGGTCATTCTACCGAGATCATCGACAAGCGCATCTCTTTCTCCGAGTCACGCATCGATGGGACACTGGCGTACATCAGCCAGCGATACAACATTCAGGTTGATGAGATAACCATCGTTCCCCGAATGATAGTACTTCATTGGACCGCGATAGACGATGCCGATGTTTCCTTTGAAACGTTCGATACGGAAACCCTGCAAGGATCACGGCCCGAGTTGGCCGGCGCCGGTCAAGTAAACGTGTCTGCACATTTCCTTGTCGACAGAGATGGAACGATCATGCGTTTGATGCCTGAGACCTGGATGGCACGACATTGCATCGGACTGAATTATTCTGCAATTGGAATCGAGAACGTCGGGGGCCGAAACGGAGAGGCGGATTTGACGGATAGGCAGGTTGCGGCAAACATCTGGCTTGTTCGATACCTACGCAATAAACATGCGTCAATCGAATACCTGATAGGACACTACGAATACATGTTATTTGAAAATCACCCGCTCTTTCTCGAGGTTGACCCATCCTACAGGACGAAAAAGACCGATCCGGGTGAGCAGTTCATGCATGCAGTACGGAAAGGCGTCGCCGACCTTGCCCTGCTAGGCCCTCCGGAATAGGATAAAGGCAGCGGCAGTCGGTTGACAAATTAAGATCTGGCGAAAGGCTGACATCCTGCCGGGTAGATTTGCAAAGTGATGGGCAGTCATCATATCTTGTGGGTTCAATGGACGCTAACAATAGATCAGAAATGGCCATCCGGACGCATCATCATCATCATTTGATGTAGTCTTCTGACTCCAACAGAGCTGGAAGATGATGTTATGGTCTATTCCAGCGGTCACAGTCATTGATTGAAAGTACCCTCGGGATTGACCTCCGGGGGTTTTTTATTTCAATCAACTTTTATGGCTGCAAAAACTAGACTGAGGCTTGCGATTCAAAAATCGGGACGCCTTAGTGATGATTCTCTTGAATTGCTCAAAAGGTCGGGTCTTCGAATTCGGAAACGCCGGGACCGATTCATTGCGCACTGTGACGCCCTGCCAATCGACGTTCTTTTTGTCCGCGACGACGACATCCCGGGACTTGTCATGGATGACGTAGTAGACCTCGGCATCGTCGGCAGGAATGTCCTTCGCGAGGCAGCACTTGGAAGAAAGTCTGCTGCAGGCTCGGGCGCCTTTCGAGAACTCGAAAATCTTGACTTTGGCAACTGCCGGGTTTCAATTGCAGTGCCGGACGACACATCATACGATGGCCCTCATTCGCTCGCTTCAAAGCGGATTGCCACGTCCTATCCACGCCTGCTCGAATCGTATTTGTCCGGAAAGGGCGTGACTTTTCAAACATGTGACCTTAACGGTGCAGTTGAAATAGCACCGAGGGCAGGGCTGGCAGATGCAATATGTGATATTGTCTCAACGGGCGTAACCCTCGAAGCGAATGGCCTCAGAGAAGTCGAAACGATCTTCGAATCAACGGCCGTTCTCGTTCGAACAGCTCGTCACCTTTCAGATGAACAGGAGGATCTTGTTCGCAAACTTCTTACAAGGTTTCGGGGAGTTATCAGTGCTCGCGAATCCAAATACATTATGCTGCATGCGCCAAAGAGTCGCCTGGATGAGATTGTCGCGATTCTACCCGGTGCCGAGGACCCGACAATCCTGTCACTGTCCAGTTCGCCTGACAAAGTTGCCGTTCACGTTGTGAGCCGCGAGAATTTGTTCTGGGAGACGATGGAAGAACTGCAAAAACTGGGTGCCACATCTATCCTCGTGCTTCCAATTGAAAAAATGCTTGCATGACCATGAAACGAATCGATTGGAGCGACACCGCCCCTGAAGACAGGACGAATGTCCTTGCTCGTCCCCGGTTTGAATCGACTGATACGGTTACCAGCACCGTTCGGGCAATAGTGAATGCGGTACGCGAGGAAGGGGACCATGCACTGCTTCGTTATACAAGCAAGTTCGACGGTATCGAGCTCTCAAATATCCGTGTTTCTGTGAGAGAAATCGAGGATGCAAAGCGTCATCTAGACGCGACCTCACTCGATGCAATTGACCGTGCACGTAAAGCGATTGAATTATTCCACACGGCTCAGGCCCAGCCAGACCTTGACGTCGAAACCAACACAGGGGTTGCCTGCAGACTGATTCGTCGACCCATTCCCAGTGTCGGACTTTATGTCCCCGGCGGCACAGCACCGCTAGTGTCCTCAGTGCTGATGATGGGCGTCCCAGCCTCAATTGCAGGGTGCACCCGAATAGTCTTGTGTTCACCTCCACCGGTTAATCCGGCAATTCTCTACACAGCATCACTTTGTGGTGTCACAGAGATATTTCAGGTTGGCGGTGCACAGGCAATTGCAGCCATGGCGTACGGGACAGAGTCGATTCCACGAGTTTCGAAGATCTATGGCCCGGGCAACAGCTACGTCACGGAAGCCAAGCGACAAATAGCAGCGGATTCTAACGGTGCGGCAATCGACATGGTAGCTGGACCGACCGAGTTGATGGTTATCGCCGACCAGACCGCGGAACCCGATTTCGTCGCAGCAGATCTGCTATCGCAAGCCGAGCATGGAGTTGATTCACAGGTCGTTCTGGTCACACCATCTGTGGCATTCGCTGACCGTGTAGACACTGCAATTGCAAACCAGTTGTCATCGCTGCCGCGACGCGAGATTGCAGAAAAAGCACTGCAATCATCATTAACGATTATATGTGTCTCAACCTCGACTGCCGCTGCCATTGCTAATAGATATGCTCCTGAACATCTCATTATCAATACGGCGGATGCAGATGATCTGGTAGCTTTCATCCAAAACGCCGGGTCGATATTTGTCGGGCAGTGGACCCCCGAGTCATCTGGTGACTATGCGTCAGGGACAAACCATGTTCTTCCTACAAACGGTACGGCGATCGCTACGTCGGGACTCACTCTTGCGGACTTTCAGAAAACGATGACCGTTCAGAAACTATCGTCGCAGGGTATTCAGAACATTGGTCCGGCGATCGAGGCACTCGCGTCATTGGAGGAACTTGAAGGCCACCGGAACGCCGTATCGATTCGCCTCCAACATTTACAAACCGCAGCGGGGAGGAAGGTACAGTGAGCAAAAAATATATCTTCGTTGACCGGGACGGCACGCTCATCAATGAGCCAGCTGACAACTACCAGGTCGACTCGCTCGAAAAACTATCTCTAGAGCCAATGGTGATTCCTGCACTGTTGTCACTTCAGTCGATGGGATATTCGCTGGTCATGATCACGAACCAGGATGGACTTGGGACGGCGTCCTTCCCGCAAGAAAGTTTTGACGTTCCGCATCAAAAAATGATGGAGGCGTTTTCGTCACAGGGAGTCACTTTTGAAGAGGTATTAATCTGCACTCACCTTCCAGACGAAAAGTGCCGATGTCGAAAGCCTGAAACGGGCCTGGTCGATCAGTACATGCGCGAGAGATCCTATGAATTAAGCACGTCTGTGGTAATCGGCGATCGCGAGACGGATATCGAATTGGCAAAAAGGATGGGCATCAAGGGCGTACTGTACAACCGTGATTCGAACGGTTGGCAGCAGATAGTTTCCAGTCTGACCGGAAAGGGACGAACAGCGTTGATTGAGAGAAGCACCAACGAGACGCGCGTGTCTGTCGAAATCAACCTCGATGAAAACGATCCCCGCGAAATATCGACCGGCATCGGTTTTTTCGACCATATGCTGGACCAGATTGCGACGCACGCCGGCTTCAGCATGATTATCTCTGTTGACGGTGACCTCGAGATCGATGATCATCATACCATGGAGGATACCGGGATAGTGCTGGGTCAAGCGATTCGACAAGCACTCGGAGAAAAGAAAGGCATACAACGGTTCGGCTTTGCTCTACCCATGGACGAAGCTTCTGCACAATGTCTACTCGACCTGTCGGGCCGCCCCTTCATCAAATTTGACGCCAAATTCGATCGCGAACATCTCGGGACGATGAGTACGGAGATGGTGGAGCATTTCTTTCAGTCGCTTGCATTTGCAATGCATGCAACGGTCCATTTGTCGGCTGTTGGCGAAAACACGCATCACAAGGTTGAGTCGTTGTTCAAGTGTTTTGGCCGCGCTCTCGGGCAGGCTATCAGGCAAGACGGCGACTCACTGCCAAGCAGCAAGGGGATCTTATGACTGAATCAGTGGCAGTTGTAGACACAGGCTGTGCGAATATAGCATCGGTGGTCTTTGCTTTTGAAAGATTGGGTGTTCACGCGGCAGTTACATCCGAAGCTTCACAGATAGCATCAGCGAGCCGGGTTGTTCTTCCAGGCGTAGGATCGGCCGGCGCCGGAATGAAAGGAATTAGAGACTTGAACCTGGAGTCGGTCATCAAGGATCTCAAGTGTCCCGTCCTGGGGATATGCCTCGGGATGCAAATGATGGCAACGGAATCGGCCGAGAGTAATACTGACTGTCTCGGCATCTTTGAGACGACCGTTGAAAAGCTGTCCAACGCCGGTGGAACGGTTCTCCCGCACATGGGCTGGAATACGGTTGACGTCAAATCCCAATCGAAACTTTTCGGCGGTATTCCCGACTCCAGCCGATTTTACTTCGTTCACTCGTATGCACTTCCTGTCATACCGGATACGACAGCCTCGTGTATGTACGGGAGTACATTTTCGGTCGCTGTTGAGAGAGAGAATTTTTTTGGTGTACAATTTCACCCGGAACGGTCCGGGAGCACTGGATCCAAACTGCTGGAAAACTTTGTCGGTATCCAACTATGATTATTCCAGCGATAGACTTGCTAGATGGGAAAGTTGTTCGACTCCGAAAAGGCGACTTCGGTGACATGATTCCTTACACGAAGAATCCGGCAGTGCTTGCATCCAGCTACGCGGCTACTGGCGTTGAGTGGATACATCTAGTCGACCTGTCGGGCGCTAGGGATCCAGCACTGCGGCAGGTTGATCTTGTTGAGAAGCTTGCCGGAGCTACGAGGTGCCAACTGCAGGTCGGTGGTGGAATTCGCACTATCGATGACGTTCGGAAACTGCTGGATGCCGGAGTTGACCGGGTTGTCATCGGCAGTGTAGCGATTGAATCTCCAGAAACGGTTGTTGACTGGATGAACGTACTACCCGAGGGATCATTGCTTCCTGCAATAGATGTCAAGCCAGACGGCGATGGCGATTATCGGCCAGTCATCAAAGGATGGACCGAGCGGGGGAAAACCCCGATTGGCGATATTCTGCAACAGATGTCGGATGCGGGCCTCCGGGAAATTCTCATGACGGATGTAAGCCGAGATGGAATGCTGGAAGGTCCAAATGCAAAGCTGTACAATCGATTTCATGCGTCCTTTCCCGAGTTGCAATTTCAGGCATCGGGTGGGGTTTCATCGCTGGACGACATCCGGCAGCTCCGAACATCCGCCGCAGTATCGGGAGTGATCGTTGGTCGCGCGCTCCTCGATGGCATCATTATTCTTGAGGAGGCGGTCGCATGCTGGCAAAACGGATAATTCCCTGTCTCGACGTGCGGGAAGGCAAGGTTGTCAAAGGCGTCAAGTTCAAAGATCACCGGATTATGGGAGACATCGTTCCGTTGGCTCTCCGCTATGCGAATGAAGGTGCAGACGAACTGGTGCTGTATGATATCACCGCGTCAATAGAGGAACGCGTTGTCAGTTCAACATGGGTCCGGGACGTGGCGCGTCAGCTGGATATTCCGTTCTCGGTTGCCGGAGGAATCAAGTCCGTCGATGATGCCCGACACATTCTCGAAAACGGTGCTGACAAAATATCGATCAATACACCTGCACTTATGAATCCGGATCTAATAAATCAGCTGGTCGATCACTTTGGGTCACAATGTATTGTTATTGGAGTTGACAGCTTCTACGATGCTGTGGACGGCCAGTACCATGTATACAGTCATACTGGCGATGTAACGGCCTCGCGCCGGGCGTCGAGGCGCACTCTGGATTGGGTAACGGAAACCGTAGATCGTGGTGCGGGGGAAATAGTTGTTAACGTTATGAACAACGACGGAGTCCGCGACGGTTACGACGTTCCTCATCTCAAAACAATTCGACAAACCGTTTCAATTCCTGTGATCGCTTCGGGTGGAGCCGGGCGGACAGATCACTTTACGGAGGTTTTCCGTGAGGCCGATGTTTCCGGGGCCCTGGCGGCATCTGTCTTTCATTCAGGTGAGATTGCGGTGCATGACTTGAAATCTGACTTATCCAGAGAGGGTATATGCGTACGAATGTAGACATCGATCCGGCCCGGCTTGACTGGGAAAAAACTGCAGGACTGATTCCGGCGATTGTACAGGATGACAGCACTGGTTCGATCCTGATGCAGGGCTATATGGATATTGACGCAGTTCGGAAGACAATTGAAACTGGTCGCGTCACGTTCTACTCGCGCTCGCGCAAGTCTCTCTGGACAAAAGGCGAAACGTCCGGAAATTATCTCATCCTGAAGGGCATGTGGTCCGACTGTGACCAGGATAGTATTCTTGTTCGGGCGACACCAACCGGGCCGACATGCCATCTTGGTGAAAAAAGCTGCTTTGGCGAAGAGGGGTTGTTCGACAACACCGGCATGCTGGAACAATTGGAACAGGTCGTTGCGGAAAGGATGATCTCCAACGATGAATCATCGTACACGCGTGAGCTTGTGAATGCGGGAATCAAACGAATAGCTCAGAAGGTCGGCGAGGAGGCCGTTGAAGTAGTAATCGCTGCTACAGACCAGGATGACCAGGCATTTCTTGACGAAACGGCCGATCTTCTGTACCATTTGACAGTGTTAGTTCGAGGGAAAGGATTGCTTCTTTCCCATGTCGAACAAGTTCTGATTGACCGACGAAAACAATAAGACTGGCTATGAATCGTATGTCTCATGTGCTCGCCGTACTCCTGGTGAGCACATTAATCATTACGTCCTGCAATACATCTGCACGTGAAGGGTTGAATATTGATGTCGGGGAGATAGACAGGATTTCGATCGAACGTTTTGATGAATCTTTAATCCTCGAAAGATCTGGCGGCGAGTGGTTTGTCGTAGCGCCGGTTAGAACCATGGCGAATCCGGTTACTGTTGAAAATCTCCTGATTACACTCAGTCAACTGACGATCGAAGACCATGTGACGCGTGACCCGGTAGACTATGCTCAGCACGGTGTCGGCGAAAGTGCGTGGATTGTCACTGTAAACGCGGGTGACGATACCACGAAAATTGCCGTGGGTCGGGCTGGTCGCGATTTTGAAACACAGCACATTCGCATAGACGATTCAGAAGACGTGGTCCTTGCTCGCGGCCGTATCAATACAACGATGCGCGTCGATGTTTGGCGACATCGCTTGATTACAGATATTGACCCATCATCGATCGCCCATGTAGAATTCGAAACGCCAAACGGAGACTGGAAACTTGAGTCGTCAGACTCCTCCTGGGTCCTGACCGGACCGGATACTTCCCATCCGGTACAACCTGAAAGATTTTCAACGTGGGCATCGTTTCTGAATCCACTGACGACCGACCGCTTTGCACAAGTCACGCGGGAGATTGTCCTGGATAATGCGCAACGCAAGATCACCATTGAACTCGTTGATGGTACAACGCACGAGCTGCAGTTTCTCGATCTTCAGGGCGAGTGGGGAATTGTCGTTGACGACAAAGAGACGGTTTTTCAGATTTTTGCACTTCGGGTCAACAATCTGTTTCCTGATTTGCTGACCTTTGAATAGGCAGTCTCAAATATTCAGTTCAGTCGTGCCCATTAGCGACGTCGTCGATAGATTGGATGGCGGTAGTGTCGTGTTCCTTGACTGCAGGTTCTCGCTGGCGGATACCGAGTCTGGAAGGAGAGAGTATCTCGAAGCCCATGTGCACGGAGCTCATTATGCTCATCTGGACGAAGATCTCTCCGGTCGTGTCGTTCCGGGGAAAACCGGAAGGCATCCGATGGTCGATACCGCTAACTTTGTCGGCTTTTTGAACCGATGCGGTGTCTCATCCGGGACGCAAGTCTTTACGTATGATGATTCAGGTGGCCCCTTTGCGGCCCGGGCGTGGTGGCTTCTCCGATATTTTGGTCATGATGCAGTCGCCGTCGTGGATGGCGGGTGGGGTGCCCTTCGCAATAGTGGCTTGCCAATCGATCAAGCTATCCCACATTCGAACAATGGAGATTTCCAACCTGATGAACAGCACGCAATGCTTGCCGTATCTGCCGATGTCGAAAATGTAGTACGTTCTGGCGGGACGACACTCATTGATGCCAGAGCCGCTGACCGATTTCTCGGATTGAACGAGCCGATAGATCCTGTGGCCGGCCACATCCCCGGCGCGAAGTCATGCCCGTTCAAATCAAATTTGCGTGCGGACGGCTTTTTCCTCGAACCACAGATCTTGCAGTCTCGCTATGCTTCGATCCTGGACGACGATGATGTGATATCATACTGCGGCTCCGGAGTAACCGCGGCGCACAACGTGCTTGCAATGGTGTATGCCGGCTTGCCCATGCCGTCGTTGTATGTCGGTTCATGGAGTGAATGGATTACTGATTCCGATCGTCCTGTCGAATCAGGATAGTACGGATAAGACCATAATAAGCGCGATAATGGTTCGGGCGGCCCAGCACACTGTTCTAATCCAGTTCGATCTAGTCAATCGTCTCGTCAGGTCAGGCGAATGTGACCTTTCCAGACTCTGATGCAGGGGTACCTGCACGAACAATGTCGAGATCCATATTACGATGGTTAGTCCAAGGCCCGCGATTGCGAGTACAGGGTTGACTACCGGGGACTGGACCACAACGAGCATGATGGAAATTACCAGTTCTGCAACCATTGGTATGGCCACGACATACGTGATCCGACGAGAATGGAACGCATGCAATACACTGAACTTGTCAGCTTCGAATCTCTCCAGAAAAGGGTAGACCTCAGCCTGTACTATAGCGATTAGACCAAATAAAAAGCCTGATGTCGCCAACTGGACCGCCAGCAGCACATTGATAGTTGTTTCAGAAATGACGATCCCTCCAGTGGCTATAGGAAACAAAGATCGTTTTCAGACGATACCTACGCAACACGTTTATTCGGAGCAACTGGTGTAGATGGAGCGAGACGTTATCATGAGACAGGTTCGGCAGCTGGCCCAGGCGCTGGCCCGTGCCATGCTCCACCGCAACACGAATCAGTATGACGAGGCGATTGAGGAAATTGATCGTGCTGTTAGCGCCAACGGCGAAGTAGATATCAAACGAATGCTGACCTATTCACGATCGGAGTTACAGGACTATCTATCTGGTGAAGCAGGAATCGACGTCGAGTTTGCCGTGAGCCTTTCCACGATGTTGAGAGAGCGCGCAAATATTCTCGGGGACATGGGTGATCTTGACGGAAGTAAAACCAGTGCCCGGCTGGCCCACTCAATACTATGTGTCGTCAGAGATTCCAATCCTGCCATCGTACCGCATGATCTGGTCCAACGAATTGAATCATTGGAAACACGTTTTGAGAGTGATTAAAGATATACTCCTGGTCTGTAGCGTAGTCATCGGGCTATCGGGCTGCAATCTGTTCGGCGATGGGAACGATACGTTTCAGACCAGTAGAGAACTGTGGCTCTCACAAGGGCTCGACCACTACAGGTATGAAATAACCATCGGTTGCTTCTGTACAATCGCGGGCGACACGCCTGCAAGGGTTACCGTTCTCGACGATTCCGTATCTGCGGCTATCCGACTACGAGATAACGTCGATATTTCTTCGCAGCAGCTGGCTTTCATTCCGTCAATCGAGAAATTGTTTGATATCATTCGGGAAGCAACGGGCGGTGAAGCAGACGAAATCGAAGTCACGTACGACAGGCAGAGGGGATTTCCAACATCGGTCTCTATCGACTACATTAAGGATGCAGTAGATGACGAGATCTCATATTCAATTTCGGCCGTGCAGGCTATTCAAGAATGACACCAACACACAAACTCATGCTTATGAAAGCCCGACTGGCAACGTTAGCAGTACTCATTCTGGTATCGTCCCTTCCCGTCTTTGGCCAGGCGATCGAAGGTGAGAATATTACAATTGAAGAGATCTTTGTCGACGGCAAGTTTCGGTCGGACTGGTTTGGACCTGCACGTTGGCTCGACGATGGTAGTGGTTATACCACTCTGGAGCCTTCGGAAACGGTAGATGGTGCTCGCGACATTGTCCGATATTCGGCATCATCCGGCAGTCGGAGCATTCTTGTTTCTGCCACTGATCTGACGCCGGCTGGTTCAACGAGGCCTCTCTCGATACATGGCTACACATGGTCTGGCGACGAGACGCGGATATTGATATTCACAAACTCGCAACGCGTCTGGAGACAGAATACCCGCGGCGATTTCTGGGTGTTTTCTGTTGGGGACAAGTCACTCAAACAGGTTGGAGCAGAGTTTGAACCTTCGACGCTGATGTTCGCGAAGTTTGACCCGTCAGCCGGCAGGGTGGCTTACGTCCAGAAGAATAATCTCTATGTCGAAGACATCGCTTCTGGAGAAATTACACAGCTGACGTCTGATGGCAGCCGGACAACGATCAACGGGACGTTCGACTGGGTGTACGAAGAGGAGTTCTTTTTGAGAGATGGTTTTCGCTGGAGTCCGGATGGATCCAAGATTGCTTACTGGCAGCTGGATGCCAGCGGTGTACGCGACTTTCTGATGATCAATAATACAGACTCTCTGTACTCGTTTGTCGTGCCCGTGCAATACCCAAAGGCCGGTGGTACAAACTCCGCGGCTCGGGTTGGAGTCGTTTCCAGTCGGGGCGGGGACACAGATTGGTTCAGATTGTCTGATGACGAGAGGAATCATTACATCCCGCGTATGGATTGGGCGGCTAACTCGACAGAGCTGGTCATACAGCACATGAACCGTGCACAGAATCAAAACGAGGTCATTCTGGCCGACACACGGACAAAGTCTGTTCGTGTTGTTCATGTCGATTCGGATGCCGCATGGGTTGATGTGGTCGACGATCTGGTATGGCTCGACCGAGGTCAGGTCTTCACGTGGGTCAGCGAGGTTGACGGGTGGCGCCATATTTATCGGACTGCTCGTGACGGAGCCTGGCAGCAGCTGTTGACACCGGGCGATTACGATGTCATGAGTATTGCAGAAATCGATGAGGACGAAGGATGGATATATTTCTACGCCTCGCCGGAGAATCCCACGCAACAATTTCTGTATCGGGTTGCCCTTGATGGATCCGGCGAGCTGGAGCGAATCACGCCAGAAGGCGAACGCGGACATCACATGTATCAGATTTCGCCGAATGCAAAATGGGCTATCCATACGTACAGCTCGCGTGATACACCAGTAAAAATTGATCTGGTCAGTCTTCCGGGACATCGTGTTGTCCGGACGCTGGTCTCGAATGAAAATCTCACCAGCGTTATAGACGAACTCGACCGCTCCGAAACGATATTCTTCCGCGTTGATGCCGGCGATGATACGATGCTCGACGGATGGGAAATGAGGCCGCGGGATTTTGATCCGACCAAAAAATACCCTGTGCTATTCCATGTGTACGGTGAGCCGTGGTCGCAGACTGTGGTCGATCGCTGGTCGGGATCTCAATATCTGTGGCACCATCTCCTGACGGAGAAAGGCTACATCGTAATGTCAATCGATAACCGCGGGACACCGGCGCCGCGTGGCAGGGAGTGGCGAAAAGTTGTGTACGGAGCGATCGGTGTGCTGGCTTCAGCCGATCAAGCTGCGGCGGCGAGACAGATCGCAGCAAGGGACTATGTTGATGAAAGCAAAATCGGAATCTGGGGATGGAGTGGAGGCGGATCGATGACCCTCAATGCCATGTTCCGCTACCCTGACATCTATAACACAGGAATGTCGATTGCACCCGTTCCAGACCAGCGATATTATGACACAATTTATCAGGAACGGTATTCTGGTCATCCCGAGACAAATGCCGATGGCTACCGAATCGGCTCGCCAATTACCTTTGCGGAAAATCTCGAGGGAAACTTGCTTGTCGTTCATGGGACAGGAGACGACAATGTTCACTACCAGGGCACAGAGGCCCTCGTCAACGAACTCATAAAGCACAACAAACATTTTACGATGATGTCGTATCCCAATCGGTCCCATGGGATCTGGGAGGGCGCAGGTACGACGCTACACCTGTACACGTTGCTCACCCGCTACCTTGTGGAAAACATGCCGCCGTCAGGGCATGAAGATGCCATGTGAGGTCCGTGAATTCCAGTTTGCAGCTTTCGGAAGACATAGCCGAACAACTATGCGAAAAGTATTTCGGCCTCGCAGGTACATGTCATCGCCTTGGAGGTTATGACGACATCAACTTTGTACTCGTTGTAGATGGAAAAAAAGAGTACGTACTAAAGTGCTCAGACGACACATCGAAACGCCTGGGCTGGGAGCACGAATCAGCTCTGATAAACTCGATCTCGATTACCACGGGTAATGCTTCGTTTCGAGTTCCAGAGTGCCTGCAGAGTTCTACCGGTGATTACGTGGTCGCTGCGTCGGTAAATGCCATCGATGTGAACCTGCGGCTCCTGACGTTTCTGGACGGCAGTGCGCTTTCGAACTATCGCTACAGATCGCCATCGTTGCTGCATGATATAGGAGAGGCAGCCGGGAGCCTGAATCTAACCCTCTCGCACGTAGATCCGGCTCCGTTTCAAACACGAATTGAGTGGGATGTTCGACATGTCGGCGACCAGCGAAAATATCTGCATGTTATAGCGGATGACTCGGATCGGCAATTGGTCACCGAAGTGCTGGACAGGTTCGGCGCTTTCATAGCGACGAATGACGCAGATCTGCGAAGGCAGGTCATTCACAACGATTTGAACGATGCAAACATTCTCATATCTCCCGAAGGAATACGGATAATTGATTTTGGTGACGTGACTCACACATTTGCTGTATGTGAGCCGTCAATCGCCCTGGCGTATGTCATGATGAACCAACCTGCACCGCTGCAGTCGGCGCAAGCTTTCTTGCGTGGCTATACGTCTGTGCGGACGCTTTCTGAAACTGAGGCTGAGGGACTTTACCATTTTGTTCGTGCTCGCCTGGCGCTCTCCGTGATCAGGTCTGCGTGTCAGCGAAGTGATGGGGCAACGGAGCCGTACATATTCGCTTCCGAGGCTGATGCATGGCAGCTGTTGCGATATCTATCGGATCGAGATGCCGAATATTGTACGGCGGTATTTCGCAAGGCATGCGGATTCCCGTCTGTTCGCGGATCGGTTCGCGTGTGTGAATTGCTCGATCGTTGTACCGATGCACGTTTCCCGGTAGACATAGATTCTGACGAGGTCTTCCATGCTGTTGATTTCTCAGTTCGATCGCCAACTTTTTACAAGTATCGTGAAAGTTATAACCCTGCCGTGGACTCTCGGCGGATTGCAAACATACTGGCCGATACCGGTGCGACATGTGCGGTAGGCCGCTATCGAGAACCACGACTTTGCTACCAGGCAGATCAGTACAGTGAGGAAGGGATAGCAGATCGGACCGTTCATCTCGGCCTCGACGTTTTCAAACCTGCAGGGACGACCGTTAGAGCAGTTTTAGACGGTACAGTGTCCGGCGTGTCAGCGACCGGTAATCATCTTGATTACGGGCACGTCCTCATTTTGAAACATCGGGTAGAGGACACGCAATTCTATTCGCTCTACGGACACCTGTCGAAGGAATCCATCTCCCAATTTCAAATCGGCGATCGTATTACCGGTGGCCAGGCGATTGCGACTCTAGGGGACACAGATGAGAATGGCGGCTGGGTCCCTCATTTGCACTTCCAGATTCTTGTCGACATGCTTGGATATTCGGATACCTTTCCAGGCGTAGCGAGTCCGGACGAGATCCACATCTGGGAAGATATTTGTCCCGATCCAAATCGACTCCTGAGGCTTGGGTCCCGGTTTTCGTTCGCTCCGGTGTCGCAGCAGAAGCTGCAGGAGCGCCGGCAGCAGGTACTCTCTCCAAACCTGAGTTTATCCTATTCGGAGCCACTGCACATCGTCAAAGGTGGCGGTCAATACCTGTTCGATGCCGAAGGACGTCGCTACCTGGACTGTGTAAACAATGTATGTCATGTCGGTCACTGCCACCCGCGCATCGTCAGTGCAGCTGCACAACAGATCAGCGTTTTGAATACAAACACGCGGTACCTGCACGAAAACATTGTTGAGTATGGAGAGGCACTTCTTGAAACGTTCCCCGAGTCCATGGATGTGGTCTTCTTTGTTAACTCGGGCAGTGAAGCCAACGATCTGGCACTCCGGCTGGCTTCCGCCGCAACCGGACAGCGAGGTGTAATTACGCTGGACGCAGCCTATCACGGTCATCTTGCTCCACTCATCGACATTAGTCCGTACAAATTCAGAGGGCGGGGTGGACAGCCTCAGGCAGATCATGTTTTTGTCGCTGAAATACCCGACACCTTTCGCGGTAAATGGAGGGGCGACAACCAGCTTGACAACTATATAAATAATGTTCGAGATTGCATCGGAGATGCGCAGCAAGCCGGCGGACTTCGGGCCTTTATATCTGAATCAATAGCGAGCTGTGCCGGGCAGATAGAATTTCCCCGGGGGTATTTACGTGCAGTCTATTCGATGATCAGGGAGGCCGGCGGTGTGTGCATTGCAGACGAGGTTCAGGTAGGCTTTGGCCGTGTGGGCGAAGCGTTCTGGGCGTTTGAATTGCAGGATGTGGTACCTGATATCGTCACAATGGGTAAACCGATTGGCAACGGTCACCCCCTGGGCGCAGTAGTTACCAGCCGGCGGATTGCAGAGGCGTTCAATACCGGTATGGAGTACTTCAACACGTATGGAGGCAATCCTGTGTCGTGCGCTATCGGTCTCGAAGTCCTTCGCGTCATTCACGATGAGGGGTTGCAGGAGCACGCCGGTGCAGTAGGAGGGATCCTTAAGTCGGGGTTGACCGAGCTTTGCGAAAGGCATGATATTATTGGAGATGTCAGAGGTCAAGGCCTGTTCCTTGGGATAGAATTTGTAAGAGGAGATGGTTCGCTCGAACCTGATCCGGACGCCGCATCACACATTGTTGACAGGATAAAAAACAAGAGTATACTGCTCAGTACGGACGGGCCGGATCACAACGTCATTAAAATCAAGCCTCCTATGGTGATCGACCGAGAGGACGTAGAAGGGCTTCTCGTTTCGCTCGAATCTGTTCTCCGCGAAAGGCCATTTCCTCATGAATTGCTATAGAGCGCCGGCGTTTGGTCGAAATTTATACTTTAAGCCATTCGCGAATCATGAAAACCCTTGCCTGTAATGCGCCATACAATCTTGGCGGAATGGGAGCCCATTTTGCGCAGATTGTAGAAGAAACACGTGCTCTTGATGAACTTCAGACGTACATGTCGACTGGAATTCATCCGGATGATGAATTAGTCGCTTCGCAAGTAGATCAGGCCCTCACCGGCTGGCTGGTCAAGAACCCGTTGCGGTTTTCGGCGGGTCTGCAACGGTATGCATCAGAAGATCTGTTTGACAGGACGGTGGCACGACGTTTGACGAATCGAACTGAAACCTTCGCCGGGTTTTCTGGACAATTTTTCCACGCAGCCACACGCGCCCGGAAGATTGGTTTTGAAACGCTTGAGCTACACTCGACTGCGGCCCACATAGAATATGCTGCAGAGCGCTACCGTGAGGCGCACACACGATGGCCGATTGAAAGGTCAGTACTTGATCCTCGGATGATCAAGAAGCAGCTTCGCGAGTATGAGATCGCTGACAGAATTTATGTGCCCTCTGAGTATGCCCGACAGACGTTCATCGACCGTGGCTTCGACGAATCAAAACTCGTGCGCACATACCTCAAGATCAATCCCAGATTTGTACCGTCAGAGGAAACCCGCCGGGACGAGACATTTCGTGTCATCTATTCCGGTGATCTTACGGTGACCATGGGCACACACTTGCTGCTCGAGGCATTCTCAAGACTTGACATCCGTGATGCGGAACTGATCCTTATCGGAGCCCCGCTATCCCGTGGAATGCTTCGCTACATTGAAGAATGGGCTGCAAAAGAACCCCGGTTGAAGATTGTCGAAGAGGATTCGCTGCCGCTGTTGCAGCATGCAGATTGCTACGTCCATCCACCATATCATGATGGCTATGGATATGCCCCGGTGGAGGCCCTCTATTGTGGTGTTCCAGTCATACTTTCAGAGGATACGGGTGCAAAAGAAAATGTTGTCGAGGGGCAGAATGGCTATGTTGTACCGACAGGTTCGTGGGATGCAATTCTCGAACGGCTAATTCAAATATACAATTCGCGATAGGTACCATGGCAGGACTGCTGCTGGTCATTGCTCATCCAGATGACGAAATATTTTGTTCGGGGCTGCTTGCTCATCTCTCGTCAAAAGGAGTTCCACTGCATATCGTTTGTTTGACGCGTGGTGAAGGCGGGCAGATAGGAGTACCGCCAAAAGCAACCCGTGAAACGTTGCCAGCGGTCAGGGAACGGGAGATGGCGCGGGCTGCTGAAGTACTCGGCGTTGAAAGCCTGGTGTTTCTCGAATATACAGATCCTGCTCCAGACGGATCGCGCCTGCGCGCACCTGATCATGATGCAGCCAGGCTGGAACACGACATCGCGGTGCAGATCAACAAGTTTGATCCCGACGTGGTCTTGACTCATGGTTCAACCGGCGATTACGGACATCCGGCCCACGTACTCATGCATCGGATGACCAAAAATGCTGCGTCGAAAGTGGGTGTCGTCCTCTATTCTTTCAACGCATTTTTTCCCGGATCGGGTCGAATGGGTGCATTGAATAGAAATGACTGGGCGACTATTCTTGTTGACGGATCGCCGTATCAACAGACTCGCTTTGAGTCTTTCTGGGAGCACGAAACCCAATGGTCAGTGTTTGTAGGCGAGTTGAGTTCGAAAGAAGACTACCGAAGCGCTCTCCAACAGTATTTCATTGATACATCGGTAGAAAGCTATTGTCGGCAAGTGGCTGGGGACGCCTCCCGGGACCTGATGGAAGAGTGGTGCCGCGAAATAATGATCGACCCGCCAGCGCCGAATTGGTTCATGCGGACACGCTATAGTCTGATCTGGACCCTGCGAGAGCTTGCACGGCGAATAAAGAGGATCATTGTACGGTAGCCAAAGGATCTATTCTCCTTCGTCATCTGCCTGATACAGCGAATTGCTGTTCATTACCAGTACCGGGCATGATGCATGATGCACGGTATGTCGGGCAGTGCTACCAAGGAAAAGCCTCTTGAAACCTTTGTAACCGTGACTGGCGATAACAACCAGATCACAGCCGCCGTCTTGCGTCATTTTTTCGATTTCCAGAGCAGGATGCCCTGCGACGACTTGCACATCGAACTCTACACGTCCCTTGAGAACCCGATCAGCCAGGTCATTTACCTGTTCACGCTTTAGCGTCATATCGACCGGCTTCATTGCAGGCATCGGGTCAAGCCCCACTCCGCCGATGACGGTTGTGTCTTGCGGCGTTACGACATGTGCAATAGTAATTCTCGCACCAAACAATTCAGCATAGTCGGCGGCAACGGCCAGTAACGAATCAGAGTTTTCGCTGAGGTCTACTGGAACGAGCAGTTTGGTAAAATCCTGATGCGGTTGGGCATCTGCACCGACGGCAAAAACCGGAACCGGTGCATCGGCGATAATCTTTTCCAGGGTCCCACCAACCAGGTGTCGATAGATTTCCCTGCCTCCGGCAGAGCCAATCACTATCAAGTCAATGTCGTTCTCGTTAGAGTAATTTATAATGCCTTCCGCGGCCGTCTTGCTCGACTCCTCAACCATCTGAACATAATAGTCAGGGTCCACCTTGAAGAGATCGGAGATCTGCTGTCGGGCGTCAGCCTCAATTCCCTTCAGAATCCGATTTTGCTCAGAAATGGGAAGGCCGTATTCGGATCTCGAGTAAACCCCGCGACCGTGCCAGGATATCAGATGCAGAATGTGTAGCCGGGACTTGAATTTCGAGACAAGTGGGTCAGCAAAAAGGAATGCTTTCTCTGACGAAGCAGAGAAGTCAGTCGGAAACAGGATATTCTTTATTTGCATCATGCGATACCTTTTGAAGCTCGACATTCAAGTACAGGGTACACCGAACAAACTGTCGATAACAGGCAAAGTGCATTTGACGATCTGCGGTATTTTCTGGACTTATTGTGTAGGCTCAACGCCTACATCCTAAAACGGTTTGTCTGGACGGGCAGCGGTTCCCTCTCGATCTGCATCAATCCAGTAGCTGAGCGTTTTTATCTCCTTGATTCTCAACGGATCCTTCCCTGACAGGCGCATCAGGAGACCGATTGGCGTCACGACAAAAACGAACACGATTGTAAGGATTACCCGGGTCATTACTGCGCCTATAGCGACAGCTATCTTCATCCAGACGAACTCAACCGGACGAAGTACAGACGGGAATCCAACGGCAAGTAATAGAAAAAGTCCAGCGACAGCTACTACCAGCGAAAAGTAGTCTACGCCCTTCCACCACATGATTGCCGCCACGACGGAAAAAGCACCGGTCATCACAACGCCAAATTTGCGTAACTCGGGGACAGATTTTGGTTGTGGAGCGTGTCTGTCAATCATAAGAAAACGTAGCTGGTATGGATGGTCGGTTCTGGCGCAGTGGCTGATCTGCTTTTTTAATAAATATGTTCTCCATTACCAGCGCGTCCATCTCTGTATTCATGAAACACCTGTACGCGTCCCCGGGCGTGCACACGATAGGTTCGCCCCGGACATTGAACGAGGTGTTAATCAACACCGGACAACCGGTCAGGTTGTGGAAGGCGTCAAGGATGGCACGAAATGTCGTGTTGGAGTTTTCGTCGACCGTCTGGACGCGTGCGGAAAAGTCAACATGCGTAACGGCGGGAATGTCAGAGCGCACCTGCTTCAGGCGCTCGAAACCGTGAACTCCCTGCGACTCAGCGGGTAGCCGACGACTTGCGGAAACGGGAGCGACCAGCAGCATATACGGGGAGTCCACTTCGAGGTCGAAATACTGTTGCGCATGATCACTTAGGCAGGCTGGCGCAAATGGTCTGAATGACTCGCGGTATTTGATTTTCCGATTAATCAGAGACTGCATCGCAGGGCTTCGCGGGTCCCCAAGGATGCTTCTCGCGCCGAGTGCACGCGGGCCGAATTCCATTCTTCCGGCAAAAAGCCCGACTACACTTCCGCCTGACACCAGTGCGGCAGCTTCTTTCGCTATCTCCCCGGCGTTCAAAACAGAAAAGACAGCACCCTCGTCCTTCAGAGTTTGTTCGATCTCAGCCTGGCTAAAGACGGGTCCGAGATACGACCCGTGTTGAGAATCCGGCAGGACCGGCTTTCTCGACTTACCAAGTATCTGATGCCAGCCAAACAATGCTGCACCGAGTGCTCCGCCGGCATCTCCGGCGGCAGGCTGAATCCAGATCTTGTCAAAAATGTTCTCGGCAAGAATTTTCCCGTTGGCGACACAGTTCAGTGCGACTCCTCCGGCAAGGCACAGATTCCGCTCTCCTGTGTGGGCCCGCACATGTCGGGCAGTACGCAGCATTACAAGTTCAACAACTTCCTGGACCGAACGAGCGAGATCCATGTCGCGCTGACGCACTTCGGACTCCGGCGATCTCGGGTCGCCTCCGAACAGCTCATGGAATGCCGTAGAAGTCATCGTCAGACCCTGGCAATAGTTGAAGTACTTCATGTTCATCCAGAACGAACCATCTTCTTTTACATCAATAAGATTTTCTAGAATCTTGTCGACATATACCGGGTCTCCATATGGTGCCAAACCCATTAGTTTGTATTCGCCCGAATTGACTCTAAATCCCGTGTAGTACGTAAAGGCCGAGTACAGCAGGCCAAGACTGTGCGGGAAGTGCATCTCGTGAGAAATATCGATTTGATTTGCCGTGCCTGTTCCCCACGATGCAGTTGCCCACTCACCGACTCCATCCATCGTGATGATTGCTGCACTTTCGAAGGGCGATGGAAAGAAGGCGGATGCAGCATGGGACTGATGGTGCTCGGGAAAATAGACTTTCACATCGTGATCCAGCCGATCCTTGATCGTCTGATCCATCCAGAGTTTTTCTTTCAGCCATAAGGGCATTGCCTTCATGAAAGAGCGTATGCCGCGGGGTGCAAAGCTCAGATAGGTTTCGAGAAGTCTTTCAAATTTGAGCCATGGCTTATCGTAGAAAACAACAAAAGCCAGATCCTCGACGGTGATACCCGCTTCCTCGAGGCAGTAGTCTATAGCATGTGCGGGGAAGCGGTGATCATGTTTCTGGCGGGTAAACCGTTCTTCCTGCGCCGCCGCGACTATCTGACCGTCAGCGACAATGCAGGCGGCAGAGTCGTGATAAAATGCTGAGATACCGAGGATGTACGTTGTCACGAAATTGATAACTCCGTTGTCAGGGCAGGAAGCCCCGGGTGCGTTGAGCGGGCTTTCAGAATACTCATGTACTTAGCTCGGTGGCACGGTTGATCTTCATCGTGCGGCAGTTGATCCACAATGACGCTCCACAAGTTACGATAATCTTGTGTGGCGGGCCCGCCGTGGCACGATGTCTGACGGGGCCCGTTTGTAAACGCGGAAGTCAATTTCGGGCAAAAGAAGCGGGGACGTTAGTCCCCTTCTGTGGCCGATCTATGAACGCTTCGACACCGGCGACGTGTTGAGGAAATTGCTGCAGGTAGGTCTTCTTCCAGTCAGCAAGAAAAGTAGCAGCAGCGTCCTGCCTTACGAGTGCGTAGACCGAACCACCGAACCCCGCACCGAAAGCAGAGGCTCCGAGGGCTCCTAGACTTTCTGCTATTCTCACAAGCGCCCGTGTCTCTTCCGTCTGGTTACCGAGTAACGCGTCAGCATCGGCAAACGACTGCGATATCACAGTACCCATTCGTTCGTAGTCTCCCTCTGAAACAGCAGACACAAAATTTGGAATATGAACGGTCTCTTCCCGGTAAAAGTGCTCAAATCGCAGAGCGAGGTCATCTCGATTCATTCGTGTAAAGAGCTTGCGCAACGATGAGATGCTAAAATCGATGCAGTTCAGCATAGAGCCTACATTGGCGACCTCGGATCCAGTTTCACGATTCCAGATCTGAACAATTTCATGGCAGAGGCGAGCACTCCGATTGTAGTCTTCTCGTGCCGAACCAGATTTCTCGGCAACGACACCGCTAGAAATGAGAGCAAGATCGAGGCCGTCTGGAAACGGAATGTACTTGCGGAGCTCCGTCGGTCGATAGTTGAACCAACCGAGCTGCAATGGGAGTGACGCGAGAATTGCGGTATGGTCTTCACTTCCACCGAGCGTACCCACTCCGGTGTTGCCCGAAAGATGTCGATACGACCCCCCATTCTCAACCGTACTCAGATAATCAGCGAGGTCAAGTCGTGACCGGATGTTCGCCTTGAACGCTTCATGGGCGAAGCAGTCATTGAGGTCTGCAAGACAAAGGAAAGCTCCAATTACTACTGCACTCGAACTGCTCATGCCGGCAGCCGGAGGGAGTGAGCTCGAGACAATGATGGTAGCGCCCGTGTTGCGACCCGGAAAATTATTGAAGACCCTTTTTGCCACCTGGTCGAAGTATGCTGACCAGTGACCTTCCGCGACGTTACTCCCGGTGGCGTCGAGAACAGCGGTGTCGCCGAGGTCTGTCGCGTGGACCTCAATCAAGGAATCAGTTCTGGGCCGATATGCGAATCCGATTCCTATCGAGAGTGCCGCAACGATGCTTGATCCTCCGGCATAATCGGTATGCTTACCCAGTACTTCAACGCGACCTGGAGCAAATATATGTTTGAATTGCCCGGGATCGCCGAGCCCACTCGCTCTGATATAGGATTCAATGGATAGTTTGACGCTATCGTTCAAGGCAGGCACTCAATATCGGAGCGTAGGTGTACGAGTTGTGTGGAGAGCAGCAGTACGGGCTGGATGTACGTTCAGCCGCGATTTCGAATCCTAGGAAATAATCTAGAGATAGTCTAGCAAAACCTCATTGGCGCAAGTTATGCGCCGGGAGTTAACTTGTAAGCGAGGGGAGGAGGGGCTTTGCCCCCGCGCATTTCACAGCGTGAAATTGTCTCTGTAGCGTCTCAAATCAATATATCTCCGGTACAATTCTCTGCCTCTCCATCGGCGGCCTTTCATAGCCATTATCATCTTGCAGAGGCGGAAGTTTGATTTCTCCGATTGGAATCTCTTCGTGGGGAATAACACTCAACAGGTGACTGATGCAATTAAGGCGGGCTCGCTTCTTGTTGTCACCGTTGACTACGTACCAGGGTGCCTGCGGCGTATCCGTATACAGGAACATCTGGTCCTTCGCTTTTGAATAGTCTACCCAGTGAGCACGCGACTTTAGATCCGTCGGACTGATTTTCCAGCGCTTCGTCGGATCTTCAATGCGGGATTTAAATCGACGTTCTTGTTCCTCTTCGCTGACCGAAAACCAGTACTTGACCAGTTTGATACCTGAATACGTAAGCAACCTTTCGAACATGGGGCACGAGCGCATAAATTCGTGATACTGCGTATCTGTACAGTATCCCATGACACGTTCTACTCCTGCTCGATTATACCAGCTTCGATCAAACAGTACCATCTCTCCTGCAGCAGGGAGGTGAGAAACATACCGCTGAAAATACCACTGCGTCTGTTCTCGCTCGGTCGGCTTGTCAAGAGCGACCACGCGGCAAAAGCGTGGATTGAGCGGAGCCGAAATTCTCTTGATCGACCCACCTTTACCTGCGGCGTCGCGCCCTTCAAAAATCACTACAACTTTCTGACCATTCAGCCTGATGTACCGCTGCATCACGCACAAGCGGATCTGCAATTTTTCGAGTTCTGCCTCGTATTGCTCTTTGCTTGAACCTTTTTTTGACATCCTATTCTACTCTATCACCATTAATCATGACCGGATCCTGCTGAACGGACTCGTCAGCAATAACCGCCTTCGCAATCCTCTTCGCGAAATAGTAAACGCGCTTTAGGTACTCCATAATCTCTGATTCGATCCGGTACAGCGCGAGTCTGTTCTCTTCGTCAGCGGTAAGACGGTCGGTAAGATGCCGTTCGAAGTCATCTGCGATATCATTGATCTCTTCCTTTGCATCCAACACCCGCCTGGCGATGTCCGGATTGGAACTATCCAGAGATTGCATTGCCAGCTGTACAGCTTCGCAGATTTTCGCATGCAGATTCGTGAGGGCTTCTTGAGTCGAGGGGCTCACGCGAACGCCGCTTTCCAGGCGCTCAAGGCCGGCGCTAACGATATTGTTTTCGATAAGGTCACCGATATTCTCGATCTTGTTTGCTGCACCCATGTATGCCGATAGTAGTTGAGATTGATGCGGCTGCATGTTTTGCTCGGATATGCGCGCCAGATACTCGACGATCGATCCATGCAGGGCGTCTATTTCTTCATCTCGATGCTGGAGCTCCATGAGATCTTCCCTTTCTCCATCAAGTGCCACTGGTAATGCGTCACATACCATTGAATAAGCCCGATCTCCAATCCTGCGGATCTCCATGCGTACTCGATCGAGGGCGAGCGCCGGTGTGTCCAACAGGAGATCGTCAAGATACTTCGGTTCCAGGGCAACGCCGTTGGTATCCGGTTTGAGAGGCAGCATCTTGTTGACGAGCCAGCCAATTGGTCCGGTGAATCCAATGAAAAGGAAAGTATTGAACACATTAAACAGAGTGTGTGCATTGGCAACCTGCCTGGGGGTATCTGCTGCAAGCCTCTCGATCCCGGTCAAACCCGGCGAAGATGGCGAGATTTCCCTTACCACCCATGCAAGCTGATCAACGAACGCGACCCAGACAAGCACTCCGGCGATGTTAAACAGTACGTGGACGGCACTGGCCTGGATCGCTTCTCTGGGTTTTCCGATGCTTGCGAGTAACGCTGTGACACATGTGCCGACGTTAGCGCCGAATGCAAGCACAATTCCGGCCTCCAGCGAGATAAAACCCTGACTCGCAAGGACAATGATGATACCCGTCGTCGCTGAGGAGCTCTGGATTAATCCGGTGAACGCAGCACTCAGTAGAATCCCGAAAAAAGGATTCTCCATTTGCTGCATCAAGGATATGAAGGGATCATATGAGCGAAGCGGATTTGTTGCAGCGCTCATTAATTCCATACCGAAGAAAATGAGCCCAAGACCCATTACCATGGCACCATAGTTTCGAATCCGGGATCGCTTGGATGCGAATAGCATTGCGAAGCCCACTGAAACCAGGACCAGCGAATACTTTGTAACTTTGAATGCGATTATCTGCGCGGTGATCGTCGTGCCTATGTTGGCACCCATGATTATCCCGATGGACTGCGTCAATGACATTAGCCCTGCAGAGATGAAGCCGACCACCAGAACGGTTGTGACCGAAGAGGATTGAATGATCGCGGTAACAGCAGCGCCCGCCGCCGCCGCACTAAACCTGTTTGTCGTCAGCCTGGCGAGCAATCGCTTCATGCCGCCGCCAGCTACGAGTTTCAAGGCATCGGTCATTTGTTCGATGCCAAAGAGGAATAGCGCGAGCCCGCCCGCAAGTCCAATAATAATTTGTAGCGTGTCTAAAGACCCGGCTTCCATGCGCGACCGATGTGGATAATCTTAGTAGGATCGAGTCGCAAACGCTGTAGGGGGCGGTTGTACGAGCTTTGCTAGTACTACAGCCGACTCTGACAAGGCGCAAATATTACCAAATTATTATCAAATTGCTAAATCCGTAGCGGTACCTCGGTCAGATAAGGGCCGTTGGGAAGCGATTAATCCACCGCAGCGAGTGCAGACTGGACAAAAAAATAGCCCGGTGATCCACCACGGTCACCGGGCCAAAGTACTATGTCCAACGACCGGGTCCCACGCCGATCAGTATGGACTTGCCAATACAAGATGTGCTCAATTGATGTGCACCCTAATAAAGACGGAGCCTGCAAGGCTATTCAGGTATTACACTTAAAAAAAGATAAACGGACGCCAATTCAAGCCCAAACGGCCATTCTTAGCCGTTTCTGGAGTCATTCGGTCACGAAACTTATCTTTAGTTCGATGAATGTTTTGTGTAGTTGTTCATATAGACGACCGGCATCAATGAGATTGCACTTTGTCAGAGGATTCCTGGTCGCCCTGTTCCTGCTATTTTCCGCCACTGCGGTATTTGGCCAATTTCATGTTGGAGTGACGGCAGGTCCGCAGCTGACGAAGATTGACATGAAGTTCAAATCCGGCGAGGTGCCAGAGGTCGATCTGGTACTCGGGTTTCACATGGGTGCGGCGATTGGCTACGATATTGGTGTGTTTACCATTCGAAGCGGACTCAACTACGAGAATGCGGGTGGACTCTTTGACGGTGCATCTTTTTTTCAGCGTAGTCATTTCGACGTAAATTTCGTCACGATACCGGTCGACCTGAGATTCCGATTTAACCGAAGGGGCGTTCTGCGACCCTATATTTTCGCGGGTCCGGAATTCAGATATGCGCTCAGTCTGGAAGACACGGAATTCGTGCTCAAGGATGATCTCTCACTGGCAAATGCATCGTTCGCGGCGGGTGTCGGTCTATCAATCCGAATTCCTTATGTGCCCTTCCGGTTTTCTCCGGAAATTCGGTACGCGTCCGACCTGACAGGTATTTACTCAGGCGAACTCGAAACTGACGACGGTGGCATCCTCGAGACTGCAGAAAGCGTCAAAGCCAATGCAGTCAAGATTGGTATACTGATGGGGTTCTGATTTCCGATCGACCCCGCGAATTCGCAACCTATCTGTCACGACGTACGTTCACGACCTCGGTATCCAGAACAGGAGTGCATGGACAACGTCGATACAAAGCAAAAAGAAGAAAAACGCCGTGAGGATCGCAAACTCACGCGAACATTCCTTGACGATCTTGAATCACCTGACCTGAGTCAATCATTCAAGCGTGACCTGGCGGATGTCTACAACTTCTACCTTGATCGAGAGTCTCGCGACAAGTTAGAGGAAATGAATCCATTTGAACAATGGATTCATGTTTCATTCTGGATCATCCGAGAGATGTTTTTTCGCATGACACCGGTCAGGCGACTGATGCTCGTTGTCGGGTTGTTCCTTGCCCTTACCGCGTTCTATGGTCCGGTCGGGCAATCATTCGTCGCCCTGCTTGTAATTCTAACCGTTCTGATTCTAGAGCTGAAAGACAAACTTCTTGCCCAGAGTGAGCTTGCAACAGGGCGAGCCGTGCAACTGGCGCTGATGCCGGATTCGGCACCCGTGGTAGATGGTTGGGATGTCTGGATCTATTCGCGACCGGCAAACGAAGTCGGAGGAGACCTTGTCGACCACATGGTCGTCGGGCCGGGAAGATTCAGTGTATCCCTCGGTGACGTTGCAGGCAAAGGTCTTGGAGCCGCTATGTACATGGCAAAGCTTCAGGCGACGATTCGCGCCCTGGCCCCTACAACGGATTCACTGATTGATCTGGCAGGCCATATCAACAGCATATTTCGTCGAGACGGCGTTCCAAGTCGATTTGCCAGCCTGATCTACCTTGAACTTGCCGAGGGCACGAATGAGGTTTCGATATTGAACGCAGGCCACCTTCCGGCACTCCACCTGTCCCGCGATGGAATTGAAGCGTATCCGCACGGCTCACCGGCAATAGGATTGATGGACGAGGCGTCTTTTTCTGCCGTTGAAACGACGATGGCAAGCGGCGATGTTCTGGTGCTGTACTCCGACGGGATTACGGAAGCCCGCGATACGGAGTCCGAATTCTTTGGTGACCGACGACTGGAGAAACTGCTCAAACGCGGGTCCGGCAAGCCTGCAGGAGAGCTCGGGCGTGATATTATCGAAGCAGTCGATCGATTTGTTCAAGATGCACCGCAGTATGACGATGTTTCTCTCGTGATAATCCGAAAAAGCTAAATTCGGGCGATCTTCTCCTAGTTTTTTCTACACCTCTTTTGACCTTCCAGCCCTTCGACCGATACCGACATCGGGCAGTAACATCACACAAGTAATGTATAAGAGAGTAGTTGTTAAAATCGGCACCAGCGTCCTGACGGGCGGTACGCCGCGACTTGATAGGGCGCACATGGTTGAATTGGTCAGGCAGTGTGCTCGTGCATGCTCGGACCATGAGATGATAATCTGCTCGTCCGGGGCTATCGCGGCTGGCCGCGAGAACCTGGGATTTCCCGACCTGCCTGCTACGGTGACAACCAAACAGCTGCTGGCTGCCGTTGGCCAAACACGACTCATCAGGGCGTGGGAAAACTTCTTTCGAATCTATGACATCCACGTTGGTCAGGTGCTGTTGACCCGTGCCGATGTTCATGACAGGAATCGCTTTCTAAATGCCCGCGACACTCTGGCCGCAATGATTGAACACAATATCATTCCGATTGTCAACGAGAATGACGCTGTTGCGACTGCCGAAATACGAGTCGGTGACAATGATAATCTTTCTGCACTTCTGGTTGCCCTCACTGAGGCCGACCTGCTCGTGATGTTGACGGATCAGGCTGGTCTGTACACCGCTGATCCGCGCACCAATCCGGAGGCCGAGTTAATTCAGGAAGTGGATGTTATCGATGACAACCTGCACACGCTTGCAGGCGGGAGCGTGACCGGCCTCGGCGTCGGCGGGATGACTACAAAACTACAGGCTGCAGACATTGCCCGACGGTCCGGCGCTGATGTCGTGATCGCATCAGGAACAACTCCGGATGTCATCATCCGTATCCTGGCTGGAGAACCAGTCGGTACACGATTCCCTGCTCTGAAAACTCCACTCGAACGGCGCAAGCGGTGGATACTTGCAGGCGCAAAGCCTAATGGCACAATCGCCATCGACAAGACCGCGGTTGAAAGTCTCCATTCAAACGGTGGCAACCTTCTACCCTCAAGTATTGTACGCGTCGACGGCCATTTCCAACGTGGAGATACGGTAACCGTGTCCGACGAAAACGGATTTACGCTCGGGCGCGGCGTATCATCCTATGATGCGGCTGAATTGAATCGCATCATGGGACGCCCTTCGGACGAAATCAGCACCATGCTCGGATACACGTATGGAACTGCAGCAATCCACAGGGACGATCTTGTCCTGCTCGGCGAAAACTAGTAATTGATCCAATCAACCTGAAGTAATGACATCACTTGTAAAAATGGGTCGATTGGCCCGCGAAGCAGCATTCGAACTATCCAGCCTGAGCACCGACGCCAAGAATAATGCGTTGGAGATGATCGCTGTTCAACTGGAGCGAAACGCCGAAGTCATTCTGGAAAGAAACGCACGCGATATCGAAGCGGGCAAACGGAAGGGACTTTCGCCCGCACTCCTTGACAGACTCCTGCTCACGGAAAAACGCGTCCAGGGCCTGGTTGCAGATACAAGGAATGTTATCAAACTCGAAGATCCTGTCGGTAAGATTATCGACACTCGAATCATGGACAACGGAATGCGGCTTTCGCGTCGTCGTGTGCCGATCGGTGTCCTTGGCGTCATCTATGAGGCCCGGCCCAACGTGACTGTCGACATTGCTACCCTGTGCATCAAGACTGGCAACAGCGTTATTCTGCGAGGTGGATCCGAAACGCTGAACTCGAACAAGATACTTGCCGAGATTATTTCGGACGCTCTCGATCAGGCTGGAATACCTTCGAAGGCCGTCCAGTACATCGATGATCCGGACAGGTCACATGTCCAGAAACTACTTCGTCTGGATAAATATGTCGATATGATCATTCCCCGCGGCGGTCAAAGGCTACATGATCTCTGCAGGGAGCAGGCGACGATCCCGGTAATCACAGGCGGAATAGGTATATGTCACATCTATCTCGATGAGTCTGCTGATCGTATTCGAGCTCTCGATATCATCGAAAATGCGAAAGTCCAGCGCCCGAGCGTGTGCAATGCGCTGGATACTCTGCTGGTACACGAAAGTGTTGCCGAGAGATTTCTCCCGCAAATCTCCAAGCGCCTGGCACTTAGTGATGTTGTTCTGAAAGCAAAAGGAAAGGCTCTGGAGATGCTGCAATCGACCGGGGATGGTTGCGTTGTTGAAGAGGCCGGTGCGGACGATTTCGATAAGGAATGGCTCGGCCTGACACTCGGCGTTAAAATTGTAGCAGATCTGGACGAAGCGATCATGCATATTCGCGAACACAGTACCGAGCATTCAGACTCGATACTAACCGGAGACGAGGAAAACGCTGAAAAATTCGTGGATCGCGTCAACTCGGCCGCAGTCTATGTCAATGCAAGCACGCGATTCACAGATGGAAGTCAGTTCGGGCTTGGCGCGGAGGTGGCCGTAAGCACGCAGAAACTTCATGCGAGGGGTCCCATGGGTCTCGAAGAACTGACCACATACAAATGGATAGGACGCGGATCGGGTCACATTCGTAATTAGTCACACTACCTGTTATTAGAGTGGGCGAATTGATACATTCTATTCCTCCACATAATGCAGGTAATATTTGTGACTCGTATCCGTATTTCGCCCGCTGTGGCGTTGACACTCCTCTTTCTATTCGCTGGCACGAGTGCGCTGCATGCCCAGGATATCCAGGCGACTCGAAACGTAACCGTAGAAGGCCTGATTCAGCGCACAGTCGATGCACAGGACGGTCAGTTTGACCGTACGTTATACCTGGCACTGTCAGAAGATCCAGACCAGCCGCTCTTGCTGGCATCTCCGTCGGTAAATGGTCAGGGTGTCGACACATATCGAATCAGGACAGACGGCGACATCGAGCTCGTTGCATCAGCGGTCATCGCTGACCTGCCGGCGACTTCCCGAAGCAGGGACGTGAAATTATTTTATACCGCCGGAGCATGGTATGCAGTGGTTGCAGTCGAGCACTCCGAGCCCCGGAGCAACTCTGTTGCTGCAGTGATCTATAGAATCGGGGAGACAGGACCACGCGAGGTACGGCGTATTACAACATTTGAGGGTTCGGGATTTATACACCTGTTTCCATACAAGCATTCATCCGGGAAGGCACTACTTTTTACGGCTGGTGACGCAGCAATTCACGTCTACGATCTGGATGCACTGGTTCAGGGTGATGCAAATACGGCCCTGGTGGCTACGATCGACAGTCCCGCGCAACCCGTTGCCTCGCTACGTGGATTTCGAGATGTCTTTGTCGGCTTCGAACCGGCGCTTGGTCAGGATCGAATGTACACGGCTGGTGCAGGAGGATATTATGTTTATGATGTCACCAATCCAGTCAGTGACTCTCTTCTTGCAATGGTCAATCCTGCAGGAATCCTTTACGGACACAAGGTAGTGCCTGAACCAAACGGCAATGGTGTCCTGACAGCGGCGGATTACAGAACTGCACCGCTCAGGTTTTACGACCTCCGGCCAGTCTTTGACGGCAACGCTCCTCGTATCCGGACAGCTGTTGGTGCCTGGACCGCAAATTGGTGCAATTTCGCGCAGCAGTTTGAATTTCGGTGGCCCTATGCATTTGTAGCCTCAATGGAAGACGGTTTTCAAATGGTCAACATGCGAGATCATGAGAATCCGTACACATCTGCATATGCTCGTACAAATACGATCGAGACCGACTGCGATCCTAACGCGGGTCACCGCGGTGCATACGATGTGGAAGTGCGCAACCGCGATGGTCTTATTGCGGTTGGAGATCTTGAAACGGGAATATGGCTGCTACGTGTAGAAGACTTCAAGGGATGGGATGGTCACGGGTGGGGTATTCCAGATGTATCAACAGTCCAGGACTGGGAAAACGGACCGGACGAAATCGGTGGATAGAGTGATGAACATTTACGCCAGAGACATAACGCTGTTACTCGCGACCCTGATTTTCGTGACAACATCGGCAGCAGGACAGACGCAAAAGATTGAAACTCCGTCCCACCCACCACCTCCGGGCGAGAGGGGCAGCGCAAACATGAAAGTGCTTTCGCATATTCCCCTTGGGGAGGCACTGACAATCGCAGACGTTGATATCGAGCAGAACATGGACCGGCCGTACGCATATGTCGCTCGCCGCGGCGGTGAAATCGGTTTTGATGTCATTGATCTGGAAGATCCTTCCAATGCAAAAGTGATCTACAAATGGCGGATCGAGAACCCTGAACTGCACCAGGGCGGCGCCATGGATGGTCGCTACTTTGCACACGAAGGTCGCAACTACTTTGTGCAGTCTTTTCAGTTCAGGCAGGGAAGTCCGAACGCGAATGTCGGCGCAATTGTCTTCGATGTCACCGGACTTCCGGATCAGTCGAAGGTCTTCGAAGTCGAGCGGATATCACAATCAGATACCCCGGGCGGATTCCACAATATTTTTGTATACAAGCACTCGACAGGGAAACCGCTTCTGTTTGCGACATCCGGCCAATATTCGAAAGTGTTCGATCTGGACATCGTAGTGAACCAGTCTGAGACCGAGATCGAGCAGCGCGTCGAGAACGAGAACCGTGCTCTGGTTGGCCGCATCCCGGTTCCCCAGTCAGAGGACATGTGGTCGCGTGGATATCACGATTTCTACGTCGGTTACCACCAGGAGACCGGACAAGATCGTTTCTATGGAGGCGGTGGCTCAGGCTACTATGTGTTTAACATCACCGACCTCGCCGAACCTGAAGTTCTCGTTACCATACTTGGCGTGCCAGGGGTACGCTGGGGACACACGTTTACACCGACTCCTGATGGCCGGTATGCCATCGGCGAGACCGAGTGGCAGTACCAGCCTCTCCGAATTTTTGATCTGAAACCGGCACTTGATGGAGAAGTGGACAACATTGACCACGCCATTGGGGTGTGGCATTCTGACTGGAAGACGCTGGCTCATAACCACGAAGTTCGGTGGCCGTATGTGTTTGTATCAGGATATGAGACCGGGCTATCCGTCTTTTCGATGGAAGATCCAACCCGGCCATATACGGTCGCATACTACGATACGTACGACGGACCCCATAACGATCGTGAGGCTCGTCGAATCAACAGTCCATACACGTGGGGCATTTACAACGGAGCATGGGGTGTGGATGTCAGGAATGCAGATGGTCTGATTGTAGTCAGCGATATGACCACCGGATTCTGGGCGCTGAAGATGGACGGATTTAATGGTTGGTCCGGCGAGGCCTTCGGCGTGCCCGATGTGTCGAGCGCCCAGGATTGGGAGAACGGACCATCAAACAAGTAAAGATTCTCACTAGAAAAACGCAGTACATCATGACTGGCAGAAACGTAATACCTGTATTAGCACTGATACTAATGATTGTCGCTGCACAGAACGTGCAGGCTCAATGGACGGCGGAAAAACCGGGGAGTGACAACATTACGGTCCTTGGTCACATTCCACTAGGACCTCGTCTAAGCGTTGCCGATATGGATGTCGAACAGGAACTCGACCGTCCGTATGCCTATGTCTCCCGGATGGTCTACGGCACGGAAGGTCCGCGAGGAACCGATATGATTGATATCTCGGATCCGGCAAAGCCAAAGATTATTTATCGTTGGCGGATTGAGAATCAGGACCTGCATCTCGGCACCGGAGGGATGGATGTCAAGCACTTTAAATGGAAAGACAAATACTATGTTGTCCAGTCGCTGCAGTTCAGACAGGGCGGTCCTAATCCGGATTTGGGAGCGGTTGTGCTAGACGTATCCGGCCTGCCCGATCCCGGCACGGTAAAAGAGGTCGCCCGGATACGTGAACCTGAAATGCCCGGAGGATTCCACAACATTTATATCTACAAGCATTCCAGCGGAAAGGTGCTTCTGCTCGCAACAGTCTCAAATGCGTTTGCCCAGGTATATGACCTCGGTGCGATCGTAGAGGGCAACATGGACGATGCCCGGGTAGGACAGATTCCAGTGCCGAACTCTGAAGACGGTCGCAGGGGATATCATGATTTCTATGCCGGCTATCATGAAGAAACAGGCCAGGACCGTTTCTATGGTGGTGGTCGGGGCGGATATTTTGTGTATGACTTCACGAATCTGGATTCACCCGAATTGCTTGCAACGTTGACCGGAATATCCGGTGTCACGAGCGGACACACCTTCACGCCTACGCCAGATGGCAGATTCGCGGTCGCAGAGACTGAGTACCAGTATGCTCCTCTCCGAATCTTTGATTTGAAGCCTGCTCTGGATGGAGAAGTCACGAATATCAGAAATCCGATCGGTGCCTGGACGGCGGATTGGCGGAATCTCACGCATAATCACGAGGTACGCTGGCCGTATGTCTTCGTGAGCGGATACCTGGATGGACTACAGGTTTTCAGTCTTGCGGATCCTACAGATCCTGTGACCGTTGCTTACTACGACACGTATATCGGCCCTCCCAATACGGATCGGTATCCAATGTTCAATGGCGCGTTTGGCGTCGATGTACGCAACGCAGACGGCCTCATCGTCGTGAGCGATATGTCGACGGGATTCTGGACATTCAAAATGGATGGTTTCCAGGGATGGAGAGGAACCGATTGGGGGGTTCCTGATGTATCCAGCGCACAGAAATGGGATACGGGGCCAGCTTCAAACTGATTGATATGAGATCTGTACTGAATTCGCTTGTTGTGGTGTTGCTCGGCGTTGTCGTGGCGTCTGGATTCTCAATTCCTCCCGCTCCGGCAGCTGCCGGTGAATGCGTAGTGGATGATGACCCACCTCGATACTACCGGATCGATCTTGTGCCAACGCGCAGTATCCCCCGGGTCAGGGCAGCAACCGGCTTTGGCGATATGCTATATCAGCCTTCACCATTCGGAGTCAGCGTCGGCGAAAATGGCAACTACCAGTACCGTCTAAAGGTGGCGTTTTCAAACTTGCCCGTGTTTGACGGGAAAGAATTTGTTGTCTGGCTGACAACTCCTGACCTTGCAACCGTGACAAGAGTAGGCGCAATAGGTGATGACGGCACCGTTGAAGGTCGGGTAAGCTGGAACAAGTTCCTTGTAGTCGTCTCGCTGGAAGATGAAGGTCAGTCAGACGCGACGCGGTGGAATGGACCTGTAGGGTATCGCGGCATGTCGCGCAGCGGTCTTATGCATACGATGGCGGGACATGGTCCCTTTCAGCAAGAACCGTGTGCGACGTTTGGGTACCAGTAGATCAAGTAGAGGAAAGATGACAGGAGTTGTGAAGAGGATGTGGCTCGTTGCAGTAGCCATCGTTGTCAGTGTGCCTGCAGCATACGCGCAGCACGAGGGACACAATATGAACATGGGCGAGCAGGCTGTCGACGAGTGGAGGATGCCGCCAATGGATATGTCGATGCCAATGCTACCGGGACTGCATGACGCCGTGCCTTCAGTAGAAGCCTTTCTTCCCGGAGCCGGTCACAACGTCTCTCATTTCCCGAAAGCCGTCCCTTCCGAAGTGATGACCGTGGCAGATGGAGATACCGTCCGGATCGAAGCCATGCTGGTCCGGCGAACAATAGAGGGTAAGGACTTTGTGATGATGGGCTACAATGGCCAGTACCCGGGCCCGATGATTCGTTCAACGCGCGATGCGCGAATCTATGTCGACTTTGTAAACAACATTGAAATGCCAACCACCGTCCACTGGCACGGTATACGTATTGACAATGCCTTCGACGGGATCCCGGGAATAACCCAGGCACCAGTCGAAAATGGCGAGTCGTTCCTCTACGAGATCAAACTTCCGGATGCCGGCATCTACTGGTATCATCCTCATATGAGGGAAGACCTGCAGCAGGATCTGGGGCTCTACGGAAATCTGCTCGTCGATCCTCCCAATGACGACTACTACGGATCAGTGCACCGGGAAGAGGTATTGATCCTTGATGACATCCTAATGGACGATCTCGGCCTGATTCCTTTCGGTGCGACAGCGCCGACGAACGCGCTCATGGGTCGTTTCGGAAATGTGATGCTGGCTAACGGTTCACCGGATTATAGATTGAGCACAAAGGCTGGAGAAGTCGTTCGATTCTATCTCACCAACGTCGCAAATTCCCGGACCTTCAATGTGACATTCGGCAATGCGGATGTAAAAGTTGTAGGGTCGGACGTAAGCAGGTACGAGCGCGAACAGTGGATCTCAAGTGTACCAATTGCTCCTGCAGAAAGGTATATCGTCGATGTCCGTTTTAATCAAGCCGGAACGGTTCACATTGCAAATACAATCCAGGCGATTAATCATTTCCGTGGCGAGTTTTATCCACATGTAGATACTCTGGTTACAGTTGATGTAACCGACGAACCTGCCGGCGACCTTGAAACAGATTTTGATGTCCTGCGCGAACACACGGACGTGCAGGCTGATGTAGCATCATTCGAAAAGTACTTTGACAAACCCGTCGATCATCGACTGGAGCTTACACTCAAAGTGAAAGGTTTACATACATCCATCATGCAATCGATGGAAATTGATACGTTGTATGTGCCTCCGATCGAATGGAACGATGCCATGCCGATGATGAACTGGCTGGCGACGGGCAAAGAGGTCACCTGGATTCTGAAGGATTCGGATACCGGAAACGAGAACATGAACATCGATTGGAATTTCTCCACCGGAGATTTGGTGAAGTTGCGGATTTTCAACGAGCCGCGATCATTTCATCCGATGAACCATCCTTTCCATGTTCACGGGCAGCGCTTCCTGATCACCGCAATAGACGGCGTCAGACCTGAGAACATGGTCTGGAAGGACACTGTCATTATTCCGGTTGGTTCGACCATTGATCTGCTGATCGATGTTACAAATCCCGGTGATTGGATGATGCACTGCCATATCGCTGAGCACCTGCATGCTGGTATGATGCTGAAGTTTTCTGTCGATGAAGGCCCCCGCGGCAGCAATTAAACGCCTGTTGAGAACCACATCGTGATGTTTTCGTAGGCACAGGATTAACTCTAAAAAAAGGGATATTATGAGTAAACCGTTGCTAGCAGGGCTGATCGCCGTAGTTATCGGTGCGGGGGCATTCGTCTTTACCAGCACCAGCAGTTCACAGGAAATCGTTGTGTACAAGTCACCCACATGTGGATGCTGTGCCAAGTGGATTGACCATATAGAGGAAGCCGGATACAAAGTGCAAGTTCGGGATACCAACGATATGCAGCCGATCAAAATGCAGCATGGTATTCAACGACAGGCACAGTCGTGCCACACAGCAATTGTTGATGGCTATTTTGTTGAAGGGCACGTTCCTGCCGAGTTTATAACAAAACTGCTCGAAGAGAAGCCGGACATCAAGGGCATTACAGTACCCGGAATGCCTCAGGGGTCTCCGGGTATGGAAGGACCTAATCCGGTGGACTACGACGTCATCGCAATCGGAAAAGATGGCGAGGCAAGTATATTCGGCAGAGTCACGGCTGGTTCGTAGCACAGCTGAGATCCGACGTATTGCATCGTCTTGATCCGCGTCGTCACTCTACCGTAGTACCGATGGTCATTTGTGCAATTTCGGCGATGTACGTCGGGGCTGGCATGTGTAAACATGTCTGTATGCCGTGATTCCTGCGTGGTTTTTCAACGCTGTTGACCTGTGGACTGTTCGAGGTTGCACAACAAGGCCGTATCTCTGAATCAATAATAATCGCCGCTCAGCTCGCACCACCGTGAGACACTTCATTCTAACAAGTTTTATTGTTCTGTTGGCCGGTATTTCGTTCGAAGTCCGGGCTCAGGAATCGCGACCAATTCCATATCCTGTTTTTACAACAGCCGAATTTGATGAGGCTGTTCAGAATGGCACCCGTACACTATCGGGAAAGCCGGGCGCGAGGTACTGGACGAACTATGCGCGTTATTCCATCGATGCAGTGCTCTCACCGGAAAAAGCGCGGCTCAGTGCCAGTTCGAGCGTGACTTATTTCAATAATTCGCCTGACACACTGGATGCTGTACTTGTTCATCTTCGTCAGAACTTGAATGCCGAGGGCTCAGTTCGGAATAGACCACAGACACTGACCGGTGGCGTCAAGGTGGGAGTTGTATCTGTGAACGGCACGCACATCGTTGAGCAATCGCCACGCAGCGGTCACGGCTATTCAATCAACGGCACCGTCATGCGGGTTAGTCTTTCTGACTCTGTAGTGCCTGGTGACTCTGTCCAGCTTGGTTTTCAATGGAGTTTCGTAGTGCCCGAGGTCGGGGCACCGAGGATGGGGCAGGATGGGGAAGTGTTTTATCTGGGATACTGGTATCCGCAGATTGCAGTGTACGACGACCTTGAAGGCTGGCGTGCCGATCAGTATTTCGGAAACGGTGAGTTCTACATGGGCTACGCAGATTACAATGTGAGAATCACTGTTCCCGAGGATTACCTGGTTGCCGCCACGGGAACACTTCAAAACGATGCCGATGTTTTGACTGCTGAAACGCGGGATCGACTGAAGCGGGCATCGCGAAGCGATACGGTCATTCAGATCGTAAGTCCGGAAGACAGAGGCAGTGCGACGATTGACTCTAGAACTGGTGTCCACACGTGGGAGTTCGAGGCGGCGCAAGTACGCGACTTTGCCTTCGGAGCAAGTGCAAAATACGTCTGGGATTCAGTGCGAGCCAATGCTGGTGACATCAGTGGTAATGGCCGCGATCAGTACACGCGGATTCACGCTTTGTATCGGCCTGAAAAATCGGCTTGGAATCGTGCAGCAGAGTTTGGACAGTTTACCATTGAAGATCTCTCATCCGATATTTTTCCATATCCGTATCCTCACATGACTATTGTCGAGGGTATCATTGGCGGCGGAATGGAGTATCCGATGATTACGTTGATCGGAGGGGACAGAAATGATCGGCGGCTATTTGGCACGACCTATCATGAGATCGGGCACATGTGGTTTCCGATGATTGTCGGCCAGAATGAAAAACAGTATACCTGGATGGACGAAGGTCTTACGTCATTCAATACCAGCGATGGTGCCGCTGAGTTCTGGAATGAAGACTCGTGGAACCCGGATCGGCAATCGTACTACCGGATAGCCGGCACGACTGCTGAAACCGAGTCTATGCGGCATGGCGATCAGTATCCGTATGGAACACCGTCCCGTGGAATCGCCTCGTACAACAAGCCAGCCGTCTGGATGCATGCACTCCGCGGTGTTCTCGGGGAAGAAAGATTCAATACTGCGTACCGCGAATACGCCACTCGATGGCAGTACAAGCATCCGCAGCCGTACGACCTGTTCAATACGTTTGAGGACGTAGCCGGCCGTGACCTGGACTGGTTCTGGCGAGTTGCGTTCTTTGAAACGTGGACACTCGATCAGGCTATTGCCTCGGTGGACGTCGAGGATAACAGGGTGACAGTGACTGTACGTGACCTGGGGCTTGTACCCATGCCGGTACCGGTACGTGTCACATATGGCGATGGTCGTATCGTTGACCGGCGCCTTCCCGTCAGCGTCTGGCTTGACGGACAGCGGGAGGCAAAGGTCGAGTTCCCGGCTGGCAATCCGATGACTGCAGAGATTGACCCGGACCTGTTTTTGCCGGATGTCGCTCGTGAGAACAACCGGTGGGAGCACGGTGAGTAGGGTTGGGTGTTAGTTGTTGGTTGTTGGTTCTTGGTTGGTTGCTGGTTTTAGGTCACATCAGAGACCAGCCCTCTTTGAAATCACGGCAAAGGCTTGTTTGGTATATGTCGCCAGTGGTATCTTACAGTTTGCCTGATCTCAGGAATATTCCTCGGTAGCTCAATGGTAGAGCATGCGGCTGTTAACCGCAGGGTTGTAGGTTCAAGTCCTACCCGGGGAGCACAAGCTGGTCCGTATTCACGGGCCGGCTTTTTTTGTTTCGTGGGCAAGTTTCTTGTTGCTCGGCACCGGAGCTACAGCGCCTCCAAAGCGAAAGACGTGTTGAAAGGCGGTTGTCCGGGTGAGAGCCCGGGGCAACCACCGCTATTGTCCGGATTCGTGCAGCTTGTGTTCAGTAGCGTACTTGAACCTGAAACGACTCGCCCATAAGTGCCGAATTTCGGTAATGCTGCGGCCATCATGCTGGCACGAGATTTGGGATGTCGGGATAAAAACATTAACGCGGTATGCTGAAAAACTACCTGACAATTGGGTTGAGGATTCTTAAACGTAATCCTGCGTATACGGCTATCAATATTATTGGCCTATCGATCGGGATTGCAAGCTGCCTCGTAATTCTGGCGTTTGTCTCGCACGAAACGTCGTACGACAGTTTTCATACTAATGCAGATCAGATCTATCGCGTATTCCGGACTGAGCATCGAGTAAATAATCCGACCAAGAGATCAGAGAGTACTGCTTCCCCACTGGCTGAAGAAATTCGCAGCACACTTCCCGGCGTCCAACACGTGACACGATACATGCTCAGCCGGGTTACGCTATTGGTACAGCCTAACCAGCACGAAGTGACGATTGCGTTTGTTGACCCCGATTTCTTTAACATCTTTGATTTTGGGTCTCCCGAAAATGCCCGTGGAATCGAATCGCGCGATGGCATCATAGCAACTCAATCCGCCAGCACCCGATTCTACGGCGACTCACTGGATTTAGGCGATACCATCGAGATTTTTGAAGGGACTGAAACTTCCATTCGACGAGTTTCTGCACTAATCGAAGACCCACCCTCCAATTCGAGTTTTCAGTTCGATTTTATTGCGGCCTACGGAGGTTCAGGATTCTACCTGCAAAATGGAGATTCCTGGACGTCTTTTCGACCGAGTGTATATCTGATGTCGAAGTCCGGTATCGCAAAGGCGACAATCGAAGATGGACTTGCTGCAATCATTAGCACTAACATGGGTGAGCGAATTGCCAGCTCGATTGAGCAAGGGTGGCTCGAGGACAGGGACGATGCGTTTACCGTCACATTGCAGTCACTGGATGACGTTCATTTCGCGTCGGATGTCGATGCATTCAACATAATCGTATCGAGCCGAAGATACTCCAACATTTTGCTGCTCATTGCAGCCGCGATCCTTTTCATTGCATGTGTCAATTTTGTGACACAATCGATCGGCCGGGCTGATCTTAGAGAACGCGAGGTCGAGATGCGCCGGTCTTTAGGTGCAGGCAGGTTACAGCTCATAACCCAGTTTCTTGGAGAATCGCTCGTGATCATGGTGGCGGCCACGATTGTGGCAGTGTTTCTGTCCGACGTAATGATGCCGTTCTTCAACTCATTTACTGAACAGCAGGTGCCTTTCGATCTTATTCGATCCCCGCGGATTCTGTTTGCATCGATTAGTCTGATTATAGTATGCACGTTAGCGGCTGGTCTGTATCCTGCCTTGTATCTCGCCCGCGAGCGATACAAGGAGTCCAACGTCGGCCGCAGTAACGTCTTTGTGCGCGGTGTTGTTGTCACTCAGTTTGCAATATCAATCGGGATGATTGCCGCTGTTCTCGTGATCCACAATCAGATGCAGTATATCGACTCGCGCGATCTGGGTTTTGAGGCAGAGCAGCTGGTCCTCGTAGACATGAATGCCGGTCGCGCGAACGCAGAGGATGTTGCTGACCTGTATCAAGACCAACTGGATACCGTCCCGGGCGTTCTTTCGGTGAGTGGCTCGTCATCTTCATTTGGAGACGATTGGTCCCGGACTGTCCTGGTCAGAGATGGTGAGACCCAGATCGTCTATACGATGCGAATCGATCCCGAATTTCTTGAAACTACCGGAATTGAATTGGTTTCGGGCCGAGCACTTTCAGCATCGTTTGGGCAGGACGCGGACAACTCCATAGTTGTGAACGAGGCTTTTGTTGAGACTCTTAATCTGGAAGATCCGGTCGGCAGTTACCTGGCCGAGTTTGACAGTGTTCAAGTAGTCGGGGTGGTAGCAGACTTCAATTTTCTGTCGCTTCGTGAAGAAGTTCCTCCCACTATTCTGCACATGAGCCCACTACTCGCGAGTGAGAATTATACGATGGTCAGGTTTGCTACTGGCAACATCGTTGAGGTCATGGACGGACTCGAAGCGGCATGGTCTCGGATCGCGCCAGATGAACCATTTGTTGTCGAGTTTCTCGATGACCGCTTGCGACAGCTGTACTCGGAAGAAAGACGCTGGCAAAGGGTAATCCTGTTCTCTGCAGCTTTGGCAATCGTTCTTTCTTGTCTCGGGTTGTTTGGAATAGCCGCGATGAATGCCAATCGAAGAATGAAGGAGATCGGTATACGCAAGGTGCTTGGTTCATCCGTCACGGAAATTCTCAGGTTACTATCAACCGAAACCACCACGATCGTCCTGATCGCATTTACGATTTCTGCTCCTGTCGCGTGGTTCCTATTGAATCGCTGGTTGGATTCGTTTGCATTCAGTATGCCGCTGGGACCATCATCGTTCATCATAGCGGGACTGATCACACTTCTGATCGCCCTGGCGACGGTTGGTCACCAATCCCTGCGCGCGGCCTTGCGGAATCCCGTTGATGTGCTTCGCTCGGAGTAACAGAGTGCCCATCCCGTCCCAGAATCGGGATATCAGGTATCGTCCTACAAACACAGGGTAGATTCCGCCACGCCCACTCAGACAGTTTAGTCATATACTGGTTGCCACGGTGTGCCATACTGAGATCAGGGTGCATCTAATTTGTGTCACTATGACTAATTACTAACATGAAAAAGAACGTCGGAAATATCGATCGCAGTATCAGAGTATCTTTTGGAATATTGATACTGGTACTCGGTTTCATCTACGGCAGCTGGTGGGGACTTATCGGGTTCGTGCCGCTTCTGACAGGCTTCGCAGGCTCCTGTCCAGCGTATTCAATTTTTGGTTTATCGACCTGCAAAATAGCCCCAGCCGGTAAGTGAGCATGTACTACTTTTCAAAAACCCTTTCTCAATCGGTTGAGAGCACTGAGGAAGTAGTGCGCCAGGCCTTGCAAGCGCACGGTTTTGGAGTATTGACTGAAATTGATGTCGCTGCGACATTCAAGAAGAAGCTCGATATCGACTTTCCGCAGTACAAGATTCTCGGTGCATGCAATCCCGGTCTTGCGCATGAGGCTTTAAACGCCGAGTCGAAAATCGGAACGATGCTGCCGTGTAATGTTATCGTTCGCGAGATAGACGCAGGTACGACCGAAGTCGCGGCTGTGGATCCGATTGCCTCAATGCAGGCAGTTGAGAATCCGTCTCTTAATGCCGTTGCCGCAAAGGTAAGAGAGCAACTGAAGCAGGTTATTGAAAGCCTGTGATGTCCCGTATGAATTGCACGTAGGGGTACCGGCGGTATGAGTTCGGGATAGGAGTGGAGGAAGAAATGGAAGACTTCAATAATCCGGAATCGATTGTCGAAATAGACACCGATAAACCGATATGGGACCGGTTTTTTACAGTTGCTCCTCTCGTCCTGGTTGGAACAACCGAACCGGACGGCAGGTCGGATTTTGCGCCCAAACACATGGCCATGCCGATGGGATGGAACAACATGTTCGGGTTTGTCTGTACTCCGAAGCATGCGACTTACAGGAATGCCGATCGATCCGGATATTTCACAGTATCGTTTCCCAGGCCGTCGCAGGTGGTTCTATCAAGTCTCGCGTCATCTCCGAGATGTGACGATAATACGAAAGCAGTGCTGCAGGCTTTTCCGACGTTGCCGGCAAAGAAAATACCAGGCGAGTACGTGGCCAACAGCTATTTGTACCTCGGCTGTTCACTGGACAGGATTGTCGACGGTTTCGGTGACAACAGCCTTATGGTCGGTATTGTCGAGGAGGCGTTCGTTGCGCGTAAGTCGCTTCGCATATCTGAGTCTGACGACCTGGAAATGATTGCCAACGAACCATTGCTCGCATTCCTTGCCTACGGGTACTATACCGAAATCGAAAAGGCGAAGGCGTTCCCGCTTCCTGAAGGTTTTAGTCGATGAGGTTGATTCATGAAGAACACAGTGTCGACGCAATTGGTTACGTATCTGGGGGATCGGACAGACGAGATGTTGTCCATGCTCGAGATTATGGTCAAGATGGAGACGCCGTCTCTTGAGCCTTCTACTCAGCAGCCACTGCTGCACTATCTGGGTGAACAACTGGCTGATCTTGACCTCTCCGTTGAAATAATCCCCGGTGAAGGCAGGAGCGGAGGTCACATCCATGCTTGCAACCCGGCGAATAGCCAGGCCACCCAGTTGCTACTGGGCCACTGTGACACAGTCTGGCCGGTTGGCACGCTTAAGACGATGCCATGGGGTGTAAAGAATAATCAGGTCTCGGGTCCGGGTGCCTTCGATATGAAAGGAGGCATCGTACAACTGCTTTTTGCCCTCAGATGTTTACGAGATCTCGGCATCGAAATGAGAGTTGCCCCCGTGGTTTTCATCAACTCAGATGAAGAGATTGGATCACGCGAGTCGAAAGACCGGATCATTCAACTGGCCAAAAAGGCAGACAGGGCTCTTGTGATGGAGCCCGCGCTTGGACTGGATGGGAATCTGAAAACGCGTCGCAAGGGTACGGGTGTATACCGGTTCAAGATCTATGGAAAAAGCGCACATGCCGGGCTCGCACCGGAAACAGGTGCGAGTGCGATAGTTGAGCTGGCTCATGTCGTCCAATTTCTCGATTCACTAAATGACCCGACGAAAGGAATCACTGTCAATGTGGGAAAAATTGATGGTGGAATGCGCGCCAACGTTGTCGCTCCGGAGAGTTCGGCAGTCGCCGATGTCAGGGTGCCAAGTGATGAGGAAGCCAGAATGATCGAAGAACGGCTTATGGGCTTGAAACCTGTGACACCCGGAACGCGGATAGAGGTGTCAGGCGGTTTTGGCCGGCCACCGCTTGAGAAAAACAAACGCAATAACCTGCTATGGGATGCCGCGCAAGATGCAGCCCGACAACTCGATTTCGCTGTCGCCGAAGGTCTGGCGGGTGGAGGATCCGACGGTAGTTTTACAGCGGCTCATACCGCCACGCTAGATGGACTTGGTCCGGTAGGTGATGGTGCACACGCAGTACATGAGTTTATCTACTTCGACAAGATGGTTGAGCGTAGTGCATTGCTGGCGATGCTGCTCAAAATGCCAGCCATTCAAAGTAATGACCACATGGAATTATGACGATTTTGAATACGGGGTGGAGCCATGAGATGTTATCATTCGTCAATGTGCCGGATCGCAAAATTCGATAGGGAAGAAGTCGAAGTACGACACCTGCGAAGAGCTGAATGGCACGAAGGTGACTATGTTGTAGCGGAAGTTGATGATACGTCTGGACTGCGAAACATCGAACTGACCAGCGGTCGGCTTATTGAGTTAGGAGAGGGTGATCTCGTTATTGGTGCTCTCGGGACGCGATACGCCACACTGGAAGCGACTGGTTCATGGAAGTTCGTCGAGGACGACGGAAAGATGCATATCCTGACAACAGGAGGAGTGCTTGGCGTATGTACTTCACGCTCGTCTCAAGTCCCTCCGCTCATTGAAATAACGTATCGTGGTCACGTATTTCGGGATGATCGGAAGGTCTCAATGAAGACCGTCGTCCCGGAAGTCCCTGAAGTGTTATTTGAAACTCCCGTCATTGTCGTTATTGGAACCTCAATGTCAGCCGGAAAAACTACTGCTGCCCGCATAGTCATCCGGCAGCTGAAACGGTCAGGCATGAAGGTAGTAGCAGCTAAACTGACCGGTGCAGGTCGATTTCGTGATGTATTGTCGATGTACGATGCCGGAGCAGACTACATATTTGATTTCGTCGACGTAGGACTGCCAACAACGGTCGTTGAAAAGAGCGAATATGAGAGCGCCCTCAGCAAGCTGCTTTCTCATCTCGGTAGCGTCAAGGCAGACGTTGCAGTAATTGAGGTTGGCGCATCACCTCTTGAACCGTACAACGGAACGGTGGCGATGGAAGCGATTGACAAAAACATTCAATACACTATTCTGTGTGCCTCTGACCCCTACGCAGTCGTCGGTGTTCAAATGGCGTACGATCGCCAGATTGATCTTGTGAGCGGCATAGCAACAAACACAAAGGCGGGCGCTGAGCTTGTCGAGAAGCTGTCCGGTCTTCGCGCTCTCAACGTGCGCGACAAGCGCACACTACCGGAATTGCGAAACAGTATTCTCTCATCATTAAACCACGACCTTCAACGGCGATTTGCTCAATAAGGCGGGAGACTGCATCGACAATCGCACGTGGCCCGCAACCGCTACGGTGCAGATTCAATCATCCCTGGTCTCGGCATCGAGGACTTCGACGGTGTGATCGTAGAGTTCGCGAGCCTTCGTCGGACTGTCTCCGATGCACAGGACACCGAGTTTCCCGTACTCTGACAGGGCGCCGATCAGGTGAAAGACTACACCCTGTTGTGTCGCTCCGTGAAAGTGAAGATCATGATACACGGCAATATCAATCAGGTCAGCAGGTAGTAAACCCTTGTACGATTCTTGCTTCAGATTGTCAGATGCATAGTAGAATCGTTCTTTCAGCGACGGCGTGTAGTACCGACCGGTATCCTCGTCGTAGAATCCATCGATAAGGAACTGCAGCATCAAGAACGGGTGTGTTGTCCCGCCCTTCCGGAGGTTGATTTCGATGGCGTAGTGTTTCCAGGAGCCGTTCTGCTGTGGTACTGAAATGAAGTCGACTCCAAATCGCCCCACGACGCCACGGTCCTTGAGAATTTCTGCCACGCGCATTCCAGCTAATTGTATTTCCAGTCGGTAGTCCGGCACAGCAGGAAATGTACATCCAAGAAACACCTGGCCGGACGGTCCACCGAGCACCTGGTCGTGCGTTGAAATGGGCACAGCATTGCCCAACGGGTCGATTCGACACTGCGCCGATGGCGATTGCTTATTCTTTCCCTCGACAAACGTCTCAACGATTCCACCCATCGATCCAAATTTCGCGATGAATGCCTCCCAGGTTTCCGTTTTAGCTTCGAAACGGATTGAGCGGGGCAGGTTCTTGCGAACCCACGCACCCGCGGAGTTGTCATTCGGGCAGTCTTCGAGTGAGAAAACAGCGTTACCCTCACCCGAGAAGCCATCGTTGAGTTTGATTACCACCTTTCGGAGTTGGGGATCCAATCCCTTCAGTTCAGCTATTGCATCAAAAATATCCTGCCGATCCCGGATGTTTTCAAATCCCGGTGGAACATCAATTCCCGCTTCCTTGAAGATCTCACGGCTTCCACTCTTCGTTCCGTAATGGTTCAATGCCGGATCAGCTGCGTAGATTGGAATTCCCAATGCCAGTGCAAGACTACGCTCGAGTGTAGTCGCGTTAAAACACGTCATGTGCGCATACTCCTGTCCGCTCAGCTCGTCCCTGATCGAACTCAGCAGGCGCGGGCGGTCGAGTATCTTCTGCGTCAGTGGCACCATCGATGCATCGTGGCATGTCAACATGCAGAGTCGACTTCGCGCATGCGACATGGGCACCCCCGGCAGCAGGCTCAGGTAGTAGTCAATAACAGTCGCCGCAATTGGCTGACTCGTGACGTAGATGATACGTGTCCGTGGCAGCCTCAGGAGCATCAACAAGCACAAGAGTCGCTCCTCATAATGATGAGCGCCTTCAATCTTTTCCAGTTCCTTTCGGTCCAGGCTCAGACTGGGAATTACAACCACCGTGCGAGGCAGCAGTGCATGGGGAAATACAGCCTCAAATTGGCGAACAAGGTTCTTTTGCAGCGCAAGAAATGTATCCTGGTCGTCTGGCACACCGTGCTTGCCGTAATGAGTGTCCAGAGGGCCGTTCATGATTCCGCTACCTGATCCGTGAGGCGAGGTCATACTATCCTACGATATTTGAATTTGCGTGTTGTATTCGACAGACCACCCCCGCTTTATTTGTCAGAGAATCCCCTACATGGCAATAAATCCACCGTTCGCAATCTGCAGGCGCGGGGCGTATTATTTAGGTGGACTTCATAACCGGTTCGATGCTTCAACTGATAACAGAGTATTTCATTCCGACGGTAGTTCCACTGGCATACTTACTCGGTTTTGGCTTTGCAATTGATGCCATTGTCAAAACACGGACTTCCCAGGGAGCTACTGCGTGGGCTCTGGGTCTCGTATTGATGCCGTTCTTGTCGCTGCCAATGTACTGGGTTTTTGGTCGAGCTAGATTCAGCAACTACATAAATGCACTCCGATCATTTGATGCTCAGGTTGAAAAGATGCTACGGGGTGCGAGGGCACCGGCTGAGACGGTCGCGATAGATCCCAAGGAAGGTCATGATCGACGTGCACAGGGAGAACTGAGAGCCTTCGAACAACTCGCGACTCTGAACTTCACTCCGGGCAACTCGGTAAGTTTGCTTATCGACGGGGACGAGACATTCAGGTCAATTTTCGAAGCGATAGACGAGGCAGAAAACTACGTCCTCGTGCAGTTCTATATCGTGCGAGATGACATTGTCGGAGGACAATTTCGTGACCGCCTTATTCATGCCGCTCGCCGAGGTGTACGGGTTTACTTACTGTACGATGAGGTAGGCAGTTACAAACTTGGTCGCAAATATGTTGGCTCGCTGCGTGATGCGGGAGTACATGTTGCAGGGTTCAGCGGCAACAGGCGCTGGCTAAGCAGGTTTCGCCTCAACTTCCGAAACCATCGAAAAATCGTCATTGTTGATGGAAAAAGTGCGTTCATGGGCGGGTTGAACGTCGGCGACGAGTATCTTGGCCGAGACAAAAAGCTCACGCCGTGGCGCGACACGCACTTGGCGATTAGCGGTCCCGCCGTAAGCGGATTGCAATACTCGTTTGCCCGTGACTGGTATTACGGGCATCAGGTTACGCTGGACCTGAATTGGACCGCACCGGGTGGACAGGCCAGCGTGAAAAAGGGGGACGATCAGCAAGCTCTTGTTCTTGCGTCCGGACCGGCGGACAATCTCGAAACGTGTGGTTTGTTATTTACGCACGCCATTGAGTCAGCCGAAGAACGCGTCTGGATTGCCTCGCCGTATTTCGTTCCAGACGGACGAGTGCTCGGCGCACTCCAACTCGCTGCCCTTCGTGGAGTAGATGTCCGAATAATCGTTCCGAAGATGACGGACAATGTGCTCTTCAAGTACGTGCCGTATGCATACCTGCCGGAAGTAGAAAAAGCCGGCGCAAAAGTCTATCTCTACGAGGAAGGCTTCATGCATCAAAAAGTATTTGTTGTCGACCATGACTACGCAGCAGTATCAACAGCAAACTTTGACTATCGATCGTTCCTGTACAACTTTGAAATTACATGCCTGATCCGCGGTCGTACCTTTTCTGAGGATGTCGCTACAATGCTTGAAAACGACCTGCTATCGTGCGTACAACTTTCAAGACAATCGCTGGAAGAACACACGTTTTTTTTCAGGGTCGCAACGAGCATAACGAGACTGATAGCACCAATATTGTAACGATTGTAGAATTGCTCGCAAGAAGAAAATTCTTGCAGTGCATAAGTGACCTTTGTATTATTGAATGTTGTCTTGAAATCCGCTCACATCCGTATGCTCGATGGTTCAGACAACGAAACTTGCAATCGTCGAATTCGACCCCTTCACGACGATTATCCGACGTTCGATGAGAAACGGAATGCGAATTGCTTTGCCGGCCGGTGACCATTTCTTGGGAATCTATGCACATCGCAAACAAGATTCTTCTGGTCGTTTAGAACTTCAACAATCCTCTACGACAATGAAAAATTATATTCTTCTGGTCGTAGCTGTACTATCGATCGGTGTGATCGGTAACACAGCTACTGCTCTTTCGTTAGACACAGATCCTGTCAACCCACATAATCAACGGGACATGGCATTCGTCTGCGATCCCACCGTTCCAAAAGCTGACTGCGACATGGTTCGTGAAGTCGCCGAACGAGTTCTCGCGGTTTCGGAACCGATTGACGGCTACATGTGGCCGCCATTGATTGCCGTCAAGGACGGTCCTCTTGATGCCTTCGCCTGGGCAGGCTCTTACAACGTATTTCAACAGGCATTCGCAATCGAGTGCGAAAAAAACCAGTGCATCGGTTACGACCCGGGTCCACCTGCAGATGGTGAGATGTTCTCACTTATGGTTTTTTCTACAGGACTGCTCGACGCGATCGTCGAAGGTGAGCCCGACAGACTGGCACTCGTTCTAGGCCACGAGCTTGGACATATCAAGAACGAGCACTCCGCAAAAGGCCGCGCTCGACGTCAGGCCGAAGAGACTGATTTTATCGAGGTAGCTTACGGAAGGTCGGCAGAACTCGAAGCGGATATACACGGCTACAAGGTTGCAATGGCAGCCGGTTACTCGAATGACAAGCTGCTGCGTGGCTTTTCCAGGTTCATCGACAAAGATATCTCCAACTACGATTCGTTCCATGCTCTTAACTACGACCATCCGTCATGGAAGGATCGACTTGCGTACATCGATGAGCGCCAGTCAGAACTATGGTCAGCAATGTCAGCATTCGACAACGGTGTGCTGTTCCTGATGACTGAGCAATACTCGTCGGCTGCAAGAGCGTTTCGAACCGTAACACGCGAGTTTCCCGGTGCACACGAGGCCTGGGCAAATCTCGGGTATACCTATCTGATGCAGTATTGCGACGCGCTTGATGCTGACGATGTCAGATCGTTTAATGTAGGACACCTTCTGGTAGGCGGTTTCTATCGTAGACCCACTTCACTTGAGGCAGAGGTTCGCGGAATAGACGAAGAACTGTGGTGGGACGCAGTTGGAGCGCTCAAAGAGGCACTGCGATTGAATCCGGACCTGACTCTTGCCAAGGCAAATCTGGGTGTAGCCTATTTGTTGCGTCCTGCCGGTAAGGACGTCGGACAAGCATTGCAGTATCTTGAAGATGCTGCCCGTCTGGCGCAGAGTGATGCATCGTTGGATGCAACAACACGAGCTGCAGTCCTCATCAACGCGGGTGTTGCCGTCGGTGCCGGAGGCACGTTGTCGCAGGCGACTGCACAGTTCGATCAGGCAGAACAGGTCGGACGGTCGCTTACCCGTAGCAGCCAGGTGCCCGCTGCAGTTGAGACAGCATTGACGTACAACAGGGCGTTTATCCTTGCAGAAGGAAATCAGGGCCGACAGGCTCTTGAGTTGTTTGAGCAATATCTGGGCAAAGCAAGTCCATCATCTGCATGGTGGGATATTGCGTATGACAAATATGTCGAGGTGGCTAACGCCGTCGGAAGCACCTCGCTATCCAAAACCGCAATGAAAAGGAAAGGCACGCCGACATATCGAGCGTTCAGTTCTGTTGAGCTTGCAAACGGAGAGGGAGTATCACTCGGCGAAAAGATTGGTGTTGTTGAAGAACGCCTTGGCGTCGGTTCCAGTGTTCCTCTGGCCGGAAGAAGTAAGTTAAGTCGGACAGTTTATGACGATCATGGTATCGCGGTCATAGCTTCTACCCAGGTTTTGGCGATCGCGTTGAAAGGGCCTAATGCCCCGTCACTGGATATCACAACAGTTGGATTGGGTTCGTCCTCCGAAGGTCAACTGAGTTTGGGAATGTCCAGAGACGACGTCGATCTGTTTTTCGAGAACCTGATCTACGATTTCAAGAATCTCGACAGCAATGAAACCCGCTACAGGTTTTATCGAGAGATTGGTCTTGCGGTCCGAATCAAGGGCGGCATAGTTCAGGAAATTGTCGTTGTTCAGATACCCTCGAATGATTAACTCTGTCATCCATCCTCCATTGAAATGAATAATCGAATTATGAAAGCTTTTAAATATTTGCCGCTTGTACTGTGTTTTGCCATCGTAGGTACTGCATCTGCTCAAGACAAAACAAAAGGATTCCTTGATGAACTCGGATATGCGTACGCTACGCTTGAGAGTGGCGCCTTTAAAGTTGTCGTTTCCGTGGAAGGTGTTTCTACACCGATGGTAGCCTCGGAAAAAGCTATCTGGGGACGGGATGACCTGGACTTCATGAAAGTCATCAGTGTTTACACTCTTGTTATGAACGCACCTGAAGGATTCAATCCGCCAGCCGCAATGTATCGAAAGATTGTAGAGCTCAGCGATGGTATGCTGCACGGAAGGCTGAGCATGTACAATGGATCCATATTCTTCAGCTCAGAACAAGGGTACGGAAACGCGACTGCTCAATCGATGGATACACAGCTTGTTCTGGCTCATTTCATGACGCAGGAGTACAAGAAAGAATTCGAGCCATACCTGGAAGAGGAATAGTCGCGCAATAAGAATGCGTGGCCCACGTTATCCTCACAGTTGAATAACAGGTGTTAATAATGAAACATATATCATTTCTGGTCGCAGTCCTGGTGTTTGCAGGATGTGTCCAACAGCGGGCCGAGCAGGAATCACACACGGGCGATGAGTCCGCCATTGTGTCCTCACTGTCGGACATCGACGTAAGTTCTCTCGTCGATCAGACAGGGGATCCCAAAACTATGGGGGGAGAGACTCCTGAAGCGGTTGATATATCAGCTACCAGTGATGTGTTGATGAGCATTGGCACGGAAGGTATTTCGAATCTTGCCGATGTCGATCGGTACGATAAGATGAATCCTTATGACAAGCTGAGTCTCTCAGAAGCAGCGATGCAGATTAGCAATCTGTCAGAAGTGGACGCAGGTGTCAAGTCGATTGCAGATGTTGAAGTCGACGCTACTGACATCGGCAGCCGCGAATCCGTCCTGGTTTCTGAAGTGATGTCCAGCGTAAGCAATCTTTCCGATCAAACCGGGTACGCCAAAACGGACCTTCCATAGGTTTGACGGAATCTGAGAAACCGTCCCTTCATGATTCATAAGATTTCAGGCAGCCTGGTCCTGGTAATGTTGCTGGTGTTGATGCCGGCAGCTGCCCAGGATCAGGCTGTTTCTGTTGACAGCCTGTATAATCAGGGTGGTATCGAGTACGGAAATGGCAACTTCGCTGAGGCAGCGCGACTGATGCGGATTGCTGCGGCCGGTCAGGAAGAAATTTCGGGCCAGCGATCGTTACGCTATGCGGAAATCATTGATGACCTTGGCTACGTCCTTACCGATCTCCAGGAATATCCCGAAGCAAAAGAGTGGTTGAATGTGGCACTCGAGATTCGCACGGAGTTGTCGAATCCAGACAGTCTTGATCTTGGCGACACGTATGAGAATCTGTCGCGACTGTATGCACGCACGGGAGAATTTGAAAAAGCCATAGCAAGCTTCAATAGCGCCGAGGGCTACTATGCCCGTTACTACGGAAAGCAAAATGCAAGCTATGCTTACTTCGTGTACCTGTGGGCGTCAGAATTGTACAATGCGGAACAATTCATTGCTTCCGCAGGCCCGTACGGAGACGCTGCTGAGAATTACCTGGCTGCCGAGGGACAAGGCAGTATAAATGCAATGTGGTGTCTGCGGAATGAGGCGTACGCCAATCTTCTCGGTGGCTCTCATCAACAAAGTGCCCAGCAGTACGCGGCGCTTATTGAGCTGTATCAGGACATTGAGGACGCACAATCGCAGCTTCCCGAATGGTACAGTGAAATGGGAAACGCACTCGCTCTGCTCACGAGAATCGATGATGCCGTTGCTGCTACTGAAGAATCCATACGACTTTCAGGGCTGATGCTCGGTACTGAGTCGCCGGAGTTTGCTGACGCTGTGTATATGATTGGAAAGATGTTTGAAGGTGCGGACCTCCCTGCACAGGCTCGGCAGTACTTCGTGCGATCACTGCCGTTGCTCGAGTCGGCTTATGGTAAAGCAACGTATGATTATGTAGTGGGCTTGTCGGGGGTATCTCTATCATACATTGAGGAAGAGAATTACCCCGAGGCTCTAAAAATTTTCAACGACCTTGTCCCGCTGACCGCAGCTGTCCTCGACTCCTCGTCTGCTGATTTCACGGCGATAGCCGGTAACTTCACTTTCGCCGTCGAGAGTTATGCAGTTCTTCTTTTCGAATCAGAAAGATTTGAGGACTTCGCTTCTCTTCACGAGGCTGCCCGCGAGCTGGAATATGTGCTCAACGGCGAATCCGACTACTATGCCAAGTTCGTGTATCAGCAGGCTGATGGGTATGCACGAGCGGGCGATACAACTAAAGCCGTCGTACATCTGAACGAGTTTCTGGAGATCGAGCAACGGCAGTACGATGCGGTGACTGAAGATCAGGCAGTTGGGTTGCAACGCCTCGCGATGCTCTACCAGGGCCTGAAAGAATATCCCCTGGCAGACTCTCTATACGACGAATCGCTGTCTGCATTTGAAGTGTCGGTGGGTCGTGATAGCAATTCGTATCTCGACGCCGTAGCAACAGTCGCTTCGTACTACTACAGTCGAGCCCTCTACGATCAAGCTCTGGAATATTTCGAGTTGGGAGTCAAGGTTGGACTCGCTGTCCACGGTGAATCGTCATTGCAGTATGTCGCGCAGAAGTTCAACGTTGCAGCCATGTATCAACGCCTTGGCCGAACCGATGAAGCCATTGAAATGGTTTCTGAGTGCATTGCGTTGGAGGACCGATATCGCCCGGACAGTTCTGACAATGCCATTGAATGGAACCACGCTATCGCGAAGTTCTTCAGAGACGAAAACCAGTACGAGCAGGCTATTCCATATTACGAAAGTGCACTACAGAGGATCGAAAAATCGGGCCTCCGATATGGTGAGTACTGGACGATTGCGCATGCGCTTTCTGAAAGCTACTTCGCACTGGAGGAGATGGAGAAAATGGTTGACATCAACCGCAGGTTGGTTGCATTTACGCGAGACAATGAGATCAAGGATACCGACCTTTGGTCACTTGT
>JABDKO010000319.1 GCA_013002165.1 Rhodothermales bacterium | reverse complement strand
GTAAGCATAAAGTCGTGCTCAAATCGCTCACCGGGATTCTCGCTTTTCGGTATCAGCTTGGACTCAAAAATCGAGAGGTCGTTGGGATTATTAGTCGACAGCTCAAGTTTTGGTGTCTCTGCAATACTGTCGTCATTCTGGTTATTTAACCAGAGTACTCCGACAGTGATTAGCATCGCGATAAACAGGGTGATACCGATCGGCAGTATCCGATTACGCATAGTATTATCCATTTTGGGTGGTATAGGGCCACAGGGGGAAGACAGACTTTTCCGTAGCTACGTTAGTTGCTGACCGAAATAGTATTAGCAAGGTTGGGCTCATTCGAGTGAAATGACCGCAGCAGGTACCTTAATGTACCAGAAAGTGGGTTCACGCACAAAACTGAAATAGCCAAAACAGAATAGAATCTTAAAAAACTGACGCCCGAACTACGGTTCGACTACAACTCAGACTGCAGTTGCTAAAATTTCCTCGGTGTTCTATCGAGACGCATTCCAGTTTCGACACCGGACATACCGAGAAGAAACGCTCGTAGTTCCTGAGCAACACTCAAAAACGATTCGGGGAAGGGATAATCTGTTTCCTCCTCGAAAACCGTGACGGTATGCGGAGCAGATGTACCGATCGCTGACATAATAGTAAGTGTTCTCCGTCCACGTTTACTGTCGGGATGCGGGATGAACTCGGGTAGTTCGGAGAAGCCGGCCCTCGCAAGAATATCCGTTAGTTGACGGAAGTCCTCGGCGGTCAGTGTGCCCTCAGTCCGCAATGACATTGTACCGCTATCCTCATAGTATTTAATACTATACGATGAGTCGATTTCGACCAGGAATCCGCAATCGGACACCATGAAACAGTCCAGTCCATTGTGCTGACGGTAAGAGAAGAGCAAACCGGCATCGTCTTCAGCTGGTTCGCCGGAAGCACGATTCAGATTGTCTCCGGATGTACATGACGCCATCAAGAGCATGGTTGTAAGCAGTAAGAGTGGAAGCGGACGCACTCGATATGTCTGGTTAAGCAGGAGGAATAATTCTACAACAACTTCACCGTGAATCTGTTCAGCAAAACAAACTACGTTCCTAACTTGATCCGATATGCCTCAATTGGTGAACCACTGCGAGACTCCTGTGTAATACTTGTTTAGAGAAGCAAGCAGATTAGCGGCGAATCAGCAATCCTACCATGAGTTCATCCAATGATCGAAAAAAAGCTTAGCCCCAAGGGCAAATCTCTCAAAGTCACATTCAAACTACCTGCTACCGTGGCAGAGGAAAGTGTAGCCGTCGTTGGCGACTTCAACGATTGGGATGCCAAGAAGCATCCTATGAAATTGAGCGTCAAGGACGGAGAATGGACGCGGTCAATATCGTTCAAACCGGGTACCGCCCACGAATTCCGTTACTTCGTTGATGGCCGGCAATGGAAGAACGACGAGACTGCGGATGGCTATGTTGGCACCGAGTTTCTTAGTCAGAATTGCCTGCTGGAGACATAATCCCAGGTTTAGCCAAACAGTAGCCTCACGACAAAGACAGCCAGGATCATTGCTGCACCGTCAGCTATGAGCCCTACCGGTACGGCATGCCGCGTCTTCCTGATGTTTACGGCACCGAAATAGACTGCGAGAACGTAAAACGTCGTCTCTGTTGAGCCGAACATGGTTGCTGCCATCTTGACGAGTATCGAGTCCTCGCCAAACTCGTTGATCATATCGAGAACGATGGCGGCAGACCCTGAACCGGTCAACGGTCTCACGATCGCCATTGGAATAATCTCGGGCGGGATACCAACAGCTGTCATCAACGGTCTTAACCCATCGATGAGAAAATCGAGGGCACCAGACGCGCGAAACATACCGATCGCAAAAAGAATGGCTACCAGATACGGGATGATCATTACTGCCACGTTGAATCCCTCTTTCGCTCCCTCGACAAATTCTTCGTACACGGGGACCTTTTTGATCAGCCCGTAGAGCGGGAAGCCGACGATTATGGCCGGTAGTACAAAAACGGAGACGACATCGATAAATCCGCGGATAAATTCCATTACTTCACCTCCTCAGATTCACCGGCTTTGATCCTCATCGGGTCAGTCGCCTTGTGTTTTTTAAAACGGGAGAAAAGCTTGGCGGTCAGAACAGCGATGGTTGCTGACATCGAAGTCACTATCAGAATGGAAAAAAACAGCTGATTAATCTGCAGGCCCATTATCGCAACAAGTAGCACCGGCGGTACGATTTGCACGGAAGCAGTATTCAATGCAAGGAGCATCACCATTGAATTTGTCGCGGTATCCTCCGTCGGGTTCAGCTTTTGTAGTTCCTCCATTGCCTTTATGCCGAGTGGAGTCGCGGCATTGCCGAGTCCCAGCATGTTTGCCGTAAGGTTCAGAACAATCATTCCAAAGGCCGGGTGGTCTTCAGGAATCTCCGGGAAAAGTTTCTTCAGGACTGGCTGTGTAAACCGAACGAGGCTGTAGAGTATCCCCGACTTTTCGGCGATACGCAGTAGGCCCATCCACAGTGCAAGTGCTCCGATCAGTCCGATGGCCAGAGTGACCGCAGTTTCGGCGAAGTCCAGCGCCGCCTGGGAAATGGCGGTCAGCTTCAGAAAACGAGTCTTATTAAAGAGTACTGTTGCCTCTGCGGACGTCGAATCTGATCCCGCAATAATCACTGGGCCGCGAAGATCATTTTCTCGCCTGGATATATGGCTTCGAATCGTACCAAGGGGTTCTGGTAAGTCAATACCCTGGGCAAAACGCAGTTCAGCACCATCGGTCGTCTGAAGCAGCACTCCCTGGAATTCGAGGTCGCCTTCATGGTCGACGCCGTAGTGTTCGTTAAATACCCCTTCCGGCAGTGAAACAGTGACCTCTTGCCTGCGAGTTCCTGAGTCGTACGATTCGGGGAAGGACAACACTACCGGCAGGGGATCGCCATTGCGATACGTGTCGTTCGCCATGTCTCGAACATCGTAAACCATCGCAAATACGAGGCTGAAGATGATCAGGCCCGCCCAGATATAATTAAGCATTGTGAGTCTATTCGAGTTACGATTCGATATGATAAGAAAAGTAGGGCTCCGATCCCGCTGAAAGCAGAAGCCCGCAGTAAAGTGACTGCTGTCAGACTGCTTGGATGGGATTGCCGGATGACTTAGATTTGCCCGCGCATTATCCTGTCAGTTGTACGGTCGACTGATAGACAAAATAACCAGGAGGTTAATATGAAAAGATCGGTATTCACGTCCATGTTGCTTGTGCTGTTTACGTGTACGATGTTAACTGGATGTTATTCGATCGATCACGTGGTCGGGAAAGGCGGGGCTACGACAGGTGAAATTGACGAAGTCCGCCAGTGGTATGTTCTCTTCGGGCTGGTACCTATCAATGAAGTGGATACGGCTGACATGGCTGATGGCGCCGACGACTACACAATTACGACGGAGTTCACCGCGCTTGATGTCATAATCGGAATATTCACCGGGATCGTATCGGTATATCCGCGGACAGTACGCGTGACCAAATAGAGTTAGTCCGCGGCCTCGTTGAAGTACGAGTAAACCCTGGTGCCCAGTCGATCTCCAACGGCGTCGGCCAGGGCTGCGAGATCTGCATTCTTTATTCTCCGTACCGATCCGAAGTGCTTCATCAGCTTTCGGGCGGTCTTTTCGCCGACGCCATCGATTGACGTTAGCTCAGAGGTGAGTGTTTTTTTCTTTCGCTGTTTCCGTTGCGACGTTACCGCAAACCTGTGAGCCTCATTACGGATACGCTGAAGTATCTGTAGCGCTGCACTCGTTTTCGGGATGATAACGGAGTCTGAGTCGAATGGAAAAAATACTTCCTCCAGTCTCTTTGCTAGTCCGATAACCTGGAATTGTCCGTATGCGCCGACCTCCTTCAGTGCTTCGACGGCGCTGCTGAGCTGGCCTTTGCCACCATCTATGACAACTAGCTCAGGCCATGGTCCGTTGTTTTCTAGAACTCGACGATAGCGTCGCGTTACGGCTTCCTTCATTGATTGAAAGTCATCCGGTTTTCCGTCTTCTACCGTCCTGATATTATAGGTTCTGTACTCAGACTTTTTCGGAAGGCCGTTCTCAAAAACGACGCACGATGCGACGGTGCCTGTGCCTGCCAGATGAGAAATATCAAAACACTCCATGCGCTTTGGCAAGCTACGTAGTCTCAAATCTGCCTGTAGTGACTTGAGGGCATAAGGAATTCGAGCCTCCTTTTCTTTTTCGATTTCAAGTAAGTACTCGTCAAGCTGGACACGGGCGTTCATGCTGACCATGCGGACGAGAGCAGCCTTGTCACCCCTGACCGGAATCTTGATTGCGGGCGTGCGACCCTTTTTCTGTCTCAGGAAATCAAGCAGAGGTTCTTCATCTTCGAGAGGATCAGCAAGCAAAATCTCGTCTGGAAAGAATGTCGCTTCGCTGTAGTAACGTTCGACCCATGCTTGCATAATCATAGGGAGGGGCCGGTCCTGAAGACCCCGAAGATACTTTCGTTGTCTGCCCACAACGACACCTTCTCGGACTTGAAACACGGTGCCGCAGCCAATTTTGTTTTCGGCATTAACGGAAATAGCAAAAACGTCACGGTCCTCAAAGTCATTGCTCACGATACGCTGTCGTCGCGAATACTTCTCCAGTGCATTGATACGATCCCGGAGATCCGCAGCAGCTTCAAAATTCATGCTGTCAGCTTGATCATGCATTTCCTCCTCGAGCAAACTGCGCAGAGCCTTTGTTTTTCCATTGAGAAGCTGTTCGACCTGCGCAATCACGTTCATATAGGACTCCTCGGATTGATAGCCTACACAGGGTCCCGCACAATTGTCAATGTGGTATTCAAGACATGTTGAAAATTTGCCTTCTTCAATCGAGTCTTGTCTCAGGTTGAGGGAGCACGTTCTAAGTTTAAACAGAGACCGAATTGTGTCAAGAACGATCCTCAAGTTCTTGACGGATGTGTAAGGACCGAAGTACTTAGACCCATCATTTACAATTTTCCGGGTCGGAAAAACGCGTGGAAATCTTTCGTTCTTGATGCAGACATAGGGATACGACTTGTCATCGCGAAGATTGATGTTGTATCTCGGTCGTAACTCCTTTATAAGGTTGTTTTCCAGAATGAGTGCTTCCGCCTCCGTGTGAGTCACAATCACATCCACGTCGGCAACTTTGCGCACCATTACTCCCAGTCTTCCATCCAGCGGTCTGCTTTCCTGGAAGTAGCTTCGCACACGGGATCGAAGATTTTTAGCCTTCCCGATATACAGGGGCTTGCCGTTCACGTCGCGGTGGATGTACACACCGGGTTGACGCGGCAGCGCAGAGACTTTTGTGTTGAGATCGATGGGCATAATTACTCGCTTCTGCGGCATTAACGGTCATTCGTACCAGTTGTTCGCACCGTACGACTGCCAGAAACGCGAGTTGAAGTCACAAAAAAGAACGGATAATTTGTGCGACTATCGAAGCCCGCTCCTGTGCTGAATGGAGCTGCGGGACTACAGCGATCGAGACATCCGGGTGGGCTGCCGTCTCCGGATTTAGTTGATCCGAAAGGCGATCTGCGATCACGAGACACCGACGCGCGTAGTTTGGCCATCCTGGAGGAGTGAGGGCGCTACCAACAACAACCATAGAATCAGGTCGGAGCGGGAATTTGTCGACTGGTTCGATTGAGTTGATGGAGGATTCTGCGACAAGCACATCGTACTTCTTGTCCGCCTTGCAGGCTTCGTCTACGAATGAGGCCGTGAGCGAACTCTCCTGCGGCAGAAACACGAGGTGCCGGGATGCCTCCAGGGGCCTCACGACAGGATCTGTTGCCGTAAAACCTAAGACGATTGTGAGAGGAGCGGTAAACTGTCCAGTCTCAATAACGTCGATATCTGCTATCGTGCGAGTTTTACCTGCGGGTCGATTGGTCTGGCAGAACTCAATCAAGACCCTGGCCGTGTCTCGGGGGTGGACAAAGAAAACGAGTTTCCCATCTGCGCCTTCGTACGGTGCCTTGGAGAGTGGGGTGAAACCAGCATTGGTAACTCTGGAGTATGCCGCGTCAATGTCATCCACTTCAAATGCCAGATGATGTAGGCCGGGCCCGCGGCTGTCTATTGATTTAGCGAGGGCAGAGCCATCGTTTGTAGACTCCAGCAACTCAATTTTTGTGTTGCCTGTACTGATGAAGTGCGTTACCACCGATTCGTTTGTAACAAACTCAGTTTTGTAAACTGGCATCTCAAGCACCTGCTGCAGAACGGCGGCTGCAGCAATGGCGTCCGTGACAGCAATTCCGATATGCTCTAACTTCATTCGCTACAAACCCGGTGAATCATTGTGGGAGATGCTGTAAATGTACGCATTACATTACTATTCACTATACAGCTGAACCGGTGATTTCTGCCCAGCATAGGTAGTGGTACTTCGTTGCTCATACAAGTACATTGGGCTTCAATAATTTATTGTCGGCGAGAAATGTACCAGGAACGAATAGCTATTGTTGGTGGTGTCGCTGCCGGTCCGGCAGCTGCAGCTCAGGCACGGAGGGTGAATCCTTCAGCCGACATTTGGATGTTTGAGGCTGGCGCGAACATATCCTATGGCGCCTGTGAAATGCCGTACGTGCTTTCCGGGCTTATTGAAACGATCGATGAGCTTGTTGTCAACACTGCTGCCGAATTTTCCCGTTCCCGAAATATCAATGTGCGAACAGGTCATAGAATCACCGCAGTGCATGCGGCGACTCGAACGCTAACGATTGAAGATTCAGCTGACGGACGGACGTGGGATGAGCGCTTCGACAAGCTGGTACTCGCCACCGGCGCCCGGGCACGTAGACTCGCTGTAGCAGGGGAGGACTCTACCGGCGTATTTCTTTTTCGCACACTGGACGATCTTCGCCAGGTCACGAAGATGTTGAACCAGCGCCCGGCGAAACATGCGGTCGTAGCAGGGGGCGGCTACGTTGGTGTGGAGGTTGCCGAGTCTCTAAGCAAGGCGGGAGTTCGCGTATCTATCGTGCATCGCGGTTCGCATATTCTGGACTCTTACGTTGGAAGTGCTCATGGAGAAATCATCCACAATGAATTGTCTCGCCATGGTGTTACCGTACGCAAGGACTCGATTTCCAGAATCGAAGCTGACGCAACCGGTCACGTGAAAGCTGTGCAGACTGTCGGTGGTGAGCTGATAGGTTGCGACCTTGTAGTTGTTGCAGTCGGTGTTGATCCGCATAGTACTCTTGCCTTAGACGCCGGCATAAGGTTAGGGGTCAGTGGAGGTATTCGGGTCGATGAGCACATGCGGACATCAGCATCAGGTATCTGGGCCTGTGGTGATTGCATCGAGGTGGAGCGAATTGTTGATGGGGCAATGATCCATTCACCACTTGCGCCAACGGCGTATCGTACCGCTCGCGTTGCGGGCTCAAATGCGGCCAGGCGTGGTCGTGGCAAGCCAGCGCGATTTCACGGGGTCACTCCGGCAAGTGCAGTCAAGGTGTTCGACCTGGAGGTTGCCGCCGTCGGAATACGGCGAAACGAGGCCGAGGCTGCCGGTCTCGACATAGTCTCGAATAAAATCGTAGCCGGGTCTCGCGCAGGTATGTATCCTGGCTCTCGGGACATTTCTATCGAATTGGTTGGCATGAGGCGCGGTGGGCGTCTCATTGGAGCCGAACTGGTTGGCGGAGAAGGTGCTGCTCTTCGGGCCAATGTTCTTGCTCTTGCCATCCGACAAAGGCTGACCGTATCTCAGATAAAAGAAGTAGATCTGATCTATGCACCACCGTTTGCTCCCTCAATCGACCCGATAATTGTTGCAGCCAGAGAATTGGAAAAACTGCTGATCTAAAGTATGCGTTCACGACAGCTCATAATAACAAACGGTTCATCTGCAGCAGAGTTGATCGAGTCAGTTGTAGAAGACGCAGACCTGCTCTCTTGGGATGATGTATTGCACGACGGGCCCGTTCCAGATCTACACCTGGAGTCGTTGTCCCGTGTGCGCGCAGACTTTATTGCAAGTTGCGGTTGGGGATCCTCAAGCGATTCCGTTTATCGACAGTTCGTGACGCGCGATGAGACAATTCTGAAGCATGCGGAATATGGAGAAGTTGTCTTGTTTTTCGAACATGATCTGTACGATCAACTACAACTGTGCCAGATACTGGATGTCATTTCATCAACCGGGATTGGCGAGACCAATCTATCGGCAGTCCTGATGTCAGATTATATCGCTGAGCAGGAGCCGGGGATTATCGACCAGAAGCTGGAGTCTCGAACTGCCGTAACAGAGTCCCAATTGGATACGGCGGTTCAGTTCTGGCGCAACTTCACATCGAAAGATCACAGGGGACTGGCCACGGTCGATTGTTCGAGTTTTCCACACCTGCCTGCTGCCAGGACCCGTCTACTTGAGGAGTATCCGTCTGTGACAAATGGACTGGGCCGCTCACGCAATTCCATTCTGCAGATTCTGGCCGGTGAAGTACTGAATCCAGTTGCACTTTTTTCGAACCACCAGGCACTCGAAACGGCGCGTTATCTCGGAGACTCGTCTTTCTGGAGGTATATCGAGGGACTATTGATGTGCAGCACACCTCTGGTCCGATCCGAACCAGATTTCTTCAGACCTGGTCGCCGATCCGGTTTCAAAACGCTGAGGTTGTCACTTACCGACGCCGGGCGAGGAGTTGCCGCTGGCGAGATCGATAATCTTGAACTAAATGATATCGATGAATGGATCGGTGGCGTACACCTTACTGGACCTGACGCTCCGCGTTGGGACGGTTTCGACCTCGTTACAAAGTAATCCGGTGCGAGAATCGCTGTTCGTGAATTGACTAATCGGGATTTTATCCCGACTATTTTGTCGTGCCGTCGGAATTTCTGGCTATTCGGTGTGAAGCCGAGGATACACAAGATTGTGGCTTCGAAGACTTACTACGCAGTACAGTTTGACTATAATCTGTGGGCGAACCAGGAGATTGCCGAGGCACTAAAACGTCAGGAGTCAGCGATCAGCAACAGGCAAAAAGCAATTCTTGGTCACATTCTTGGAGCAGAGCAGTTATGGCTTGACCGGCTGCAGGCCTCTTCGTCCGGCATCATGGTCTGGCCGGAAGTCACTATCAACGGATTTCTCGAGTCCGTGAGACGACTGAACCTGGCGTACCTTTCACTACTGGACGAGATCGATGCTGAGGAGTTCTCCCGACCGGTCGCGTACGTTAATTCGGAGGGCATCCCGTGGGCGAATCGAGTCGAGGAGATACTCATTCATGTGTTGCTGCACAGCTCATACCATCGCGGTCAACTGGCACTTCTGATCAGGGACGAAGGTGGCACTCCGGTCCTGACGGATTTTATCCATGCCGTCCGGACGGGTCTGATTGATGATATCGGCTGACATGAATTCGGCAGGCTGCTTGGCATGAGCCACTACACTGAGCACTATTCCGATTAATATTGCAAATCCGAATATTTGACGGGATCAATGGGTCATTCACACTAAATTATTCAGGGATTAGGTCGATAATCTAGGCCATGGCCAACAGAGATCAGGTTGCGGTAGCATGAGTGAGGTAAAGACATTTTCTCCAGAGTATTATGGCGTAATCGTCCAGGAAGGAATGGGCGATGCACGCTTGATTTGCATGGTGCAGGAGGAAGATCAAGCGTTAAGCATTCACTTCTTTCAGGTTGACTCTACCCTGGATGATGCGGAGTTTAAAGTCTCTACCTTTCAGAGTCGAGATTTCAAATCCGAGTTGAGGGGCACCAGTCTGGCAGTCGTTCTCATTGAAGAAGCGACGTTTGCCGAAGCTCGAAAAATAATTGAGCAACACTTGACCGATGCATATGGTGACAGTGCCAGCATTACGGTCAATCAAATCGAGCGACCGAGTATTTTGAGTTTATTTGCCTGACAGGGTTCACCACGATCACCGTTCAGTAAAGGGCCGACATTGTCGGCCCTTTTCTTTTTGTACAAACTGAAAGGTATTTTGCCTGCCGAACCAATTGAGTGAACATGTCTGAGAACAACGCGAGCACAGTTCGCACCCTTGTATTCAAGTCCTTGTCTGATGAATCATCACCTGACTTGATGAAGAATGCTGACGCTCGCTCTCGGCGGCAAGCCCGCGAATATATCAATGGTATTACGAGACAGAAGCGCTGGCTCGACCATATAATCGACGCTTCGTATTCAGGCAGCCGAAAATTGGATTCGTGTGTCCGGATTGTCCTGCAGATTGGTTGTTACGATCTGCTCTTCCTTTCTACTCCTCACTATGCCGCGATCAACGATGCCGTAAATCTTGCCCGCACTGAATGCGGTCCGAAGGTGACAGGGCTTGTAAATGCCGTCTTGAGGCGGCTGCAGCGAGATGGTCCTCCAGCTCCGCAAACTGGTAGTGGCGTATCGGACCTTGGTGTTCGATACTCTCATCCTGACTGGATGGTTAGCAGGTGGATTGATCAGTTTGGCAGGAAGCAGACCGAAGATCTTCTCGCTTATAACAACGATCGGCCCCGACACTGTATCCGGGTGAACTCCGCGAAAGTCAAAACAGATGATGTTAAGGCTGCCGTTGAAAGCCTTGGAGTTGAGATTGAGCCCGGCCAGTACCTGGAAGGATATTTCTACTGTACTGTCCTCCAGGACTTGCTCTCGTCTTCGTATTTCAAGGATGGTTGGTTTACGGTGCAGGACGAATCTGCAGGCCTCGTAGTAGACATAGCTGATCCACAGCGTGGCCAGACCATCATCGACCTGTGCTCCTCACCTGGTGGGAAGACCGGGTATATGCTCGAGCGTGTCCGGGGAGATTGTCGAATGATTGCCGTCGATAAATCCCAGGCTCGACTTGATCTGGTTCAGAGTTCCGTACAGCGGATTGGTTTCCCCGACGTGGATTACTTCACGATGGATGCCACACTGCCAGATCAGGTCTTGACGTTGCCGGAGGCAGATCTTTTACTAATCGATGCTCCATGTTCCGGGCTTGGGGTGCTCTCGAAAAGGGCGGATATGCGCTGGAAAAGAAGCGAGCGACAAATCAGGGATCTTGTTCAGCTGCAGGATTCCTTACTGGATGCTGCTGCACTTCGTGTCAGGCAAAATGGCATCCTCGTATACAGCACTTGTACAATCGAACCAACTGAAAATCAGGATCGGGTAGCGGCATTTCTTGAACGGAATCGTGATTTCGTGCTGGATCCTGTTTCACTTCCGCGTCAGGCGGCGAAGCTGGTTGAGGATGGAATGTTTCGATCGCTTCCACATCTCCATGGTATCGACGGCGCTTTTGCAGCTCGGATGCGCAAAACGTCAGTTTAATACTGTAAAAACTATTGTCGCTCTTCGCTAACACTGTACTCTGAAAGGTCGATACTACCCGTGCAATTGCCCTGCTGATCGGGAACGACCGTCACGCAGCAGGGTACGACACGCACTGCAAACCATCCCGCTATTGATTGCCAGACGGATACTGTAAACTCATTTAACAAGCAAAGTAGTTCTATAGAGATGCAGAACACGCCTCTTCGTCTGATTCGTGCGGTAGCCCTGGTCGCTGCAATCGGGATCTGTTTGCCTAATGACGGCGTCGCTCAGAAGGTCGCCAAGTACGGTGCAGATTTCCTTGCCGGCGGTGTTGGCGCTCGTGCGCTGGGTATGGGGGGAGCGACTGTGGCTCTGGCCAACGATGTCACGGCTGGATACTGGAATCCGGCTGGACTTTCTGGATTGCAGTACCCTGAGATTGCCTACATGCATGCAGAGCGCTTTGCGGGTGTTGTATCCTTTGACTATGGCAGCGGTGCGTTTCCGATAAGCAGTCAGTCGACCGTCGGAATCTCGTTTTTCCGATCCGGCGTGAATGATATCAAGAATACCCTGGATGCTTGGGACCAGGAACGTGATCAACCGAAGCCAAACCCTGAAAGTTTTTTTGAAACGTTCTCGGCTGCCGATTATGCTTTTTTCCTTGGCTACGCGAGGTCGGTCTCCGAACGGTTGTCCATTGGTGTAACAGGGAAGGTTATCCGAAGATCTATCGGGGATTTTGCCAGTGCCTGGGGCTACAGTTTTGACGTCGGCTTTCAGTATCGTGCCCGCCGTGTTTTTCTCGGTGCCAATGTGCAGGATGTCTCGACTATGCTACAAAGTTGGAGCGTGAACACCGGCGAGCTTCAGAATATCCAGGATGTATTTGGAGACGAGATTCCAACAGGCGGAACGGAACTAGTGTTGCCGGTCGCGAGACTCGGTTCCGGATTCCTGTTTCCTATGGGTGAGAATAGCATTGCACTTGGACTGGATCTCGATGTTGCATTCGATGGTCAGCAGGCATTTGTGCCCAACATTGGTGAAGTATCATTTCATCCACGGCTGGGCGGGGAATTCAGCTATCGTGACGTTGTCTTCTTTCGAGCCGGCGTAAACCGGCTGGCATATTCTGAAGAGCTGGGACTCGATGTAACGCCGTCAGTCGGCACCGGATTGAACCTGCGACAGGTCTCTCTGGACTACGGTTTTGGCGACTTTGCCGGAGTTGTTTCCGACCTTGGTTTCTCTCACAGGATCTCATTGCGACTCATTCTCGAGCAGCCGAATCTACAACGAGCTCAGAATTAGGTACACAGGTACTCTTCTCGTCGTATCTTATCGTAGTTGCCACCGTGAAAGGTATTTAGTCTGAGAATTCGGTAGACGTGACCGACCGACAATCAATAGCAATCATCATCCCGGTTTACAATGAGGAGGCTGTATTGCCGGCTCTCATTGAACAGTTGAATGAGTTCAGGTCGAGTCGACCCGTTATTGACAACATTATTTTTGTTGACGACGGGAGTGAAGATAACAGCGCCGAAATAATCTGTGAGCTGACGGCCGGCACGAGCGGATATACCTTGCTTCGTCTTTCCCGAAACTTCGGGCATCAACTGGCAATTACCGCAGGTATCAACGCCGCAACCGCTGATGCAGCGGTCATAATGGATGCCGACCTTCAAGATCCTCTTCACGTTCTCGATGACATGATTCTGGAATGGCAAAACGGATATGATGTTGTTTATGGAATTCGCGAAGATCGGCATGGAGAGTCATTTCTGAAGAAGAAAACGGCGGAGCTGTTCTATAGCGTCTTCAAAAAGGTGGCCAATATTGATGCGCCGAGAAATGTCGGTGACTTCAGACTCGTTTCGAGAAAAGTCATGGACGCGTTTGCGCAGATTCGTGAACAGCAGCCTTTTGTGCGTGGACTTATGTCGTGGGTTGGTTTCAGGCAAACGGGTGTCACGTATACACGACCGGAGCGTGCCGCAGGACGCAGCAAGTATTCGTTCAGAAAGTCGTGGAATCTTGCTATAGACGGGATCATTTCGTTTTCAGACCGACCGCTACGCTACGCTGTCCGGCTGGGTCTGCTAGTGTCGACGCTTTCGATACTGGGGTTGGTGTGGATTGTGGCCGAGAAGTTTTTCGATTCCGGTACGATCCCGGGCTGGGCATCGATAATTTTTGCGGCTTTCTTTTTTGGTGGCTTACAACTTTTTTTCCTGGGCATTGTAGGAGAATATCTCGCACGCGTATACGCCGAGGTAAAAGGGAGGCCTCGTTACATTGTGATGGAGAAATGGTATTCGGACGATGCTGAGAGACGGGTAACGGGAGATCGCGACTTCCAGCCTGCCACATCCCCACAATAAATGTTTTTGGCGGCAGTTATTTAATCATGGAAAGGAACGACTATATCGGCATCGGGGTCAGTCTGGCACTGCATGCCCTTCTGTTTGTTTTCTTCGGGCTTGCATCGCTGGGAACTACACAGCAGGACCCGATCGGATTTATCGAGGTAGACTTTGGCCAGTTCGCCGAGGGCCGCCCGGTCCAGAGTGCCCCTGAGGTTGATGAGCAGGCCGAGGAACTTGAGCAGCAGCCCGAAGTGCTCGAAGAGCAATCAGATCCATCGGCTCCGGAAGAAGCCCGTCCCGTGAACCTGCCTGATCAGGAACAGCTTGCCGATGCAGACCAGATCGTTAATTCTGACGAAGACCTTATTTCTCCTGAGCAGCAGGACAATCCCAAAACAGACGCCCAGGACGAGATCCGGCCGGAGTCGCAGCCGGTCCGACCGCTCGGAAGTGGTGCCCAGGACGGTGGGGACGAGGGTGATGCCACAGGTGACGACGGAGAAGGAAACTCGGAGCGGAAGACGGCACCGTTTGATATTGAAGGTCTCAACCGGACACCGGTCAACGCACCAATCCCTGTTTATTCGGAAAAGGTTAACGCAATTATCAAGGTTAGGATCACGGTAGATCCAACAGGGAGGATCACGACGAGGATTCCATTGATCAAGGGCAACCCTGCACTCGAGCAGTCTGTGCTCGAAACACTGCGTGACTGGAGATTCAATCCGCTACCGCCTAATGCACCGCGCGAAAATCAAACGGGTATTGTCACGTTCAGATTCCGTCTTGAATAGTCCTGTTCAGGTTCGCAAGGGGCGATACCTCATTTCATTTCCGACTTCCACCACATACTAGAACATTTGCTAGAGAATTGTCTAGACATCCTCTAGCACTTTGTCATTGGCGCAGTTCGCATTTTGGCAGTTAACTTACAGCCGGGGAGGAGGAGTGGTGGCCCCCGCGTGATCGAGCAAGTTCCACCTTCCTCAGTCGAGCCCGCAGTTCTATCTACTGCACGGCGTCTGACACTACGACCATGCTACTTCAGCCCGATGGTAAACGTAGTGTCCGACCGAACGAGAAACTGGGCCTGTGACCATCGGGGAGGACCCAGCCGTCTGCGAACATCGTTCGACACCCCCCATGGCTCTTTGGGAATCCCGAGGAAATTGGTGTCATTTTTTCCGTTGCTGTTCACATCGTGAAAAACGGCGAGACCATACGCACCGTTTGGGAGATCATCAACTGTCCACGAACAGTCTAACTTGTCTATCTCCATTATATAGGACCTGACGGGTCTCTTCAACCAGTCATTTTCGTTGTCGAAAATAGCAATGAAAAGAGATCCAGAGGAAATACGCACCCCCTCGAAATCAATCGCGACACTCGACGTTGCCTCTTCAGCGCCCGACGGTATCATTTTGCCGGGTAGCAATGAGATTAGAATTGAAATAAGCGCAATCGCTGATGTTGTATAAACCACCGCAATAACGAGTCTTAAGTGGGAAGGACTGTGAGATTAACAGTAATGTTAAACTTCGGCAGATAGTACGCCTCAATACTTAATAGTATCGTTCGAGTTCACAAAACTTGAGGATATCTGACAAGAAATCAACCGATTTCCGTGATCTGCTTTTCAGGGAATCGGAACAGATTGGAGTCGAAATTCATTATAAAGAGGCACTGTTCACTTTACGGTGCTGAACTTCTCAACAAAAGAATGCTTTCATGTCACTATACGCAGCTCGACAGGCCACACTAGGCGAAATTGATGGTAGCGGTTACGCATTTCTAAAACGATCCAGCATCAAAGGTCAATATCAGGGGGTCTTCTTCGTTGAATCGGAGCTTAAAGAGCAGCTTGAGTCGTTGACTGGCGAGGAATCCGTTAGCTTTACAGGTGTCGTCTACACTAAAAATCGATCCGGTGGAGTTCGGGAAAATCGAGAAACGGTTGAGGTAGATGTTTACAACCTTGTATCGGTCGGTGTCGGAGCAAGAGCTGATTTTCGTGTCGTAGAGTCAGACTAGACCGAGTAGTAAACGGCCGGCGTTTCGCGAGCAACTAAATCCTAGGCTGAGTTGGAAGAATCAGATAAGTCGAGTTCTGACATCTCTCCTGATAAGTGGAATAAGCTCGGGTCCAAGCGGGGTGTTGATACCCTGATCCGGTCGACCTACCGGACGCAGGTAGATCTCACCAGCGTCGCCGATGGCAAAGCCAATATCATGATCAGTATCAACGGGATTATTCTTTCCGTCATACTGGCGACGATTCTACCGCAAATTGCAGATCAGAGCTGGACGGTGATTCCTACCGCGATTCTCATTTTTTCCAGTGTGATTACCCTGGTACTAGCCGTCCTGGCAGCCATACCGCGCGTAACCCGCCGGAAAGTGTCCCTTGAGCAGATCAGACGTAATAAAGAGAGCATCCTGTTCTTCGGCCACTTTGCCCATCTTTCACGGGGAGAGTTCGAACAAGGTCTACGCGATGTTCTTTTCGACCGGGAGATGGTGTATGGAAACCTGATCCGCGACATTTACAACGCAGGAGTCGTTCTTGAAAAGAAATTCAGGCTGCTGCGCCTCTCATACATCGCTTTCATCACAGGCATCGTTGTGAGCCTCGCGGCATACGTTGTCTTTTTCAGCTCGTCTGCGTCTGTTGGTTCACTGGGGATATAAAGCCGGGTTCGTCACACTTCGCGGCGAATAATCACTTCTTTCTAGGCTTTTTCAAGCCAACTTGATTCAAATTAGATCAATTTCAGCGATTACTACGTGGGATTCCTCCGTCCTTTTAGTACTCATGAAGCATGCCGCCGCAATGATGTGACCGGCTTGATACCAACCGAAACGCCGTAATTCTTTAGAAAAATGGGCCAACAACAGTTATTACTGCTTGTTCTTGGTATCGTAATCGTCGGATTGATGGTCGCGATAGCCATAAATGCCTTTTCTGAAAAGCAGATACACTCTGATTTTGACGCGATTACAGCCGAGGCAATAAAAATTGCCGGAGATGTGATTTCATGGAAGTTCACACCGTCGTCACTTGGCGGTGGAAGCAATGCGACGAATCTGACCGGATTAACTTTTGACGCTATGGGATATCAATCCTCCGGACCTTCTCAAACGCGCGCCAATACATCTACTTATATGCGGTCAATCAATCAGCTGGATTCAGCCCGGCCCTACATCATTGTCCGGCCTCAGAATAACAGGGACCTGCGCGTGCAGCTTTTCATGTACGGGCCAAACCAGAACTGTTTCAGACTCAGTCGCGCCGTTCGGACCGAGGGTGGATGGGAAGAGGGTAATATGGATTCCGACCTCGACCAGGCTCCGCCCGGATGTAGCGGTTGGTAAATATGGGGGAAACTGATATTATCAGTATCCGCTCACCCAGATCAACCGATCCGCATTCATGCTGTCGACTCAGGACAAGGACGTAATTGTCGAGGCAGTTCAGGACGTAGAAGCCCGCACAGGAGGGGAAATTGTCGTCAGTGTGGTCCCGAAGAGTGAAGACTACTCCGTCGCAGCATGGCGGGCTGTTGTTTTCGTGTTCCTTGTCGTTGTTGCAGTAATTTTGATAGTGCGAGCAACAACATCAGATTGGGTACCCGTCTTTCTGGGAGAGGATCTGTATTTAATTCTGATTGCAGTCACGGCAGGGTTGATCGTCGGATCAGTTACAAGTCATGTCCCGATGCTTCAAAGGACTTTCGTACTTGAGCGCGAATTTTCAAAGGCCGTATCGCGCGCTGCTTCAGAAGCATTCATCTCGGAAGAGATATTTGCCACGACTCACCGGAACGGAATTCTCATTTTCGTTTCTGAACTCGAGCGGATGTTCGAGGTCATCGCCGACTCTGGAATTGGCTCGCAAGTAGACAGTGATGAATGGGTATCGATCGTTGATTTGATGATTCAGAAGCGAAATGCCGCCGGGCTTGTCGACGCTATAGTGTCGGGAGTGCTGGCATGTGGCGATCTCCTGGAAAAACAATCACCGTCTGCGGGCACGGATTCAAACGAGCTCGGCGATCAGGTAAGAGAACAAAACCCCTAATTGCCATGAAGGTCGCTGGCTTCTATTTAATTGTCGTGCTTGCCATTCTGGCGGTTCCCTGCAACGAGGTAGTTGGTCAGGACGTGCCTACCCTCACCGGTCGGGTTGTCGATCTTGCTGACATCCTGTCAAATGGGACAGAACGAACAATTACAGGCATCCTGAAAGCCCACGAAGATTCCACCTCGAATCAGATAGCCGTGTTGACCATCCCGACGCTATCCGGAGAGTCGATCGAATCGTACTCGCTGCGTGTCGCACGCACCTGGGGACTTGGAACTGCCGAAAATAATAACGGAGTGCTGCTGGTGATTGCAGTCAACGATAGAGAGATGAGGATCGAGGTAGGATTTGGCCTCGAGGGAGATTTGACAGACTCAAGAGCTAGCCGGATTATCCGCGGGGACATGCGCACATACTTCCAGGAAGGAAACTTTGACGGTGGCGTGTTGACGGGAGTCCAGCAAATAGTCGGGGTCCTTGATGGCACCTTCGACCCGCCCGAGCCCGAAGGTGTCGGGGATGTACCCTTCTGGTTTGGTCTGATCTTTCTCGCGATCCCGATGATGTTCATGTTCATTGGCATGTTCACAATCGGATCCGGGAAATGGTTTCTTTTCGTGTTTCTCATGCCGTTTTTTCTGATCAGCGGGACCCTTCTGACAGGTTCATTCCCGGGAGGACTTGTTGTCCTCGGGATCTATGCACTGGTCTACATTGGCTCTGCGTTTCATCCGAAGGTCAAGGCAGCCAGAAACGGTAAGACGGTTAAGTTTGGACCCTTCTCTGCAACTGGAATCACGAGCTCGAGCAGCGGCGGTGGCTGGTCATCGTCATCAGGAGGCAGCAGCTTCAGCGGTGGTGGCGGCTCATTTGGAGGCGGTGGAGCTTCTGGCGGATGGTAGCAATCAAATGATGTCCTGTTGCCGTGCGCTACTGATCTCCATGGTCAGAAACCGATGCCCTTTCGATGATGTCGAGTATCTCCGACATCGATTCCTTTCCACTATCCTCGTCATACCATTCGAACTTCTTTTCCAGAAACTCGGACGTTGACATTTTCGATTTATTTTCGAGTGCCCAGTCACGAAGTGTCGACGGACGCTCGATTAGAAACCCGACAGGTTCGAAGGTATCGTTGAGCACTGCGATAGTCGGGGTCGCGGGTCGGCCATCCGGTGTTCGGTTCGCTTCCATGACGGCTCTCCCAATGGAAGAATCGACGATCCGCATATCGATCATATCCGCGGTGCCGGCAAGCCGCGCGAGGTACGGAATTATGTTTGCGGAATCGCTGCAAGCGTCCACGGCTACTACCAAGAGCTTCCAGCTACCACGAATCTTCTCGACTCGTTTGCCCAGGTCTTCAGGAACAGACGACTTCTCTGTATTTCGAACCCACATGGCACGGCGTTTAACTGCTTCAGATAGAAAATCATCGTACGTTTGCCCCTGGCCATACAGGGATTCGTAATCAATATCTACCGAGTCGTTATTCTGAACGGGAGATACGAGTGTCAGGGCGACGACTACTGCAGCCCATTTGAAGATACCAAGCATAGTCTGTGTGCGGAGTTGTTTCACTGCCGGAAGGAAAGTACGGAAGTTTAACCTGGTTGTTGGTTGGATGTGGTGGAAAGTGCTTGTAAATACAATACGAGACCCGGGCACGCCCGGGTCTCGTATTTCAGCATTACTGGTTTGAGGGGTACTAGAACTCTATCGATCCGATGATACCCTGCGACAACGAGTCCTGCTCGCTTACGTTCTCCGATACCTCTTCAGATTTGTCGGCAGGCTCTGTCGTCTCGTCTCCGATAGACTGGCTGTTCGTATCAGTGACACTGACATCCACATCGTCTGGCGAATCAGGAGCCTTACTATCAACGATCCAGGCGGATACCGTAAACTCGAAGGCATCGGCTGAAGCGGTAAGACCAAACTCGGGCTCATCGATGTTGCCTTCGACGTGCTCTACTCTCGCCAGATTAGTCGCGGCTTTCGCATATGTCGCGTCTGCGACGAGTGCGTTCCGGTACGCGTTTTCAGCAGCACGGAATCTCTCAGTTTGCTCGAGTGCCATCCCGAGGTTGTTGTGAAAGGTTGCGCTGGATGAGTCAAGTTGCGTTGCCCGGGCCAGGGCCTGTACAGCTATCTCAAACTCATCTTGTTCGATGTAGATCAAAGCCAGATTGTTCATTGACCAGGCATCGTCTCGATCAAGAATAATAGCCTGACGATAGGCAGCGATTGCATCATCAACCTGACCAAGCTGATGGAATGCTCTTCCCTGAAGACGAAGGGTTACGGCTGACTCCGAACTGAGCTCTATCGCACGGTCAATATTGTCCAGCGCTTCGTCGGGTTGACCGAGGTCCATATTCGCCCGAGCCAGATTGGTCCAGCTTTTGGCATGAAGCGAATCGATTTCAAGTGCGCTGTTAAATGAAACTACCGCATCATCGCTACGGTCAAGCTGTCGTTGCACAAGGCCCAGCATGTAGAATCCCCACGGATTATCGGGATTCTGGTCCACATAAGCGGCAAAGAGTTTATCCGCCTCATTGTACTGCCTTGCTCTATACACAGCCTCAGCATCCGCAAAAACTACAAGCTGCGGTTCGGCTGCAACGACTTCGACAGGAACTTCGGGTTGATATACTTCAAGTTCAGGCGTTGAACTGATCGGTGTCGGCACGACCGGAGTCACAGTATCTGTCGCAGATACGGATTCCGGGGAGTCTTTGCCGCCACATCCAATAACAAATACCAGCAGCGCGATTGCCGTTGCCACCGCAAACGTTTGCGTATCAAAACGCTTTCTTTGGTGATATCTCATGATCTTATCCTCGTAAAAAATTCGGTTGAGTGCAGGATTATTCCGCACTAACGAGGATCATTGCAAGGTCAAGACCAGATAGTGGAAAACTACTTGTGTGTATTTATAAGCCCATGTGGCACAACGTAATAAAGAAACAAGTTGAAATTATATATTCAGAGTAAATTGTGTCCCCTGTAACACATTGCCCGGCAGGGTATTGTGTGCCTATGGACACGAGCCTCGCGGCTGACAGATTGGTCAGTTCCCCGAACGCTCGATGTTGAGGCGGCGCATAATTTTGAGGAGACTTGCATGGTCTGAAAGGCCGAGTGCTTCAGCGGTGTTGGTGATGTGCCACTTGTGTTCGGCGAGGGCGTTCAAAACGATATAGCGCTCCGCCTGGATTTTCTGCTCCTGGTACGTACCGTCCAGCGAAACCGGAAAACTGTCGCTACTCTGGAGGGGAGGCACCGAGTCGGCATCGATTGTGTCGCCATCCGTTGCGATGATCATGCGCTCTACAACGTTCCGGAGTTCTCTCACGTTATTTCTATGCCAGTCGTATGCAAGGAGTCTCTCGGTCGCTGATTCGGATACCGTTTTTGGCGGCAGTCCGTAGTCGCGACAGATGCTGTCTACAAAGAAATCTGTCAATTCCGGAATGTCAGAACGTCGGTCGCGCAGCGGTGGCACGTGCAGGATGTGCACATTCAGGCGGTAGTAGAGGTCCTCTCGGAATGCTCCGTTGCGGGACTCTTCGTCAAGGTCGCGATTTGTAGCTGCGATGACCCTTGAATCAACAGTGATTGTGGCATTGCCTCCCACTCGACGTATCTCTTTCTGCTCGAGGACACGCAGGAGGACAGCCTGGGTTTGAAGCGGTAGTTCACCAATCTCATCCAGAAATATCGAGCCACCCGATGCCAGCTGGAAGGCGCCCTTTCGAACCTTGTCGGCACCGGTAAAGGCGCCTCGCTCGTGCCCGAATAGTTCACTCTCAACAAGTTCGGATGGGAGGGCTCCACAGTTGATGGCGAAGAACAGGCCCTCACGGCGTTTAGACTGTGAATGAAGTTCGCGCGCAACAATTTCTTTCCCGCTGCCGCTCTCGCCCAGAATTAGCACCGGGCTTGGAATGTTCGCGATCCTCGCTATCTGGTTGCGCAATTCATCCATCTGCGAGCTGGATCCAATGAGGCCCGACGGTCCCGGTAGCCGTCTCTTAACTACTGACAGTTCATCTTTAACACGATCGTGTTCAAGTGCATTATTAACTACATTCACCACACGAACGATCGCCTCTTCCTTATCAATGAAGCTGTATGCACCCATCTGTATTGCCCGGATGCAGCGATCGTAGCTGCCGGCTCCTGTATAGACAATTACCGGAGCATCGTACCCGTCGCGCTGCAGTATTTCGAGAACTTCAAAGCCATCCATTCCGGGCATTTCCAGGTCAAGAATAATGCAATCAATATTCTGTGCCTTGAGAATATCAAGCGCCTCTTGCCCGCCTCCAGCCACGACGGTCTTGAAGTCTCCCACGCGACGTAGATCAAACGCGTATTGTTCTGCCATCGCTGCGACGTCATCGACAATAAGAACTGTTGGCATATGGACTCTCGCTTACGATTTCAGTGACAGCACTTTCAGTTGGCGACGGGTAATGTTACGACAAATGTTGAACCGTCACCTGAGGACTCCTCCAGGCGAACCGTACCGTGGAGATCCATGACGAGGCGCCTTACGATCGACAACCCAAGGCCGGTCCCCTCAGCCTTGGTCGTATAGAAATCATCAAAGATGCGTGATCGGTCCTCGTTCGGGACACCGGTTCCGTGGTCTTCTACCCTGACAACCGCAACGTTTTCTACAACATCCACTATTACATTGATTGGTGACTCCACGGTTAGCGATGCATCGACGGCGTTTCCAATCATGTTCTCGAAAATCCGTCTTAGTGCAAGTTCAGTCGCACTGATCTGGATTGATTTACTCGAGGCGCTAAAGTTGATTGCGTGATGCCCGGCCTGCGCGGTGTCCTCGACGATCCTGCGCACGATATCCACAAGGTCTATCGAGTTGCGGTCCGCCGGCGTTGAGAGCTTTGCATAGTTCGTTGCAAGCTGTCGGAGGTATTCGATCGAAGACAGAAGTGTGTCTCGGCGTTCCAGGAACACCGGAGTGACGTCTCCACCCTCAGTTTTTGCCGTCTCATCGAAGTACTGGACGATGTTGCGTATTGGTGTCAGGCCATTCTTGATGTCATGATTGATCTGCCGGGCTATGTCACCGATGGTTGCGCGGCGCTCGGCATCCAGAATTTCTCTTCGGCTCTTTCGGAGTCGAGTCGTCATTACGGAGAGGGTTCGTGAAAGGTCGCCGATCTCATCCGACCGGGACGAATGGAAATTAACATTCAGATTGTCCAGATTGATGAGTTTCGTTTTGCTTGAAAGTGCTGCGATAGGGGCACTCATCACACTACCGAGCCACCCGGCGATAAGTAGACTCAGTAAAAGTCCGATGGAACCTACAACGATGATCAGTTTGTCGACGCTGCGTTTCATGCTCAAAAGTTCGGAATTCGGATAATCGACCTGCAAAGCCGCAGGGGAAACCGCATCTCGTTCCAGACTAATGAATGGCAGTTCAATGCTTCGTGTTAATCGCGTGAACTGAGAATCAGTCGAGGTTTCGAGGCCATTCGCAGATTCAGTCTGTGAAAGACTGATCACAACGTCTGAGTTAGCTCGTCGCAGGTCCGAGATCAGTCCCTCAATTGATATACCACCGATCAATGTCAGTTGGTAATCTCCAAGGGTCAGTTCCCGCGCCGATGCAAGCGTAGTGAACACCGAATCAGCGCCACGGATTTCGACCAGCAAAAACTCTTTCTCTGGTCCCGAGATCAACTCGCTCAGGTTGGAGTCAATTCTGTCATACTCATTCCGGAAGTGGCCGGAACTCAGAATACGATTGCGTTGGTCAAGGATGAGCAACGACGACATTCCGGTAAGTCGTATTGCACGCTCCGCATAGTCAATTACATACCTTCGTGCCGCTGTAGATCCACTCTCAAGTCCAGTTCGAAACTGGTTATCACTCATAATCGACACCCGAACCGATTCAAGGTCTCGGGTAACCTCACCCTTCTTTTCGTCAAGGGTTGCTACAATGGTGTCAACAAGAGACGCAATCCTCTGTTCGTACTGTGTGGTCAGTCGATCCTGCATGTCCGCCCGCAGGATAAGCGCCAGCGCAATCACTGGAACGAGTGTCGCCACCAAGAGAGCAAATGTAAGGCGGGTACGGAAGCTCATCGGGTTGCGAGAGAGGTGGTCGGTAGCATGAGGTTTCCGAAGTAGTCAATCAAAACGGGTATCTCTTTCCTCACAATGATATGCGGCTGCGATGCGGCCAGAGGTACGATACTTCGTAGTGGATATGTATTCCAGAGCGCCGGGCTTTGAAGTACCGAACCATGTCGACAATCAAATCCGGGTAGTGCCGTGAGAGCTATGATGTATCCGGCTGCCTTGTTGGCCGTCATGTTTGACTTAAATTGATCGTGGTCAACACCTTTTGCGACCATGGGTCTCCCACCCGCAGCAAAAAGTGGAATTGACTCGGCAAACATTCGAATTTCCGCGTTACGTTCCGAATCAAGAGAGGGAAGTAAAGAAAGACGGGTCGCAAGCGCTCGGGCCGTCGGGTCATCATTGTGATACAGAATCTCTTTAGCTTGTATCCCGGGCTCCACTGTGTGATTCAACCGCAATGGACACGCCGACTCATGCCACCAGTACTGATCGTCCGCCTGCACGATGATTTCATCGACCGAGTTTTCAAACAGCGCTATAGGGGCGGAGCGTGGTCCCCCGCTTGCCTCACCGGTAATGTCGTACGACAGGGCGTAGACACGATCCGGCGGCAGGCCAACAACGGTATATCCAGATTGTGAGCGTGCATACTCGATCACAGATCTGTCACGGGAGACCAATAACGCGGCTTCGCCGTTGATGAGATTTCTTGCATCCTGCGCGCCCAGATTGGTTACAACAATTACTGCCTCTCCGATAGACGAGTTGGTCCCATCGTCGACGGTAAACAAGCTGAAGGGGAATGTGCCAAGAGTCAGAGGAGGTTCGTCTGCAATTTCATTCAGACCAACGAAGAGTTTAGTGCTTCCAATTGCGTAAACAGTATCGAAGTAGGCGATATTCGTTTCTACTGATGCATCTATCAATCGGAAGACAACAGAGTCGGCATTAATGGTCGGGAGCAAGTCGAATAACCAGCCATCATCCGCCTTTGACCATGATGTCGCAAGATCAGGGACGCGATTCCCTGTGCAGTCAACTCGATAGAGAAATCTGCTTTGCCACGCTTCCACTATTGTGTTCGTCGAGTACACAGGTGGCACACCGGCTTCCGGTGGCGACGGATTTTCTATGACGATGAGAAGTGAATCCGGTCGTACGAAACCGGCAGCCTCGCGAAGTGGCTTTGCGACCAAACAGTCAGTATGAAATTCGGTTACAGGCATCGGCATTTGACGTGGCGCCGAGCACGAACTTATTGCAAGGACACTCGCGGCACATGCCAGATATGTTGCAAGGCATCTGATCAAATATCTTGTCTTTTATTACAGTAATTCGACAACCACTGAATGTGAAAGTTGCTGGCTATTCCTGTTCAATCATTGAAAGAGTACTATCTACGAATGTGCACCAGCGGCTGTCTTCAGGCGCCGGTACGCCGTCCTGTCCTTCAAGTCCCATTCGGAACACGATTGCATATCGCCATTCTGTTGAGCCGGGATCCGGGCCGTGCCCCGCACCGTCACCTGTACTCACCAGCGACTCGGCCCACGCATACCAGTCATCTGAGCACGGAGCTGGGGCATCTGTTTCGATGGCAGGAGTCGTATCATCAATCCCAGCATCCATCAGATCTGTATGAGTCATCGAATCCTGTTTCGTTTGTGTCGAAGTAGTATCATCTGTCACGTTATCCGAATCTTTCGGCGTACACCCCGAGATAATTATTGCCAGAAATATGAATGGGACAAAGGTTCGACGAAGGCACTGCATCATGCAATTCACTTTGGGATACGACTGATTGATGATACCTTTAAGGAAGGTTACCCTCAAAATGTTGCATCATGGAATTCGAACACACCATAGAGGAAGCTCCGAGTGGCCGGGCAAAATGTCGCGGCTGTGGACTAGCGATACCAAAAGGAAGTCTTCGGTTGGGAGAGCGGCTGCCTAACCCGTTTTCGGACGCCACGCCGCTTACCCTGTGGTTCCATCTCGAATGTGCTGCGTTCAAGCGACCCGAAACATTCTTGCAGACCGTTGCCGAATCAGGCGAGCAGATCGAAGATGTGAATCGACTGACTCAAATCGCCACATTCGGAGCAGATCACAAACGCGTACCGCGGATTAATGGCGCGCAGCGAGCTCCATCGGGGCGGGCGAAGTGTCGTCAGTGCAAAGAAACAATTGGCAAGGATGAGTGGCGGATTTCCCTGGTCTATTTTGAAGATGGACGATTCAACCCCAGCGGATATGTCCATCCAGCCTGCTCAACCGAGTACTTCGGGACGCGAGATATCCTCACAAGCATTCGAAAGTTTGGTGTGGATCTGTCGGAAAATGATGTCACGGAAATCGACTCATTACTTGACGGATAGAGATTCCTAGTGAGCTCGAAGCGTCTCTGCGGGGTTCGCCTGCGCAATTTTGTATACATGCAAAAGGATTGCCACGCCAGCCGTCAAAAGTACGATAGCGTATGCCACTGAAAAGGGAAGGGGAGTCAATGGCATGTGGGCAACAGGTACGATCCCTCGTACTACGCTCAGAATGACTGAAAGAGCGAGAACACTGATCACTGTCGCGACCAGCGCGGCAACTCCGAGCAATTGCAAGTATCGACGGTTGATAGTGAAGGCGATCCTTGATAGGGATGCTCCAACGACTTTTCTGACACCAATTTCTTTTGTGCGTCGCGCAATGTTTTGGGCTACGAGCCCGAACAAGCCCATGCATGCAATCAGAAGCGCGAGAGCTGAAAGATAGTTGAAGGCGTTTACTACTGTGTTGTATTGGCTGTATACGTCATCATAGACATTTTCTTGGCTGAATCCACTGTAGACACTTTCAGGGAACAGTGTTGCAAACGTAGCCTCGATTTCTTTTGAGGTAACGTCGAGACGACTACCGGTACCGCTGATAACCGCATAGTTGTAGTCTGTGTTCTCGGGGACGACAAAGAGCGCCGGGAGTGGCTCGGCTAGCAGAAAAAATGAAAAGTCCTCGACAACCCCAACAACCGTGCGTTCTGTCGAATCTACAGTGATCGTTTTGCCGATTGGTTCGTCCCATGCCATCGACTGTACCAGGCGTTCGTTGACAATTGTAGATGAACCTGCCGACGCAGCGCTGGAGATGTTGAAGAAGCTACCGCGGCTGAGTCGAAGGTTCATCGCTTCTGGATACTCGGGGCTTACATCAAATCGCAGCATGGATACTGAACCTCCTTCTGGCAGTTCGTAGTCGACGATGTTGACATCCTGTCCAATATGATTCTGTGCGCCGACGACACTTGCTACGCCAGGGTTCGACGTAAGCGCCGGAGCCAGTACATCATACTGACTGCTTTCCTGCAACTCCACGACAAGCAGGTTGCCGGGATCATAACCCCAGTCCTGCTGCACCAGATATCGACTATTCATGGTTAGAACGACGCCGAAAATGACTGTAACGAATGCCAGAACAAATTGAAATACGAGAAATGCGTTTGTGAACCAGGCATTGTCGGCAAGCTTCTGTTTACCTCTGAAAATTGCCGCTGGTCTAAAGGATGCAACGTAGAGTGAGGGGTACAGCCCAGAAATGATGCCTACAAAAAGTACCAGAGAGATCATGTAAATCCAGAAGTCCGGTCGCCCCGCAATTGAAAACTCCAGCTGGAGAATAAAGAGGGAGTTGAAAAGCGGCACGAGGAACGCGCGACAAACGACGATTCCCACCAGCAGCGCTACGACGCATAGAACGATATTCTCGGTCATGAATTGCAGGGCGAGTTGCAATCGAGAACCTCCTGCGACTTTTCGAAGACCGATTTCTTTAAGCCGCCGGCTTGCTGAGCCGAGGGAAATGTTGATATAGTTAAAGCAGGATAGGGACAGCATGAAAACTGCCATAACAATAAACATGATTGACAACGCCGGGTGAGCTGCCTCGGCGACCCGGCCCTGCACCAGATACGCATCGGAAGAGGGGTTTGTGAAATTGTCAAACGTGAATCGGCTGATTGGCCAGTCCGGACGAGCACTATGTTGTACGTCGAGATAGGATTGCATCCCGTCTGCCACAGTGACAATATCATCCGGATTGCGAACCTTGACGAATAGACCGGATATCATCGTCGCCCAGTCTTCTGCGTCAAGTACATTGAGTTCAGACATGCGGTCGAAACCCATCAGGAAATCAAATCGAAAGCCGGTGTTTGATGGGAACGGCTCGGCAACGCCAGCTACCGTCACATCTATCCGGGTCTGGTTGTCAACAATTACCGAGATTTCTTGTCCGATTGGATTTGTGTCAGGGAAGTACTTCTGTGCTGTCTTGTCAGAGATAATCACTGAGTACGGATCTGCCAGTGCGGTAGCAGAACCGGATCGAAGGGGAAAGGACAAAACGTCGAAAAAGTCTTCGTCGACGAAGATGATTCCCTCCCGGAAAAGCCGGTTTTCATGTTGGATCGATACGCCATGATAGTTCACCCGAAGTGCGTGTTCGACCTGCGGAAAGTCGCGCTCCAATGCGGGGCCAACGGGAGCTGGAATTCGTCCCCAAACTTCCAGATTCTGGTTTTGAATGACTTCATGCTGTGCGAGAAATATTCTGTCTCCATCCTTGTGATACGAGTCCATTGAGTGCCAGCTCGTCAGGAAGAAAAAGACGAGAACACAGCATGCCAATGCGATCGCCATTCCCAGGACATTGATGGAGGTAGGTACAGGGTTGCGCATCAATGTGCGCATTGCCACTTTCAGGTAATTAAATGCCATCCCGCGCCAGGCCGCCATTTCTTCCCCGATCGAACGATTGTGCCGGATGCGACTCCATTTGACTTTCCCGAACTCCGACTCTGAGTCTGTCAGACCACCCATCTCACACAATGCACTATTAAATGCGGTTTGTAGATCGAGCCCATTGGAATGTAGATCTTCAACATGATCGCGTAAATGCCTTTCCATTTCGTCTACGTCGGCTTCCGTTACAGTCCGGGTATGTTTGAATTGATGTCGCCAGGATGCGACTGCATGGTCAAGATTGAACATTGGTGCCTTCTGCGATGCAATGCGGTATTACGATTCGAGGGATAAACCGGGAGTCCAGAGAGTGGCAAAGATTTGATTCATTGACAGCCACTCATTTCGAGTCTTGACAAGAGCCTTTTTTCCCCTGGGCTTGATGCGATAATATTTCCTGTCGGGCCCGGCGTCGGATGGCTGCCAGTATGACTCGACTAGCCCATCGTATTCAAGCTGATGCAGCAACGGGTACAACTTGCTGTTCGACCACTGAATCTGATCGCCTGAAATTGCCCTGGCTTTCTTGATTATCTGGTAGCCGTACTTGGGACCATCTGCGAGCAAGGACAGCATGAGTGGTTCCATGGCTGCCGCCAGCATTCGTTTGGAGAACATGTATTAAGCTATGTCAGATAATTACCTAGTGTGTAGGTCGAATTACGACATAGCTTTGAAAAGGTTACGTGGTCTCTTAGTCAATAAAATACCATACCCGCGAAATGAGAGAATCGTCGACCTGGTATATCGCGGCGGCTTCGGACCGTGCGACACTGTCATTCGCAGTAGTATAGGTGACCGACTCCCTGAACATGGCTCGATTCTCCACAACCACCAGATCGTCGATTGTTGAAGTCACGGAAGGATATGATTCGAAGTATGCAGTCATACTTTTTGCGAATGCCGGTTTTCCTTCGAGTTCCAGGATTAGAGAGTCGCTGGAGATCCAGTACCACTTGAAGTCGTCTGAAATGTTAGCCACCAGCCTATCGACGTTTCGACCGTTGAATGCGTCGACCTGATCCAGGACGAGTTCAGTGATGTCCGTGCTCCGTGTCGTGAGCGGATCATTCACGTTGATGGAACCATATCCGGCAAGGATCAGAATCAGGATTTGGCCAAGAAACTGCATCAGTATCGAGATTAGTTTACTATAACTCGGTTTATCACTTGATATCGCGGTCGGTCACAGATCATTTGCATATCAAGTTTGATTATACTAAAAAGCTGGATCGTAATGACTGGTCGACCAATTAACTAAGAGTAACATCGAAATGATGGCAGAGATGTTGGCCCTGGTCGTAGATGATGAACCACTGGGACGAGAGCGACTTCGACAATTGTCCGAAGATCGCACAGATATCGTTGTCGTAGCCGAGGCGTCCAATAGGGTCGAAGCGATTCATGCTCTAAGAAGATCCAGATTTGACCTGGTCTTCCTTGACATTCAAATGCCGAACGGTTCCGGTTTTGACGTTCTGACAGAGATCGGGATTGACAAGATGCCTCCGACGATCTTTGTCACTGCGCACGACTCTTATGCCGCCAAGGCTTTCGAAGTTCACGCCGTTGATTACATTCTCAAACCGGTTGAAAAAGAAAGATTCGACGATGCGGTGGATCGGGTGATTCAGTCCAACGAAAGATCCGGACTTGAGCTGTCTCATGGAAAGTTGCAGGCTCTGGTTGCACAAATGGAGATTGAGACCCATCGACTCCAACGAATCATGGTCCGCACTAACGACAAGATTCGATTTGTCAGATGTGTTGACATTGACTGGGTGGAGTCTGCCGGCAACTATGTTAAAATCTGGACAAATGGGAAGTCGTACCTCGTGAGACGAACAATGAAGTCGCTTGAAGAGGCTCTCGATCCGAATTACTTTGTAAGGATTCACCGGTCGACAATCGTCAATCTTGAACGAGTCGAAACGCTTTCGCCTATGTTTAGTGGAGACTACCGGGTGCACTTGACAGTGGGTAAGGATCTGACCATGAGTCGGGGATACAAACACGTCATCGAACGATTTTCATAGGAACGCCAGTGAATGACAGCCTGCGGCAGGGAACGACCGTGCTTTCCGGAGATCTTCCATTTTCGGGAGTGTCGATGCGGATGCGCCGTGTCCTTGTTGTTGCACTGATGGTTGGACTCATCACAGCAATCGGGACGTCCTTGCAAACGTACGTCCAGGCTTCGATGCGAATTGAGAACCCCGTATCATTCTTTCGAGTTGTCCGGTGGCCGCTGATCTGGTGGCTATTCTGGGTGATTCTTACACCTGCGTTCTTTGAACTTGGTTGGCGGAATCAACCGACCAGGCAACGTTGGCTTAAACCCACCGTAGTTCTTATTGCCGGAAGCCTGGTTGCCTTCGTCCTTCATGTAGCGCTGCAGGTCGTGGCAATGAGTCTTCCTGCGTATCGTATGGTTCACCCGACCATGGGAGACGCGATTCGCTATCATACGGTCCTTAGCCTGTACCTTAACTTCTTCGTGTACTGGTGTATAGTCGGCAGCGCCATGGCGATCCATGAATATTCCAACGTTCAGCAGGAAGCTCTACGGGCAGCTCGCCTTCAAACAGAGCTGGCGCGAGCGAGACTAGACGGCCTTCGCGCTCAATTACATCCACATTTTCTATTTAACACACTCAACGGAGTGTCGTCTCTGATGTACCGGGATGTAGGAAAGGCCGACATGATGATTTCCAAACTTAGCCGCCTGTTGCGGACCGCTCTGGATAGATCGAAGACAGACATCATCACTCTATCGGATGAAGTAGACTTTCTCGGTGAGTATATCGCAGTTGAGAAAATACGGTTCGGTGAATCTCTGTCGGTTAAATTTAAAATTGATCCAGATGCGAGAGAGTTTCAGGTACCGGGATTCGTCCTGCAACCCCTCGTGGAGAATGCCATCAAGCATGGTTACACGAACGATCAAAGGCTTGTGATTACCGTTGGCGCAACCTACGACTCGGACAACAGCTCGATACAACTTTGGGTCGAAGATGATGGGATCGGAGTCGCTTCGACTGACGGGATGATTAGTAGCGGGGTGGGTCTAACTAACCTCACTGATCGCTTATCGCGCTTGTTCAACGATGATTACTCACTTGATATCTGTATACCAATCGAAGGCGGGTTTCGAGTCGACGTCGTTGTGCCAATTGTAGTCTCAACACATGAGTTAGCAGTTGATCACATCATGTAGCTACTTGTAACTTGACGCGCATATTACAGATCCGCTGAACGTAGGTTCGTTCAACAAATCGGCAAATTCAGTGGATCATTCTCGGCGGAAATTCCTCGGTCAGGCGGGACTGGCAATCGGTGCCAGCATTGCCAACGGTGCCAAACTTTCATCGATTGACTGGCACTCTAATGCAAACTCATACCAGGATGAGAACGATGACGATCTCTGGGCCTGGGTACAGCAGTCGTTTTCTGTGGATCGCTCGATCATACATCTGAACAATGGCGGTGTATGTCCATCGCCCGACCGGGTTCTTGCTCTCCAGCAACAGCATGTTGCCGCATCGAATCGGATGCCATTCTATGCATATCGCAGCGGGATATGGCCGCAACTTGAGTCTGTTCGAGAATCTCTAGCGAATGAGTTTCGATGCTCATCCGAGGAGATTGCACTAACCCGCAATACGTCCGAGGGAATGCAAATCATACAGCTCGGGCTTGACCTGCGGAAAGGAGACGAGATTTTGACCACGGAACACGATTATCCACGAATGCTCGCGACGTGGGAGCAGCGAGCAAAGCGCGATGGAATAATTGTCCGCAAGGTTCCTGTGCCAGTCCCGCTCGAGTTCCCCGAGAATCTCGTAGATGACTTGGAGGATGCTATAACCGAGGCCACGCGCTTGATCATGTGCTGTCACATGGTAGATCTTACAGGACAGATACTTCCAGTGCGCAGAATTTGCGATATGGCGCACCGCCACGGGGTCCATGTGCTCGTTGACGGTGCCCAAACTTTTGGTCAGATTCCATGCACGGCTGCGATGCTCCAATGCGACTACTTTGCGACCAGTCTACACAAATGGTACATGGGCCCGCAGGGTACTGGAATGCTCTTTGTCCGTAAGCAACTGGTTCCGGCCGTATGGCCGCTCAATCCACCAGAAGAAACCAGTAGTACTGATATAAGGAAATTCGAGGATGTTGGTACCCGGGCGCTCGCGCAAGTATTGTCGCTTGCAGAGTCATCGTCGTTTAACTCAGTGATCGGGCTTGAAAGGAAGGAAGAACGTCTCAGATACCTCCGGGATTATGCCTTGGAACCGCTGCTTCAGTATGACAGGGTCACGCTTAGAACGAATCTCACAAATGCGTGTGCACTGGCTACGATTGACCTGGAAGGGATTCATCCTGTTGATCTCCGCGATACGCTCTGGGCGAAGCACCGGATTCGAGTACGTCCTATAGTCAAAGCCAATGTTACAGGAATTCGAATATCTCCATCAATTTATACTACAGAACGCGAATTGGATCGTTTTGTGGACGTTCTAGAATCGATAATCAAGACTTGAAGAGGCTAGTTTCGCAAATGAAGACAACTACAATAACGACACTCAAATTAGTACTCGTAACGCTGTTGCTTGCATGCCCGAGTGCAAAGGCTCAATCAGGAGAAGCAATGCTTGCGCAGACCATGAACTACGTCAACATATCACCGTCACTATCGACATCCGGACAGATTACCTACGATCAAATATCGTCACTAAAGGAGGAAGGTTATGAGATCGTTATCAATCTCGCTCCTGCCAGCGAAGCTGTGAATGCTCTTGAAGGCTTTCTCGTCATCCAGGAGGGCATGACGTACGTGCACATTCCCGTTTCGTGGCGTGAGCCGTCAATGCGAGACGTGAAGATGTTCTTTGATACTATGGAGGCTAATAGGGATCGGAAGGTCTTCGTACACTGCTTCGCAAATATGCGGGTGTCTGTGTTCGTTTATCTATACAGGACGTTGATTGAGGGTGTTACCGAGGCGGAAGCAATGGCAGATTTGACAAAAGTCTGGGATCCTGAAGATCAACAACAATGGACGGCTCTGATTGAACAAGCTCGCTCAGAACTGTCTAATTAAATTAGCTATATGCAGATTGAGATCGAAACGATGAAACCCATGAACATTATCCTGAAGCTCACTTTCGTAGCGTTTATTGCCTTATCAGTAACCCAACCGGTGTCGGCACAGGTGACTCAAGCCGAACTTGAAACTATCGACGGGTTGGAACATCTTCGATCGACTGGCGAGCTCTACTCTGGTAAAGTTGTCGACACAAACAGGCTGTCGGGAACAGTGGAAGATGGCAAGCGCACTGGTACGTGGACGTGGCTTTATCCCTCCGGCCAGAGAGAGTATCAGACAGTTTATACCGAAGGCCTACCGGTCTCAAGCACCGGATGGTATGAGGATGGTACTCTGGAAATGGCGATTCAGTTTAAGAACGGTCGCATACACGGAACACGAAAGAACTGGGGCAAGGACGGCGATATTACGAGGGAGTCAAAATACAGCGAGGGTATTCCAAATGGAATCCACAAGATCTGGGATCAAAATGGTCACCTGCTCTACAGCACAACGTTTGTTGACGGGCAGATACATGGAGCCGCTACGTGGTGGTATTCTGATGGAAGCCCAAGATGGATCTCAAGCTACGCAAACGGCACGAGGTCAGGTCAGTGGATCCAATATCAGGTTGATGGAAGCGTGCTTGTCCAATCCGTCTGGGAAAATGACAAACTCGTTGAGCGAAAGGATCCCCATAAAAACCATTGACCTAGTTTCCGAAGAGATCAGCCCATGCGACGCGTCGGTAGTCAATCATAATGTGTGCCCCTATTCTGCCTTCGCTCATCAACCATGGCTGTTCACCAGCATTCGCTGTAGTCAATCCTGTGGTCACAGCGGTTGCAAACGGAATAGCAATTTCTGACCACACTCGAACGGAATCTGGGGTTCCGGTCAGCGGATTAACAGGTCCCGAGATAAATCCGCTTATGGCACCTGAAGGCAGGTCAAGCAATCCACTCTCATACCTGGCGGTAAGAACACTATCTCGAATTGCTCGATCGGTACCCGCCGGGAAACTTGCTAACTCAGTCAGGTAGGGGACCAGCGTGTCAGGGTGGCATTGGACCGAGAACCGGTCATCCCCTGGCTTATCGTTGAAGCATGTATACCTGGACTCGCCAACCGTGACGCTAACAGACTCGTCGTCTATCATTTTGATTGTGACATCGGCTGAATATCCATGAACTGGCGTTGCCTGGGACGTGTACCTGACGTCCGACAGCGTTTGGCCGAGAGAATTACTATTTGCGCCTATGCCCATGACTAACAAGCAAAGGAAAACAAGTACAGTGCGTTTCATATGTCAATCCGCGTGTTTGTTTACGAGGTCAGACGATAATTGCGACTAAGTACAGTTAAAAACGAATAGTGGCGAACCGCGTAATGGTGTTATAAACCGTTTTGAAAAATGCGAGTCCGACGAGTTGGTGCCGCGGGATTATCTGTATGGCTCAGCGAAATTGGCCCGTATCATTATCATGTTCGACTCCCGCGCGTAAGGTGCAGCGCAAAGCATGATGCGCCCGTCGGTCCAAGGCGGATGCGATGCCACACGGTTACGGGCTAAGTGGGTAGCAAAGCTATCGTTTGACATTCTTCTCATAAATAGCGATCCACTCGGCAGGCGTCATGCGCCCGGCAAGCTCACCGATAAGATCATAGGGAATCATATCCAATTTCTTGAATCGAATGCAGCTTTTACCCATATCGAGTTTCTTTGGAACTCTGGACGAGTACTCCGACTGAAACCATTCAAGCATGTCCTGATCTGCATAGACTCCAGCATGGTAAACAGCCACATGGTTTTTCTGCGATGCAATGCTCATGAAGGGCAGTGGATCTTCCGGCTTGACATGGTATCCACCGGGATATACCTCGTGAGGTACTACGTAGCTCGGCATACAATACTGGATTCGCTCCTCGAAACCTTCAGGCAGATTCGCAAGAATCGTCTGCCGAAGTTTGATAATAACATCCTTCCGGTCCTCGGGAAGTGCTTCGATATACTCTTCTACCGTATCTGCTTCAATTCGCATCTGACTGTTGGTTTCGTGGTTACTATTTGTATTGAAATCGAGCCCATTCTACGGGTGGCTTCGCCGCCGCTTGTTTTCTCCCCGGGCGAAACGAGTACCGTGACGTGAACGGTTCCACGAATCACATTGCAATGAAGATGACATGACATTTTACCGGATCTACACTATCAAGTTTGTTGACTTACCGATTGTCGTGCGAGCTCTTCGTTCCCGGACAAAGTCGAGCCATATCGTTTATAATCCGCAGCCCGACGCAGCTTAAGGTGGTCGGCAAGGCCGAGAACTTTAGTGGTAAACCAGATCTGGTGCTCATTGCCGCGTCGATCTTCCATTCCTTTCTCGAGATCAACGAAAAGCAGGTGGCAGTAGTACGCCTGAAGCGTGTCTCTGAAGAGTGCGTTGACATCGTCCAGATGTAAAAGTCGCGCCGTTAGAAAGTCATTGAGATCGGCAAGAAAATGATTGACTCGTGCAAGACTACGATAGACCTGTTCTCCTTCAGAGCCCTGGTCTCTAAGCAGACCTACACGTTTGTAGCCGTCGGAAAAGGGCAGCGAGTCTAATGCATCCCAGGCTGTGTTTCGTGCTTGCAACATTGATTCCTCAGACCATTGCCCCCATAACGTGACTGCAAAGGTCATCTGGGCCAGGCGTCGCTGCTCAGATCCGCTCCATACTGCGACAGCAAGGGCAATCAGGAGGCCAAGCCCTGATACGACAATCGGCACCCAGTCTGATGGGTCTAAGCTGACGAACAACCATACTGAGCTGGCACACCAGCCGACAAAGAGAACAAACGTCGCGGTATACCCGAACGTTATTGTCCGTTGTGTATATCTCACGCTAAAAGTTGTTAGGACTGATCACTTCCAATTTCCACGCGAGAAAACTAGTGTGAACCGTGCTGAGGATTATCCCATTTTTGGACACTCGATATGTCAGGCATTCCCCAATCCTCACCGTTCCAACCGCTGAAACCATCCATTCTGAATGTCCAGAAGCCGGTAGTCATGTCGGAGATTACGATCAGTCCATCTTCGTTGCGTACATCCACACCGAATGCGCCATTGATGACTGCAATCCACTCGTTGGTAGGTGGGCCGACATATGTATCATAGTATCCAACCGTAACCGGATTTAGCGGATCCATCAAACTGAATACCTGCAGACCGTCAAGGTAGCCCGACACAAACACATACGGCCATCGCACTTCGTGATTGTGGACCAGGTTTTTCCAGTTTGCTGTCCATGCCGAAATCGGATTTCGAATGGTGGTGGTTTCGCCGTCAAGGGCTGGTTTCAGGTCAAAGATTCGAAGTGGTGCATACTGATACTCTGCTTCTGCAACAGCATACCGACCGTCCGGACTGGGTGTAAACGTATGTCCCCAGTCTACGCCGGAAATGTTCGTAAGAGAGATCCGAAGTTCAGGGTTGTCCAGATCGGAGATATCATACACGTAGTAACCTCCTGTACCACCGCCGTAGAATCGATCCTCTCCCGTGTCAGGATGGAACGCGGCATACAGATCATGATAGGATGTGCGGCGGCTTGATCGGCCGGGCACTTCCGGTACCGGCACTTCCGCGATCAAGGATTCATCCACTTTTCCTTCGACGACAAGTCCCAGATCATAGACGTGTGCCTTGCCGGTCCGTACTGTTGTCAACAGTAGTGGCCGCCCATTCGAATGCTTGTAGATGAAAATGTTATGGAAGCCTCCCGGGTGATCCGGGATTTTGATCCGCGTGACTTCTTTTACTTTCGCAGGATCGGGCAGTCCGGTGACATCAAATACGACTGCTCCCAGATCGTTGTCCGGACCCTGCGGAAATTCGAACGACTGCACAACGTAGTACCGGCCTTCCCATTTGAAATATTTTACGTCCATGCCGCCCCGGTTCATATGGAGTTCCTGATCGGCAAGACGCCACCTTAGTATAACCTCGGGGTTGGCGGGATCACTTAGATCGATGATGTCCATACCCTTCGGACCCTCCTCCAGGATAGACGCCCGACCGATATATGCGTACGGCCGAGATAATTCTTGCTCCAGCTCGATATCCGTGACACTCATCCGTGCTCCAAGAGGTATATGCCCTTCAACAGAAATATTGTCGGAGCCACGTTGTAATGGTGACTGTTGAGCGAAGATCGGAGTGGTACACAAAAGTGCGACGACTAGTAGGGGTAGTGTCTTCATTTTTCGAGCAGCTGATTAACGCAGAGGATACATTGATTAATGTACAGTCTCAGATGCGAAAAAAGAAAGAGTTAGTGCTTCGCCCTCACCTGAACCACGGCCGACGTGAAAAGCTGGATAGCCAACAGGTTACGAAACACCAATCGAGCTCAGGAATTCATCCGCCTGTTGAACGATTTCAGACCTTTCGTCCTGCGATATCCGGTCCATGTTGGAGTAGGTGAGGCCCATTCTCGGGTTCGATCGTAGCAGGTCCTCGTTCCCGATCATAAAGTTCCAGTACAGGTAGTTGAAAGGGCAGGCGTCCTCGCCGGTCCGACTTCGCGGGTTGAATTTGCAGGTCGAACAATAGTCCGACATCCGATTGATATAGGATCCCGAAGCCGCGTACGGCTTCGTTGACAAAACCCCTCCGTCCGCAAAGAGAGCCATACCGTGCGTGTTTGGCAATTCAACCCATTCGTACGCGTCTATATAGACAGCCAGATACCACTCCTCGATTTCGGAGGGACTGATTCCAGCCAGCAGGGCAAAATTCCCCGTCACCATGAGGCGCTGGATATGATGTGCGTACGCATGTTCGCGCGTCGATTCCAGGGCTTGCTGCATACACACAAGCTCGGTATCAGCTGTCCAGTATAAGTCGGGGAGGTGTCCGTCGGCGCTGAAGAAATTTGATTTTTCATACTCCGGCATTTTGGCCCAGTAGACGCCACGCATAAATTCCCGCCATCCGAGAATCTGTCTGACAAAACCTTCGACCGCGGCCAGTGGAGCATTACCTTGATTGTACGCATCAAGAACTCTCTCGCAAGCTTCTTTCGGCGAGAGCAATCCGATATTTATGTAGGCAGAAAGGGTTGAATGGAAGAGGAATGGGTTGCCTCGTTTCAGGGCATCCTGAAAGTCTCCATATCTGGTTAGATAGTTTTCAACAAAGTCATCGAGTACCTGTAACGCATCAGTCCTTGTGACAGCCCAGCCGAACGAATCAAGATCACCGAAGTGATCTGCAAATCGGTCTTCTACTAATCCGATAACTTCTTGTGTAACAGAATCAGGCTCAAACCTTTTCCTTTCAGGTATGCGAATAGACTTCGGAAGGGACTTGCGGTTTTGAGCGTCGTAATTCCACTTGCCACCGGCCGGTTTCAATCCTTCCATGAGCCAGCCTGTTTTTCGACGCATTTCCCGATAGAAGTGCTCCATCCGGAGTGACTTTCGTCCCTTGGCCCACTCATCGAACTCGTCGATTGAGCACAGCCATCTGGTGTCCTCCCGCATGTCTACCTCGACATTCAGTACCTCCTCCCAGCCGTCGATATCTTTCAGCACGCGATACTCCGAAGGTTTGGTAACGACTATCCGCTTTGTGTCGAGTTCTTTGGCAACCCGTTCTACCTCGCCACGCAAGGATCCAGTGTTGTCGTCATCAGCCAATGTCGTGTAGTGAACCGTGTACCCGGAGTCTCGCAACTCGTCTGCAAAATGCCGCATCGCTGAAAAAACGAGTACAAGTTTTTGCTTGTGATGTTTGACATAGGTCGCTTCAGAGACGACCTCTGCGAGCATTACGACATCTTTTGAGGCATCACAATCCTGGAGGCTGCTGATGTTCGGCGAAAGCTGATCACCAAGTATCAAATGGAGTGATTGCATACGACAGGATTAGAAACAGGGGTAGGGAAGCCGAGGACATTTTCGTTTTCGAAAACGACAAATCAAACCAGGAATTTATCGAGACTGCCTTGATTTTGCTACCTCAAGGTGGATCGGCCGCCATCCACTCCGAATATTTGACCGGTTATGAAGGATGATTCGGAAGATAGCAGGAACGCTGTCATGCTGGCCATATCAGCCGACTCGCCAAGACGCTCGAGCGGGTGCTGCTTCGCGAGCGCATCGGCCATTTTTTCATTCGAGAGAATACCAGATGCCAGGGGTGTCTTCGTCAATGTGGGAGCAATGGCGTTTACCCGAATTCCCGGTGCCAGCTCTGCCGCGAGCGAAAGGGTCAATCCATTGATTGCTCCTTTGACCATTCCTGTTGAGCCATGCAGCGAAAAACCCTGACTGGCAGCGACACTTGAGTACAGGACGACCGAAGCTGCGTCCGAACTCTTTCGCATCGCAGGAATGAGTGACTTTATTGCCAGTGCGGCCCCCAGGACATTGACCTTAAAATCGGTGAGGTAATCCTCCTCAGTTAGCCGCTGAAGGCTTTTCAGATTAATCGTTCCGACTGCATACACCAGGCCATCGACCGGATCCGATACATCGTCCGCTACTCTGTCGAATACGCCCAGGTCTTCAACATCACCAACAGTGAACGTACAGTCCAATGTACTTGCAGCTTCCTGAAGACGGTCGGCATTGCGGCCCACTAGATGAACACTGTTTCCGCGATCCGTGATTGTCCGGGCAACGGCAGAGCCTATGCCACCGGTACCACCGTAAATAACCGTTATTCCCATTATTTTTCTGTAGTTGAGCCCGCCTGTTCGTCACGTACTGGCGAAGCAATTCGAAGGGCGACTTCGTATGCAGCAATATCGTTTCGGGTGCACAGATGTCGACCGCTGATGAGGCATCAGGTATCGTACGCCCCGGCTGTCCGACTGGCAGCCGGGTCCGGCGCCGGAGGCACGAACAATGTGTGTGTGAAATAGTGAAGAAGTCTAGTGCTCATCGCTACCTTTCAAGGTCGAAATGACCGTATTGATGCCGATCCGGAGTGACTCTGGTCCTAAAACACCCACTAGTAACGATCAGGGCATGAAAAAAGAACGTTTATTTACCTCCTTTCATCACCTGAAGCTTTATATACGATCTAAAAATATTCAAAGACCGATATAATAACAAGAGAATTACAAAAAGTTGGTACAATTCGTTCACGTGACGTATTTTAAGCGGTATGAACAACAGCGTAACAACTAGACAGGCTTCAGAGCTTTTAGACGTCCATGAGTCGTCCATCAAGCGATGGTGCAATTCGGATGAGCTTCCGTACTGGTCCACCCCGGGTGGACACAGGAGAATTCAGATTGGAGATCTGGTCACATTCGCCAGGCAGCGAGGGATATCTTCCTCATTGGCTGCCTTTGACTCGCACGCTGAGGCCGTATGGTCCGGCGTCGATGCAGCTCAGAACGATGACTACGGGCCTATAGTCAGCCTGATGTATACGTGGATCGATGAGGGATGGAGTAAGCTGCCCGCCCAGCTTCTGGAATATCTTGAGCTAGTCGGATTCGACCGACCACAGATATTCGACAACGTCGTTGGTCCCTCAATGAGTATGGTAGGAGAGAACTACGGGTCAGCTGAAATAAGTGTGGGAGACGAACACAGGATGACTCAGGCCATGCGGTCTGCGCTACTTATGATGAGCACGGCCACCGAAGGCGTCGGTGATAATGGAGTCGACCGTCCCATCGCGATTGTTGGTTGCGGCCCGAACGAGATGCACGAGCTGGGCGCGTTAATGAGCAGGCTTGTTTTGGAATCCGAAGGTTGGAAGGTAGTCTACGTCGGAGCGGATATGCCGACTGAAGATTTTGCGGCTCAGCAGAGTCGTTACAGTGCGGAACTGGTTTGCATATCCTTAATGAACCCGATCGCTCAGCCGGCTGCCGCATCGATATACCGAACACTTGACCTGCTCGCTAGTCGGAGTGGGGCATACCGGCTCGCAATCGGAGGGCGAAGTCTGATGGATAGACATGATCTGGCCGAATCCGGAAATGCGATTACAGATGCATTTACCTTTTCGAGTATGAATTCGTTTGTAGCGTGGGTTCGTGACGATGTCTCAAGTGTTTCCGACTAATTTTGTCGCACCGTCCGTTCGCTGTTGTCACTCATTTCTTGTCTGAAAGAGAACGACCTGGAATCGATTGCCCGTGATACCGCCAGTATTCCGTCTAGATGATCGCACTCGTGCTGGAGCAGCTCGGACAGACCTTCAGACAAATAATCCCGTTGTAAGGCCCAGTTGAGGTCGCGATAGGTTATGCGACATGATTGATGTCTCTCGACTCGCACGAGGAGATCAGGAAAACTCATGCAGTCATCCCACAATTCCATTCGTTCCTCGCTCAGCTCATCCAGTACCGGATTAATGAAAACTGTAGGAGCACCTGTGTTCATGTAGACGAGCCGTATCATTTCACCAATTTGCGGAGCAGCAATTGCCCGACCGATTCCATAATTCTCGCGGAACGACATCATGGTGTCGTGTAAATCGACGACCACTCGTTTGACATAATCCAGTTCCGATATTTCTACTTCTCTGGTTGACTCATAGAGAAGAGGATTACCAAGTTGCAGGATATCGCGAACAGCCAATGTGGTCAGACTCCAAATTGTTGAAGATGATGGTCAAGGTGTTTGTAGCCCGCGCGGCCTTTCTCCTCCATCGACATGTTTCCAAAAAGAGAGTGAACCTTCGCAGCATGTTCCGTCGCGCTCATTTCCTGGAAATGGGCAAGTGATTCTAGCAGGCGATCTTTCTCTGCACCAAAGTCCTTTTCGGATGTCTGAAGGTACTGTGGATGTGTCCTTGAACGACGGGGGTATGGTTTCGAATTCAAAACCATCTTTTTGATTAGTGGCCCCATCAGCTTCACAAAAAACGGGGTGTCCCTGAGCATTTTTCCATTCAATACTTCCTGGACTTCGGCACAGTGAGCAAACATCTGAGCAGCACTCATTGTCCCCCACCCGGCGACTGAATCCGGCTGGATTTTTGACACTCGCTGGATTATCGATTCAAACTGAGTGGCATCTGTAAAATTCTCTAGATGTTCTGTCATGGGAATATTCCTTTAGAGTTACCGGCACTTTGATAGCTTCCCACAGAGTGTATCTGCGTCTCAATTGTCTACTGAGTCAGTTCCCAGTAAAAGGCTTTTCTTTCGCGCGAATAATTTCCGGTTTCGTTCATACTGGCGGCATCAAATAACCTTCCGTTGACTACCACATAGTCGATGCTTTCCGAATTGCGGATGTTCTCGAGCGGATTGTCACTGAGCACAAGAATGT
>JABDKO010000293.1 GCA_013002165.1 Rhodothermales bacterium | reverse complement strand
GTGAACGGATTCGGCGTTTCATGAATAGTCCGGGTTAAGCCTTTACATCAACATCACAATAGGAAGTGACGGAATGAGCATTCGACGATTGGCAGCAATAGCTGCAACGGGAGTATTTCTCTACGCAGTCGGCGCCGCGGCGCAAGATACAGATATGAGTTTTTTCATAACCAGTGAAGGGTCTGGCAAGGGAGCGGATCTGGGCGGCATCGAGGGCGCTGACGCCCATTGTCAGAAGCTTGCCGAAGCGGCAGGGTCTACGAAGGGCCAATGGCGGGCCTACCTTAGCACCGAAGAGGACGGCAAGCGTGGCATCAGTGCGCGCGATCGAATCGGAAATGGTCCATGGTACAACGCAAAGGGTGTGCTGATTGCAGAGAACATTACTGAATTGCATTTGTACAACAAAACCATTACCAAGGAGACGGCGCTGGACGAAAACGGCAACCTGGTCAATGGCCGCGGAGACAGTCCGAATCGGCACGATATTTTAACGGGTAGCCAGGACGATGGTACAGCCTATTTTCCCGATGACGCTGATCACACCTGCAGCAACTGGACCAGCAGTGATGAGGGCTCCGCGCAGGTAGGCCATCACGACCGCCACGGCGGTGGCAACCTTTCCTGGGCGTCTGCGCATCCATCAAGAGGTTGTAGTGCAGACGGTCTCGCTGCATCAGGTGGCGCAGGCTTGTTCTACTGTTTTGCAGCTGATTGATGTCGTAAACCGGGTACGAACTTTTAAAAACCGTTCGATTGTCGGAATTGGGCATGTGAGTCTGGATTCCATGACAATCGAGTGGTTCTGCCAGACACTGGGATTCAACGAGTGAAAATTGTGCCTTTCGGTAACTTCGGATGTCCTTTTAACTCTAACGTGTTCAGCATCCAACATGGCATTGACGGTTTACTCAACACTGATTCTGAACAGGCTATCCAGATGATTCCTAACCCGGCTGTCGTCAATGCTAGCGTCATTTTCCAACTCTTTGGTATCCTGTTTCGTGGTGGTGGTTGCTCTTGTTGACTGTTTCGGTGTGGTAACTGAATCTTATCAACCTGAGATCACCACATGGAAAAGTGCGAAACTTATCGTACGCTACCTGCGGCAATGACAGTAGCACGTTGACGTGTGTCCATGAATCGCCCATGGTCAGCAGCTAGTATGGACCGCTCGATAACCAGAGGATTGCTTAGGGCATGACCGAGTCGGTTGAATTGAGACGCATGGGCTTGAGTCCGTTTCTTATAGCCAGCCTGGACCCTGAGTACACGTCTGCTCACGAGCTGGCACGGGTGGTGGCCGTACACAAAGAGCACGTTGTCATATCCAGAGGCAGTGGCGATGTGTATGCGGAACTCTCAGGGAAGCTCGGTCATTCGATAGTATCAGCGATAGATCTGCCGACCGTAGGTGATTGGGTATACGCTGACTTCCACGACAATGACTCCCACGCGATCATTCACGGTGTCGTTCCAAGAATGACACTCATGAAACGGAAAACGGCGGGAAAGAATGTTGACTTTCAATTGATCGCCGCCAATGTCGACGTCGCTTTCATCGTTCAATCTCTGGACGAGAATTACAATCTCCGGCGTCTGGAACGATATCTGGTGATGATCAACGATTGCGGCATCGTCCCGATCGTGTTGTTGAGCAAATGCGACCTGATGCCAGAGGATGAGATTGATGCGAGAATCAATGCGATTCTTGACATCTCGCCGAATATTCAAGTTCTGCCTTTCAGCAATGAAACAGGCTTGAATCTGAAGCAGATACGGGCTCTATTGCACCCTGCGAAAACATATTGTCTGGTGGGTTCGTCGGGTGTAGGCAAGACGACCTTGCTCAACATCCTGCTCGGCGGTGCGAGCCTTGAAACAGCTCCCGTCAGGATAAAGGATAGCAAAGGCCGACACACAACGACTAAAAGGCAACTAATCCGACTGGACAATGATTCAATGGTGATCGATACACCGGGAATGCGAGAGCTGGGCAACCTGTTTGTCGATACAGGATTGAAGGAAACGTTTTCGGATATCTTGGAACTGGCGAATCGATGCAGGTTCAGGAATTGTACGCATGCCAATGAAAGTGGCTGTGCCATCCAGTCGGCTATCGCTGATGGCAGCTTGTCCGGGAAACGCTTTGAGAATTATCTGGCGATGCAGAGCGAGTCGAATTACAACGACCTGTCATACTACGAGAAACGACAGAAAGACAAGCAATTCGGCAAATACGTAAAATCCGTTAAGAAGGGGATGAAGGGGTCAGGGACGGAATAGCTTGCGTGAATTTCAAGCGCCTATGGACGATGCCGGTACATTGAACCACGTTAGCCGTTCAATTTTCAAGCAATGCCTGTGTTTACAGAGCGTCTATCATCTGCCCGAATGTGTCTACGTGAAGGGTTTCAGGATGTACTCGACAACGCCAGCATTGATCAGACGTTCACGCGTGTCATGAGTAAAATCACTGGACATCATCCAGATGGGAACTATCGGGTAAGCATCGTTGACAAGGCTCAAGAATTGCTCACCATCCAAGGCTGTTGGCATCCCGAGGTCACTGCTAAAGAATATCCACAGCGGTACTTGACAGTACCATCTCTGCGGCTGCGGCCAGTGCATGATCTCGCCAGTAAGTCTGGCGCTTGGTGATAGTGCTCACGATTACCCTCATTGAGAACGATGGAGATAATCATGGTTGATTGGCGCACTATGCCGTTAATTTACCGCTGGAAATTCAAGTTGGAGAAGACAGGGAACTACCGAACCTACCTACCAGATATAATTTAACATAATATGTATTATGCGCAATGATGAGAATTGGGGTATCCACTCAGAAGCCCCACGGCATGCGCTCAGTGTCGGATCATTGCTCTTTCGCGAGCGCTTGACCCAGGTTGCGCTTTTCCTCGAACCGTTGCGCCTATGTTCAGCCACGACCCAGCGTTTGAGGATGCGCCGGTACTGGAAAAACGCCCTGGCTGACAGTTCGAAGCGCTGGGCAGATTCGGTGACCCAGTGACCGAACTTTCCCCAGATGCGACCCGATTTGTTCCAGTTCCTGGGCCGCGCGAATTCGTATCGCTGATAATGATTGGCACCGCGTGCCGCATGCTTGACCACGTACTGGAAGCAACCCAGTGAGTAATGAATCGATTTGCAAGTCTGCGCTTTGAATATTGCGTTGTAAGGTTTTGCCACCTCGATCCAATGCGCCAGCACAGCTTCTGCATAATGAGTTTTGAAACGCATCTCGCCCTTGGCTTGGCAACATATCAACTCTACGGTCGCTACCAATTCAAGTCAGATAAACCACTGGTCAATATCGCTGAAATGGCTAAAGAATTGGCTATGCGGGAGTATTCAGGGCCGAATGAACTGGACATTCGCTAGTGCAGATTATCGGCGGTTTGGGCCAAAAACCCATTGCCTGAATGGTTATATTTCAGGATTTACATCTGCAATGTGCCAGTCTAGTATTAATGTGCATAAATATTAATATGTACCCCCGG
>JABDKO010000292.1 GCA_013002165.1 Rhodothermales bacterium | reverse complement strand
TCGATTTGAGGACCGGACGTCGAACGCAGGGACAGGAGTTGTCGCGGGTTCTGGGCGCGTCCACAACCTATGCACATTGCCGAAAATATCTGCAGGACTGGACCGCAGCAGAGTACAACATCGTTGTAAACAGGATAGCCAGTGGATTGTCGGTCCTTTTTGTAAATGGACGCCTGCCAGCCAACTCACCCGTCATCGGGGAAATACAGAAGGCTGCCTTATCCACCAGTGGCGATACTTTGTTCATTTCTGGAGACAACCTCATCGCAGCATGGGTGTCGGAGATGCCGGCATCATTTGAATTCAGTGATGCCGTTTCAGCCGACCACTTCGCTTCATCTGCAACGATCGATCTTGGTCACGTACGACTGATTGATCATGTCTGGGATTTGCTCGATACGTTGTCAGATACGATCGCAGAGAACTTCACGATCGATACCGGAGGCTACAACATCTTCGAGCGACCTCACACCGAAATCCACGCGACAGCCGTTCTGGAGAATGGCGAGTCCATTTTTATAGACGAAGGGTCAGTCGTCCGTGCAGGTGCAGTCCTGAACGCCTCCGGCGGGCCGATATTCATAGGCAAGAATGTTACTGTATTTGAGAACTGCGTCATAACCGGACCCGCAGTCATCGGAGACGGATCACAAATCCGAATAAATGCCAATATCAAGAACGTCGCGATCGGCCCCGTGTGCAAGATCGGCGGCGAGGTTCACGACAGCATCATCCACTCCTACTCCAGCAAGGTGCACGACGGATTCCTTGGCCACTCCTATCTCGGTCGCTGGTGCAATCTGGGGGCAGGCACCAACAATTCCAATCTCCGGAACGACTACGGACCAGTCGCCGCAATCAACACAACGACAGGGCTATTCGAGCAAACAGACCGGCAGTTTCTTGGGCTTATTATGGGAGATCATTCCAAATGCGCCATTGGAACAACGTTCAATACCGGGACCACTATCGGAGTCTCCTGCAATTTGTACGGAGCCGGATTTCATCCGCGATACGTGCCATCATTCATGTGGGGCACTCCTCCCGAGCGATATGTAGACTATCGTCTCGACAAAGCGCTAGAAGTCGCAAGGATCGTAATGGCGCGTCGCAACAAGGAGCTGTCTGACGTTGAAACATCGATCCTGATGCAGGTTTTCCAGGACACGCAAGCACTGCGTAAGGGAGGGATCCGCACGTAAACCGCCTACGCTTTCAGCCGATCCTCGTAGGCGACGCGCTTCCCCGACTCGACAAACTGTTTGAAGATTCTCAGATACATTGCCCAGCAGAAGGAAGATGTCCTGAAGTGACTCGTTTCACTTACCCAACCGGCGTGCCGAAATTGAACAACCGTACAGTAGTCTCGATCCTCGAGCTCAAAGTAAATGTGCGTACCCATCCAGTCATCCGACGCTGAAATCATTTCCAGTCCAAAGCGCACCGGAGCATCGGCGTGTATCACACGACCCTCCCAGACATAGCCGGGCCCGAAATCAAGTCGATAGATTGAGTCGGCAATCGGCGATCCGGCGGAAGCAAGAGTCCACCACTCCGCCATTACCTCCGCGGACGTTATCGCATCGTACACCGTATCGACAGGTGCGAGGATTTCCAAGTCATGTGCAATGTCGGGCATTCTCGAAAAACGATCCTCAAGTGACTTTCATTACGATCATCGTCAGGTCGTCGCTCAGCATTGTCTCGGACCCGGTGAAGTCTATTATTTCTTGATGAACAGCATCCAGAATCTGTTGTGCAGACCCCGTTCTATGCTCCTGCAAGACCTTTATCAATCTTTCCTCACCATATTCCTCCTCTTCGGGGCTCATGGCTTCAGTAACACCGTCGGTAAACATAGCCACAACATCTCCCGGAGCCAACGTCGTTGTACCGAGAGCATACTCGACACCGCTCATGACACCAAGCAGCAATCCTCCCTCTTCCAGTTCGTCAACCCTGGCATCTGAATGAACAACGTATGGCGGATTGTGACCCGCATTCACGTACTGGAGTCCCTGGTTAGATTTTGTATAGATGCAGTGGAAATAGGTAATAAATTTGTCAAAGTCGGTGTTTCGAGCTATCACCCGATTAATGTGAGACGTTGCCTGTTCCAGCGTAATATCCATTGGAACCAGGACGTGTAGAGC
>JABDKO010000290.1 GCA_013002165.1 Rhodothermales bacterium | reverse complement strand
GAGCAATTGGCGTCAATCTTCTCTTTGCGCCGGTCGTCGATGTGAACAGTAACCCGGACAATCCCATCATCAATATTCGCGCATACGGGGATGATCCGGAGAAAATCGCTGAGTTGTCCAGTGCATTCCTGTCCGAGGTGCAACGTTACGGAGTCGTTGCGACAGCAAAGCACTTTCCAGGTCACGGAAACTCCGACGTCGATTCTCATTCGGGGCTACCGGTAGTAAACGGAGACATTGATCAGGACCTGATTCCGTACAGACGTCTGATTAACTCAAGGATGCCGCCGCAGGCAGTCATGATCGGTCACATCGCGGTTCCGGGTATTGACTCGCTCCAGCATCCAGCCTCACTTAGCAGAGAATTGGTGATCAATGTACTTTCATCCGAAATCGGCTTCCGTGGTTTGAAGATCACGGATGATCTTCGCATGGCAGCCTTATCGACAGTTGGTTTCGACGAAAAAATCCTGATGGCATTCCTGGCCGGCAATGATATTCTGCTTACTCCAGAGAATACTGTTGATGCAATCGATGTCTTGATGCGGGCAGTCGATCGAGGTGCAATTGATAGTGTCGACGTGGCAAGACGGGCAGCGCGCGTGCTGGCTGCGAAGAACATCGCATGTTTTGGAAGTAGCGGCGCCCGGAGTCATATCAGTATTATTGAAGACGACTCGCCTGGCGAGCCCATCGCCGAGTTTATGGCACGCCAGACCATTTCAAGTACAGAGGACTACAGCAGTTTCGTCGGCCGACCCGGCGAAATACGGGTTCTCCAGTTTGCAAATGCCCCAGGGTCGCAGACCATCGAAGATGCTCTGCGCCGTTTTGATGCACTTGCGACTTTGGAGCGAGAAGGTGGTGACCCACTGAATGTTGTTGTACTCTACTCCAGGCTGGTCGAAGGGTCCGGTACGGCCGGCTTCGATGAAGAGGTACTCAGCACGGCCAAAAATTTTCTTGGGTCCACTGGACACGGTCTTGTCGTCATTCTCGGCAATCCCTATCTGGCAGAACGCTTTGCCGGAACGCCGGTTTTGATCGGTTATGATCAGTCATCGGCAACAGTAGGTGCCTTGCTGGAGGTCATTAAAGGGGAAAACAAGCCTACAGGAAAGATTCCTGTTAAATTGCGCGATCGGTTGTCAGACTGACGAAAATCGAGATTTTGGCGCTCTTTACCTATATTGATTGTGTTGCGGCCTTCTGCTGATCCATTTCAGCGATGAAATCTAAATCCCCACACTATCGCGTGATAAAGTTATGTTGAAAGAGTTTAAAGAGTTTGCCATGAAGGGCAACATGGTCGATATGGCCGTAGGCATCATCATTGGTGCAGCATTTGGTACAGTCGTCAAGTCGGTTGTTGACGACATTTTGATGCCGGTGGTATCAGCCGTATTCGGTGCTCCCGATTTCAGTAATCTGTTCGTCTTATTGAAGAACCCGAGCGGAGATACATTTACTTCGCTTGAAGCCGCCAGAGAGGCCGGGGCAGTAGCTCTTGGCTACGGACTTTTCATAAATGCTCTGATCGCCTTTATAATAGTCGCTTTTGTTCTATTCATGGTTGTCAAGTCCATGAACAACATGAAAAAGAAGGAAGAAGCAGCTCCGGCAGCACCACCTGCTCCACCAAAAGAAGAAGTTCTGCTAACAGAAATTCGTGACCTGCTCAAGCAGCGTTGAACACGATCCAGCATTTGATGTACAAGCGGCAAGTTACCAATGTGACTTGCCGCTTTGCTTTATAATGAATCTTTATTTCAAAGAATATGGAGAGGGACAGCCTCTGCTGATCCTCCACGGGCTGCTGGGTTCGTCAGGTAACTGGCATACTCTTAGCCGCAATGTGTTCGCGAAGCATTTCCGGGTCTTTACCCTTGATCTCCGGAACCATGGGCAGTCACCGCACAGCGAAGCAATGTCGTACGAGAACATGGCGCAGGACGTTCGCAAATTTGCCGCAACTCACGAATTGGAAAAGTTCAATCTGCTGGGGCATTCCATGGGAGGGAAAGTTGCCATGCATATGGCTACCACCAGTCCGGACCTTATAGACAACCTTGTGGTTGTCGATATTGCACGCAGGGCATACAGCGAACATCACAAGTATATTTTCGACGCTCTGATGCACCTGGATTTATCTTCCGTTACGTCGCGAGCAGATGCTGACTCTAAACTGTCAGCAGATATTAGCTCGGTACCCGTCCGGCAGTTTTTGCTTAAGAATCTGGCGTACGATGCAGAGAACGGGTACACATGGCGACTTAATCTGGACAATATCTGGAACGCATACAGTCATATCTCCGATGCTCTGGATCAGGGTGCGTTCGATGGCAAAACCCTTTTCGTCAGGGGTGGAGCGTCTGACTATATACTCGAATCAGATGAACCCGAAATCAGACTGCATTTTCCAAACTCGGAAATACGAACCATTGAAGGAGCAGGTCACTGGGTTCATTCTGAAGCACCCGACAGGTTCGCAGATGTGGTTCTGGAATTTCTCACGCGTGATTCGTAAAACATGAACACCAGAGATACACTTATATCAATCCTCCGATCGCGGATCATGGTCATGGATGGTGCCATGGGTACGATGATCCAGGCTTATGCCCTGAAAGAAGATGATTTTCGAGGAGATCAGTTTCGGGACAGTGAGCATCGTCAGGAAGGCAACAACGATCTTCTCTCGATCACCAGGCCAGATGTAATCGAAGAGATTCATATAGCGTTTCTGAACGCCGGCGCCGACATCATCGAGACAAACACATTTTCGTCAACGTCGATCGCACAGGCCGATTACGGATTGGAGTCGGCGGTCTATGAGATTAATCTTTCCGCAGCTCGCGTAGCCCGCAAGGCGGTTGATGCAATCAATGCAATGAACGGCGATAAACCCAGATTTGTCGCCGGTGCCATGGGCCCGACGAACAAGTCTTTGTCGTTATCGCCTGACGTTTCGAATCCGGGCTTCAGAGCCGCGACTTTCGCACAGATGAAAGACGCATATCTCGAACAGGCACGTGCGCTGATGGATGGCGGAGTTGACATCCTCCTCATCGAAACGGTCTTCGATACTCTCAATTGCAAGGCAGCCATCTATGCCGTCGATGAACTGTTTGAACAGACCGGCAATAGGTTGCCCGTGATGATATCCGGGACCATCATTGACCAGAGTGGACGCACACTCTCCGGTCAGACGCTTGAGGCATTCTGGTACTCCATTCGCCATTGCCCTGAGCTAATCAGTGTCGGTGTGAACTGTGCGCTGGGCTCCGAACAGATGCGTGCGCACATTGAGACGCTGGCTCGAATTGCTGATCAATTTACCAGCCTCTATCCGAACGCCGGACTTCCCGACGAATTCGGTGAGTATCGCGAGACAGCGGAGTTCATGGCCGAGCGGATGGGTGAGTACGCAACGTCTGGGTATTTGAATATCGCTGGAGGCTGCTGCGGTACAACACCCGAACATGTCCGGGCAATTGCTGATGCCGTGGCTGATATCCCGCCTCGAATTCCGAAACCCGCCGAGTCGACGCTTCGCCTTAGCGGGCTGGAACCGCTCACGTTTCGCGACGACCTGAACTTTGTCAACATAGGTGAACGAACTAATGTGACGGGTTCACGTGCCTTTGCACGTCTGATCAAGAATGACGATTACGAGTCTGCGCTGACCGTAGCGCGCCAGCAGGTCGAGAACGGAGCACAGCTAATCGATGTCAACATGGACGAGGGACTTCTCGATTCCGAAGAAGCAATCGTGACGTTCCTGAATCTTGCCGCAACCGAACCCGACATTGCGCGGGTACCTGTTGTCGTCGACTCGTCCCGGTTCAGCGTTATCGAACGTGGGCTTGCCTGCATTCAGGGCAAGGGTATAGTGAATTCGATCAGCCTCAAAGAAGGTGAAGAGGAATTTGTCAGGCAGGCGAAGGTTGCGCGCAGATACGGCGCGGCTGTCATCGTAATGGCATTTGACGAAGACGGACAGGCGGACAGCCTCGAACGGCGCATCGAGATCTGTCAACGCGCATATACTATCC
>JABDKO010000289.1 GCA_013002165.1 Rhodothermales bacterium | reverse complement strand
CTGAACGGTGTAGTGACCGACGTCGACACCCCGACTTTAACTTATACGGTGATCAGCGTAAGTAATCCTGCAGTGGGCACCGCGACATTCAGTGGTTCAACACTCAACGTCACCGTCAACCCGGATCAATTTGCGAATGGTACCGTTTCAGTCGAAGTTTCAGATGGTGGTGTCGGCACGCCGGTCGCTTTTGACGTGCCTGTAAACGTTAACGCCGTAAACGACGATCCAGTGTTCGTAGGTCCGATCCCGCCGATTGTTACGGATGAAGACGTTGATGCGTCAATCGATCTTCTGGGTGTCGTGAGTGACGCAGATGATGCCACACTCGCCTACTCTGTCACGAGCGTCAACAATGTTGCAGTCAATACCGCATCTTTTGGAGGATCAGTACTTTCAGTTGATGTTGCAGACGATTTGTTTGCAAGCGGCACCATTTCGGTAGAGGTCACTGATGGCAATGGCGGACCACCCGTCGCCTTCGACGTGCCGGTTGATATCAATCCGGTCAACGACGATCCGGTATTTGTTGGCCCGATTCCACCTCTGAATACAGATGAAGACGTTGACGGCTCAGTTGATCTGCTCGGCGTAGTGACCGATATCGACGATACAACCCTCGGATACGTGATCACCAGCGTGGATAACGCGGCGATTAACTCGGCAATCATGGTGGGGTCAGTGTTGAACGTTGATGTGCTGGACAATCAATTCGGCACGGGCACGGTTTCTATTGAAGTTACAGACGGTAAAGGTGGGCCGAGCATACCTTTTGATGTGCCTGTTAATATTGGATCCGTCAATGATGTTCCGTTTGTCCTTGCACCTGTCAGCAATGTCAATGTACTCGAAGATGCGGACCCGCTTAGTGTCGATTTTTCCGGCGTCTTTGATGATAACGATATTTCAACGGGCGATGTCCTGACAATCTCGGCCGTATTCGGTAGCGGGGCGGCGGTGTTTGACAGCATTTCAACCTCAGGTACCGATGTCGACCTTGTCTTTGCCGCCAACCAGAATGGTACGGCCGATGTCATTGTGACGGCGACCGATACTGAGGGTGCGAGCGTTGACTACTCGCTCGTTGTAGATGTTGCGGCGGTAAACGATGCACCGGTCGCATCAGGTTCGCTTTCAAACGTCACCATGGCTGAAGATGATGCACCGACACCTTTCCCGGTCGACGGTGCGTTTACGGACGTTGATATTTTAACGAATGGAGACTTTTTGACGTTCGATGTTGTTTCCACATCGCAACCCACGTACTTCGACGCATTGACGATTTCAGGCAATAGTCTGATTGTTGATCTGTCGAGCAATGCGAATGGTTTGGCTGACATCAGTATTGTAGCGCACGACAGCAATGGCATCGCGAGTTCGGTCGTCACCTTCACGCTAACGATATCCAGTGTCAATGACCTGCCTACCGCCAATGATGATGCGGTCTCGATGGATGAAGATGGTGGTACGTTAACGATCCCAGTTCTTGCGAACGATGATATCCCCGATATGCCAGGCTCGATTTCGGCAGTTACGCAGCCGACGACATACAGTTATTTGGATATCAACGGAGATACGCTGACAGTTCCAATCGGTGGTGCCACGATCGATGGGGATAATATTCTTTTCACGCCGGGCTCAAATTTCTGGGGCACAGCCGAGTTTACTTATACATTGCGTGATCCGCAGGGTGACGAAAGTACCGCGACGGTTACGGTGACTGTTGTTGAAACCAATGATGCACCTGAAGCACGCCAATATTTCGGATATTCCACATTCAAGAATACTGATCTTGTGGTTAACCTCGTGAATGGTCTACGCCTCGGAATCTACGATATTGATAACTCGAAACTTGATGGCAATGGCGATCCGATTGTGACGCAGAACATTACCGCGGTGTTCGAGACAGACCCACCACCAACAGAAGGCTTTCTGTTTGCTATTGATCCGGACGGCTCATTTACGTTCCGGCCGGCTGGGGACTTTGTGGGTGTAACCGGATTTGATTTCACAGTAATCGATGATGGATCACCCACCTTCTTGAAGAGCTTGATCGGTACGGTCGAGATCGAAGTCATCGAACCACAACCTTCGCCCGATGATCCGACACCTGGCGAAGTCTCGGTTTTGTTCAATTTGTCGAATACGCCTCTGGAGCAGTCATCGACCGTGTCGCCTAATGTACTGGTAACAATGGATGATTCGGGCAGCATGGACTGGCACATTACGATAGATAGTACCGATGACAATGCCCGCTTTGTGATCAATAACTCGAGCATCGCTACCAGCAATGTGAGAGAACGCGTCTTCACCTATCTGTGGGATCTGCCAGTAAATTCCTATTCAGTCTGGAGCGGAAATGGACGGATTGTACCGTCGCAGGAATCGCTGCCTCCAGGTAATGACTACAATGTCTGGCAAGCTCGAAGTGCTGCGTTTAATCGCATTTACTACAACCCGGAAGTTACCTATTTGCCTTGGTCAGGTGTAGATAACGGAGGTACTGATTTTGCTAACGCTAATCCAACGGCTATTCGTTTGGATCCAATGACCGGGTCATCGAACCTTCTGAATATTCTGAATTCAGTGTCTTATCTGTCCACCAGCGTTCCGCGCTGGCAGACCAATGGTGGGACCGCGAATATCAATGTTACCAACTACTATATCCCTCGTTACTACTTCTCGGATGGTAGTCTCGTTGAGATCAGAACGGGAA
>JABDKO010000277.1 GCA_013002165.1 Rhodothermales bacterium | reverse complement strand
CGCCTGGTCAAGTTCGTCTAATGCTGTGTTGGTCGAAATTGCATGCACCAGGAGGGTGTTCATATCGGGTGATTTAACTGCCAAGGTGGTATTCATGTCAACAATTTCGGTGCCGGCATTCTCGAAGGCACGGCGAACCGAGTTCAAGATAGTCTTACTCAAGGACGGAACTACCGTTGAGCTGTTTATCGCACTTATGTTACGTGTGATCTCCCTCCACAATGGATCGATATGGTTTGGTGATTCGATAGGCTGGACGTAGCTTTGGGGTACACTCCTGACGTGCGTGCGCAGTTCAGAGATCAGATCCTTGGCCTGTAAATCAGCCTCGATAACGTTTTGTGCGGTACCAATAAACTGCACAGCTTGCTGAAGTTCACGTATAAATACGTTTACAAGCAGCACCTGAACAATGAGCAGCGCGATGGGAATTGCTGTGGCGAGTAAAAGCTTGTTTCTGATCTGCATGGACGCTGACAGTTCCTATATCTTGCCAGCGGCCTTCCATTTGTCGAAAATCGGTTTGATCACAGAAGTTGCCTGCAAGACAGAGTCTTCCGGTGAGAGTCGCCCAGTGGCAACCTGCGAGAACATGGTAGTAATAATGTTTTTTCTGAGCACTTCGTCAATAGCGGCATTGGAATACCCCGGGTAGCCAAGATTGGTTTGTGTGCTGGTTATGTCATTCAGAATGGTGTAGCGGCCCTGCGGACCGTCATCTGAGTTAATCATATTCTTAAAATCGGGTACAGAATTTGGGTAACTGGGCAAATTCTGAAATCCGCTGGACTGTATTCCCGTTGAAATTTCAGCCATGTAATCGATCAGGAATTTTTTGGCGGCTTCAGGATTTCTGGCAAATCGCCAAATTACATATATGTTTGCCCCGAAAACAGGACCGGAACCTCCAGCAGGGCCTTCCGGGAGTGCCTGCAACGAAAGATGCTGGTTAACTGGAAACTGTTGAGTTTGTGCCGCTCTTATTATTGAAATTGTATCAACCGTTAAACATCCGTTACCCGATAGCATGAATACATTGTTGGATGGCGGTGACCAGGTCAACACATCCGGTGCCATACACTCTTGATATAGACTTCGGACGAATTCCAGTGCTTCGATTGTTTCCTTGATCCGAAGCGACACGTTTCCGTTTTCATCCTGAACAGATGCACCGAAGCAGGACATCAGCGCTCGCAACGTCTGCTCGCCATTGTGCTCGGGAGCCAGGCTGAATCCTACAGTCGAGTCGTGCAGTAGTTTAATCGCGCGACCACCTTCGCGGATACTGTCCCATGTCGCTGGTTGAACACCTACTGCATCCCAAAGATCCCTTCGGTAAGTGAGCATGACCGGTATGTAGCTTTCGCAGAACCCGTGATATCGGTTCGTGGCAGGGTTATAGCAGCTACGGTGAATGAAATCATGAACCTTGCCAAACCTGCGCTCGCATTCATCGAATACCTCGCGATGATCAATAACATGATCTTCAAGTAGCGGACGTGGCGACACGAACAACACCATGTCGTGACCCTGACCCGCCTGTGCTTCTGCAGCAGCAAGATTGTCTATTTCGCCCAGGCCCACATTGTCAACTAATACGTCAATGCCGTTTTTCTCTCCCCATTCCTTGACGAATACATCGTTGAACCAGGTTTCAAACTCTGGAATGAAGTTTTTCCAGCGCAGTATCCGTAACCTTTTCTCATCAGCGCGGGAGTTCTGTATGTAAAACGCTGGTGTCAATAAACTCGATGCGGCAGCCGCTCCAACGACTTTGAGCAGCTGCCTGCGTTGCCATGGATTCGAATTACACTTCATGATAGCGTCCTTCGGAATTTGTCTTCAGTACGACAGGTTCGGCATCATCATTGGCTTGCATCGGCCAAATCTGAGTAGCTCTGCGCAAGGTCTAGCGATTGAACCTGGCCACATATAATGGTACTCACACGACCTTCACCATTGTTAGCAACCAGGTGGTATATCACTGCCCCCTCGTGCTCGTACTCATTCGATGCGAGTGGTGGGTACATTACTGCCCCGTCGTGCTCGTACTCGTTCGATGCGAGTGGTGGGTGCATCACTGCCCCGTCGTGCTCGTACTCGTTTGATGCAAGTGGCGGGTACATTACTGCTCCATCGTGCTCGTATTCTACCTGCTCTACTTTCGGGTAAATTATAGCGCCGTCGTGTTCGTACTCAACATTTTCCACGCTAGCAATTGAGCTAGTGGCAGCGACGGTAGAAAGTGCAATCAGGCCGATGAGTTTCATTAGCGTCTCCTGGAATTAATCTGGAAGGGGACGACTGCTATCGACCCCACTTGTAGTGTCGGCCTACCTGATTAATGTGAGATAAAATCCAAATAAAATAAAATTAATCGAAGATGGTGATATTGGTCTGTAACGCAGTATTCAGTGAGTGAGTCGTGGTAGCTGACAGATGTACAAT
>JABDKO010000275.1 GCA_013002165.1 Rhodothermales bacterium | reverse complement strand
TTCGGAGATTCGCGACGAACCTGGATCGGGCAATCGATTTATGCTGCGGAAGCCCGCAGCCGATGGTGTAACAGGAAATCGCAAAGCGATCGGGTTCCTGCCCCTTCCGACTACCGTGCAAGTCGGTGCGACATACACGTTTTATACCCGCATCAACGTCGAATATTTCCCGAACAATCAGTCGTTCGGATTGGCTAATGTCCCGGCATCCGATATTCCCGTTCAACATTATGATTCGTTCGAGCCGATGATCCGAATCACCGACAAGCACGAGTCGGATGGGTACAAAAACGATGGGACGCTAATGGTCTTGAGCGGCGAAAAGGCTTACAGCAATATTGTCAATCCCGCGACAGGCGAAGCCGCAGATCCCTTGGAGCCGGGCGAATGGTACGAGTTGTGGTACGTAGTGAATAACGCCCGACGCGAGATCGGCGGACAGCGATACGATGTTTTCGTACGCGGCGGCGAGTTCGAAACGCAACAGATCGTTTTCGAAGATGCAGATTTTCGAATGCAGCGCACATTGCCGCTCACGTACTTCATGGCCATTTCGAATACAGGACCCCACGACGCTCCATATGGCAACGGCGGTGTGCGATACGACGACATTTATATGGCGCCCGGGCGGATTCTGTCCTCTCCGCTGAAGTAAGTCCTCCCGAAAAGAAAGGGGCGATAAATTGGGGCAGCTCTCTTAATTCCGTGAATAAAGTGAACTGTCCCTTTTCTTCTAATATGGCGCGCCCGGAGAGATTAGCGGTCGCTGCGCGGCCTGCTTGATGTCGCTTATCTCCTCGGATCTGACTCCCGACTGCCTGGTTCGTAGCTAGCGCGCTTGTATGAGTAATTTCTCTATTAATCAGATACTTAATGGACTTGACTGCCCCATTAATCATTCGAGAATACTGTGTAAGACGTTGATTTTCGCCAATCATGATATCCGCTATAGGTCACTCAGATATTGGATGTCTTGACAAATCTTGACATTGCTTGGTAACGTTTCTGGATGGCCAGTATAAAGATCAGCTCAAAAGTCGAACAAGCTCAATGGAAGGCACTGCAGGACCTCGCGAAAGAGTCCCACCAGAGCATTTCCGGTCTGCTCACCGAAGCAATCAGCGACTATGTTCGCAAGCGCCGACTTCGTCCTGTCGTGATGGACCACCTCGAAGATTCAATCCAGGAAAACGAAGAGCTAGGCCGCCGACTTGCCCGATAGCAAGGTCGAGTTCCTGTCGCTGGATGAAGTGCTCGCTATTCACGAGCGATTGATCGAGCGCTTTGGTGGCGACCACGGCGTACGCGATCACGGCCTGCTTGAAAGCGCTCTTTTCCGGCCGCAAACCGGTTACTACGCTCATATCGAAGAGATGGCGGCAGCAATGTTCGAATCACTACTCGTTAACCACGCATTCGTCGATGGCAACAAGCGAGTCGCTTTCTTCGCAACGGATATTTTTCTGCGTCTGAATGACTGCAAACTAGTGCTTACTGCCGATGAAGGTGAACAGTTCATCGTAGGAATGCTGGAAGCCCACGACTGCTCGTTCGAAAAGGTCCTGAAGTGGATTCAGGAGCATGTCACTACCGTGTGATGAACGGGACCGACTGGAACCCGGACCCTCACCGTTTATACCGGACATAGTGTCAACTATGTGACCGGTTAACACCCCTTGGTAGATGGCGCGCACGGAGAGATGGGCTTCGGCCTGTCCTCGCTTCGCTCGTCGGAGCGAAATTCCTACCGGTCCGGTCGAACCACCGTACCAATCGATTAGTACTTCGCAGGAACAATACGGTTCGTAGCCAGAAAATCTATCGCCGTTTTTTCTTATTACTTCAGTTAGTTACGCCTTTCATCTGTCCCGTCCAATCCTCCAATTCACTGCGTAAGCCCCTAATTTGCATCGTACTCGGAGCCCACAATGGGACAAGATGTGCGTTATGCAACTGGAAATCAACTCGCTCGAAGATTATACTGAATTCGATATATTCGTTCGATGACCGACAAGCCGCTCAAGGATATTCACTGGCATGGTGATTCGCTAGATGTCATCAGAGAATTTCCGCGTGCGGTCCGTGTCGACATTGGCAGTGAACTCTATTTGCTGCAACTAGGCGAAAAGCCTGTGCATAGCAAGCCATTCGCCAGTGTCGGCCGCGGCGTTTGGGAGGTTCGGATCAAGGATCAGAGCGGCGCGTTCAGGGTCTTCTACGTAGTCCGTCGACGAGATGGAATTCATGTACTGCA
>JABDKO010000244.1 GCA_013002165.1 Rhodothermales bacterium | reverse complement strand
AGGAGCATGGAAGTTCAGTGACAACCGGAGCGTTTACGGGACATACACCCTGTCGACCGATCGGACAGACAATAGAAGAGGTATTCTTGCTCTGGGACAGAAGATGGCTATCTCTAACCAGCTGAATGTCTTCTCTGAGGGACAGTTCCAGAATGATCACGGTCAGCAGTCGATAACTCAAACGTACGGATTGGATTTCAGACCAACCAAAACCCTTTCCGTTGGCTCATCACTGCAGTTGAGTGATCTGTCGCGCGATGAATCTTCCGATCTTGATCGAGACGTAGTGTCGTTGTGGGGTAACTACTTGACTGACGATGCATCGTTGTGGTCGAAGCTGGAATATCGAAAGGATCGAGGCCTGGTTAAACGAAACCAGTGGCTCACATCAACTCGTGTTGACCTGTACGTCAATCCAAGCTGGACGCTACTTGCCAAGTTGAACTACTCGATGACTGACAACTCCGAGACTGACATCCGCGAAGCGAAGTTCGCCGAGGGAGGCATTGGGTTTGCTTACAGACCCGTTAGTAACAACAGGGTGAATCTGCTGTCGAAGTACATATACCTGTATGATCTTCCTTCAGCAGAGCAGGTTCAGTATCGATCCGACCAGCAATCTCATGTCGTCTCGATGGATGTGTCATATCGAGTCACCTCGCGAGTGAGTGTAGCCTCCAAGGGCGCGCTCAAGAGAGGCTCGGTTCGGATAGTTCGTGATCAGGGCGACTGGTTCACGGCAAACACCAGTCTTGCGATCGGACAGGTAAAATATCACCTGATCGGAAGTATAGATGCGATCGGTGAAGTTCGAACGCTCTGGTCTAATTCCGACGGCGATAGAAAATCCGGGATGCTGGTAGGATTCTACAAGCACCTGAAAGACAACTTCAAAGTCGGTGTCGGTTACAACTTTACCAACTTCTCGGATGATCTTACAGATGTCGATGGCTCGAGTCACGGGTGGTTCGTCAACGCGATTGGCAAGTTCTAATCTATTGACGGGAGGACCCGGTCAAACAGGCGTGATAAAACAGGACACATGAAACGGTGGCAGGAGGGCGACGCAGAAAAGGCATTCCACGAATGTCATCTGCACACTCACGGGCCGTTTTTTGATTTTTTTGAGATGGTCGACAAGGAATTAGTACGCTCCGCCCGCGTTCAAGCAATAATTGTTCAGTGAGTGCATCGCGGTCACATTCGCCATCTCCGACCTGTTAGACATCCATTTATCAGGGATATCTGTCGATATCTCTGGCCGGATTCGACTGACCAAATTCCCAAATAGCGAACCCATTTTCTATTTCGGATTCTCATAGCGCCTCGGGCAGGAGTAAAAAGTGACGGAGATTTTGAGTTTCAGACGAACGGCTAAACAGGAATGGTACCGACTTGATAAAGTCAATTATCGCAAACCACGAAAAAACAACCGTATGACATCTATGAGACCTTGAAGTAGCAGATCCTGACTTGCCAGGTCTTCAAAGTTTGTTATTTTCCTGTTACTCTAAACCTGAATCGGATTCGTCATGGGCACGATTGGAATCCAGACACGGCGCTCTGCCAACTGGTATGCTGGTATCGTTCTGCTACTCGCATCTTCATTTCTATTGATCGGCAGCGCCATTCATTACCAGTCAGATCTTTGTAACGCTGCCTTCATTATTCTACTCGCCGGGATGGCTATTTCGCGACGTGAATTTCAACAAAGCCCGGTGCTTACCCTGTGCTACTGGACAATGATATTTGTCGGCATCGTCATTGTGATCGCAGTTTAACATTTCCCGATATCTCGCAGACCCGTCTCTTCTTGCTGCGTAGTTCTTAGTCGACCGCCACGTTATGATAGTACGTGGCTATACCTCAAACAGTGCGCAGCCGGTCCGCTGGTATTCGCTATTCACCGATTGCTCTTTCCTCCCGGACCTGTCATAGTGATGAATCAAAGTTCCGGGTGAGCGGTGGCTATTACTTTGGAAGCCTCGGTTGTAAAAGCTATTTTCGATTGCTGTAGCAATTCATATGAAGAGGCGCCTCCATGAAGTTTATGATCCGATGGGAAGCACATCCCGATAAGCGACTAGACGTTTTGAAAACCTGGTGTGATATTCCAGCCGAGCAGCGTACCGAGATGGGACCGGGGGTCAATTTTATTGGACGCTGGCACAACCTGCCTGAGTTTACCGGGACGCTCGTCGTTGAGACTGATGATATTATGGCACTGTCTGTTTATCTCAGTCACTGGAGCCCGGTCATGGACCTGGAGGTTAGTGCAGTACTCGATGACGAAGAGAGCGTCGCCGCTGGCAAGGCACTGCT
>JABDKO010000213.1 GCA_013002165.1 Rhodothermales bacterium | reverse complement strand
TTGAAGATGGATTTTTAAACAGGTCAGTACGCAAGATCCGGCTAGGCGAAGCCGCTCCAAATTACCTGACTCCTGGCCTCGATCCTCGCTACACACATGCCATGGTATTTTTCGAACGGCGCGGCTACAAGCGATTTGGGGAGACCTGGAATCTGTGCGTCGACCTGGAGGAACTGACCGACGACCCTCCTTGGCTTGACCCGGACATCATAGTTCGCAGAGCTACCAAAAGCGACCGGCCGAAGATCATGCGTCTTCTGGAAAAGAACTGGTCTGCATGGAAGCCCGAGATAGGTCGAACGTTTGAGAATGAACCGGTGTCATTGCACATTGCTTTACACAGTGATAACGTTGTTGCGTTTTCTGCGTTTGACGCCAACAACTTCGGTACCGGTTGGTTTGGCCCGATGGGTACCGACCCTGAATATCGTGGTCGCGGACTAGGGGCTCTGCTCCTGAAACGCTGTCTGTATGATGTGAAAGCACAAGGACATTCAACGGCTACAATCCCCTGGGTAGGACCGATCGGGTTTTACTGCAAGCATGTTAATGCCACAGTTGATCGCGTATTTTACCGATACGAGAAGGTGATATGAAAGCAATCGGAAAAACGTGTGTTTCTGTTTGCGTTTTGATCGTAATCGCAGCAGCGTTTGTATCCTGTCGCATCCCGACATCACAAGCCAATATGGATTCACTGAGCGCTTATATAGCGGAGTATTCTCACGAGACGATTGCCGTAAGTGTCGTTGATCCAACGGCTGATTTCGCGTTTGATATCAACGGGGAGCAGGAGTTTCACGCGGCGAGCACGATGAAGGTACCGGTAATGATGGAGTTATACCGGGAAGTTGCAGCTGGCGCACTATCTCTTGATGACTCCTTGCTGGTTAAGAACGAGTTTTGGTCGATTGTGGATGGATCGTTGTTTAGGATTGAAGATGATTCGGATGATGTCATTTATTCAAGGCTTGGGACGATGATGTCGTTGCGAGATTTGAATCATAGTATGATTACCGTCTCCTCAAACCTTGCGACCAACCTCCTTATTGATCATCTGGGAGCCGAGAATGTCCAGGCGTATGCGGACGCGCTGGGTGTGAAGAAAATGAAGATCCTTCGTGGTGTGGAGGATCTGAAGGCGTACGAACTGGGACTGAGTAACACCACTACCTCAAACGACCTGGCGTTGTTGCTATTGGTCATACTGGAGTCGTCCGAAAGCGATGACGCTTATGCTGCCAACATGGTTGAGACGCTGCTCGATCAGAAGTTTAATGATCTAATCCCGTCCGGACTTCCTGCCCGTTATTCTATCGCCCATAAGACCGGTTGGATCACTGGCATCAGGCACGATGCCGCGATAGTGTATCCTCCCGATGAGGAACCATATATTCTTGTGGTTCTCACGGAAGGTTTTGAAGATCAAGAGCGTGTAGAAAAAGCTATTGGAGATATCGCACGGTTAGTCAATGAATCGATTAGATAATCAGTACAGAGTGCCCGGACCATTTGCAGTCCTAACTCTCATGCTATTGCTCGCGGGTTGCAGTGCTGGTGAGGTACTGTTGAATACGGACAGTCCCAACGTGCCAATGCCGAATGAGGAGTTCAGAGGTGTCTGGGTTGCCAGTGTGGCAAACATAGACTGGCCATCGAGGACTGACCTTTCGACGGAGGAACAGAAGCGCGAATTGAGGCAGATTCTTGATCGAGCGCAGCGATTGAACTTCAACGCTATCGTCCTGCAAGTCCGACCTGCCGCCGATGCCCTTTATGAGTCTTCGCTGGAGCCATGGTCCGAATATTTGACTGGAGAAATGGGTAGACCTCCCTCGCCCTTTTATGACCCGCTTGAATTTGCAGTCAACGAAGCACACAACCGTGGTCTTGAACTGCATGCCTGGGTCAATCCATTCCGTGCGCGGCACCCCACCGCAACTTCGCCGAATACTCCGGATCATGTAAGCCAGCGCAAACCGGGAGCTGTCGTCGCGTACGGTGAGTATTTGTGGATGAATCCGGGAGATCCTGTAGCACAGGAACACAGTTTAGCGGTCATGCTGGATATCGTCGAGCGGTATGATATCGATGGCTTGCACATCGATGACTATTTCTATCCATACGAAATCCAGGATTCGACTGGTACTGTTGTGGAATTCCCGGATGGCGGTGTTTACGCTCAGTATCTGGCTACCGGGGATACCCTGGCTATCGCGGACTGGCGCCGAATGAGTATTGACCGGTTTGTGGAACAGCTGTATCAGGGAATCAAGCGAGTCAAGCCGCACGTCAAGTTCGGCATTTCACCGTTTGGGATATGGAGACCGGGTAATCCGCCGCAGATTCAGGGCTATGATCCGTATGAAAAGCTGTACGCAGACTCTCGCAAGTGGCTGAAGGAAGGTTGGGTCGATTATTTCACTCCACAATTGTACTGGAAGATTGACGTACCTGAGCAGAGTTATTCCGCGCTGCTGGACTGGTGGATTGCGCAGAATGACAAGGGACGGCATATATGGCCCGGCAATTTCACGAGCCGGGTTTTCCTAGAGGGTGACAGACGCTGGGATCCTGTCGAGATCATCAATCAGGTCGAGTTGACTCAGGACACGGGCGGGGCATCTGGAAATGTGCACTTCAGCATGAAGTCACTGTTCGACAACGGAACCGGCATGGCGTTCGAACTGGGCGCAGGTCCTTACCGTGCGCCTGCGATTGTACCTGCGACGAGGTGGCTTGGTGCGGAAACACCGCCGAGGCCGATGCTACGAATAGAGGATCTGGGTACGGGCGATCTCGTTACGTTTGGCATGGCAGACGGATCACCAGAGGTTGCCAGGTGGATTGTCTGGCGATTCGACAACGATTCCTGGGTGACGGAGATACTTGGAGGCTGGAGGTCGGGCGTATTTATTTCAGCCGAAGACGAGGAGACGGCAGGAGTTGCTGTCGCAGCGATCTCTCGCACGGGTGTTGTTGGTCCGGTGGCAGCGATACGCCGTGATTGAATCAGGTAGTCGCCCGGAAGATCTAGCGGCTGTCTAGAACATTTCCTAGAGAGTTTTCTAGAGGAGGTCTAGATGTTTTCCATTGGCGCAGTTCGCAGTTTTCTGATTAAGTTGAAACCGGGGAGGAGGATTGGAGGCCCCCACGTGTGCGTTGACTGTCATTCCCATATCAAATTGACGCTCATGCAGTCGTAGGCACCGGTCGAAAGCAACAGAAGATTAGCGGCAAGTTTAAACACGCTGTAGCGTAACTGGTAGCGACCCGGGACACTTTCCTCCTCGAATCAGGAACTCAGCCGCGGCAATCTCCGACGCCGGTGATGTCGAACATGTCGCGATACAGGGACACCCGGCATCGAATAATGCGTACACGTACGGGCTACCAAACAAAACCACGATGTTGCGGGAATCCGCAGCCAACTTCGTGATTGCTGCCAGTATCATCGGAGGAAAACTGATACTGCCTGAATACGATCGAACGGAAAGAAATACTGCCACGACGACGCGATCATATTCGCCTGACGCCTTAACCAGCGCATCGATATCCGACGATGTCGACTCAGGGTAGATGACATACGACGCGGGAGCAGCAGAACTCAACTCCCGTGTAAATATTTCGCCAGAGCCAGAACACACATCATCTTTGATCAAGACAATCATCTGGTCGTAGCTATCCCCCACTGCTTGGATGTCAAGCCCGTCCATAGAGCAGATACCGGCCGAGGCAAGAGACACGGCACGTGACAAATGATCTGTATTTGCTACGACGGAAAATACGTCGGCTATCGACACTTCGGGTTGCCGATTCAGACCACACCACTCTTTCTCCCGAAGGATCCGAGCCACCGAAGCGTCTATCCACTGTTCAGATGTCCGGCCGGAATCTACAGCTTGCTCAATTGCATCTAAGGCTTGCACCTCATCGGCAACAAGAAGAAGCATGTCGACTCCCGCTTCTACCGCCATCACAGCCGCCTCGCCGGCACCATAGGTATTCGTAATCGCTTTCATGTCAAGCGCATCGGTTACGATGAGGCCGTCGTAGCCCAGCTCGTTGCGGAGCAAACCTGTTACAATAGGACGGGACAACGACGCGGGAAGACCGGTGGGGTCAATGCACGGCACCGAAAGATGACCCACCATACAACTGCGAACACCTGCTTCGAACGCCGCTCTGAATGGTACCAGTTCAACTTCATCGAGACGTGATCTATCAAACTCGAGAGTAGCAAGGTTCAGGTGCGTGTCGATCGCCGTATCGCCGTGCCCTGGAAAGTGCTTCACGGTCGCAATAACATTGCTGTCTTGCAAGCCCCGGACTGACTCGACTACAAATGAAGCAACTCTTTCTGGATCACTGCCGAATGATCGTGTGTTGATGATCGGGTTGTCAGGATCCGTGTTGACGTCCGCTACCGGTGCGAAAATGTGGTGCACTCCGAGCACGTTGGATTCGGCCGCGATTATCTTCGATGCCTCATACGCGTTGAGCGGATCCCCAGTGGCACCAATTGCCATCATATGTGGCAGTATGGTGGCATCCGTGAGGCGCATGCCGATCCCATTCTCTGCGTCCTGTGCGACAAGCAGAGGAATGTCAGCCAGAGACTGTAGTTGATTCACGTAGAATGCCTGGCCCGGAACCGTTCCCTGAAAGAAAGTCACACCCCCAATGCCAACGTCGCTGACAAGCCTCGACAATGATGCAAACGATTCTGAATCGGACGACACGAAGTGACTCAGTGCTCGCACCGATATCATTTGTGCGATCTTTTGGCGCAGCGTCAGCTTGCCCAGGATGTGTTTCTGCCAGTCGGACATCTTCGTCGATAGCTACTCTGTGTGATCTATGAAAGATAGAACTGTTTGCAATAGCTCTCTTCTGTCGTCGGGATCAACAACAGTCTCGATAGGAAAGCCAAGTGTTGCGACCCGATACGAAGCTGCCTCGTAAAAAACGCCGGCGCTCATGTTATTTTCTGCATAACGCAAAAACGTTCTCCCGTTTTCATTAGCAGGCTCCAGAGCATCGGGTGACTCAACCTTGTACATATCGGTGCCAAATGCAGCATTATATCGAATCGTGTTTCGGGGAACGCCGTCGCTGCCTACTATATGCACACCGCCGGTCCTCGCGGCATGGTTTGTCCGCAGGGTGTAGCCGAGAACATTCTTTGCGAACGTTGACGCTCCGTTTTCCGTGGAGTCACCCCGAAACGGATCGGTCGCGACGTATGCTCCAGAAACAATAAGGTCTCCCCCGTCCGTAAGAAACTCCCGCAGCCGTTCGACGACTCCAGGTTCAAACACTTCGAACTCGTACGACTCTTCGGATCCTAACTTCAACGTTGCGCGCTCTTCACCGAGCAGAAAGTCGATTATATCGTAGCGATTTAAATCAACGAGGCCGGCTGCAATCGCCTCATCGCTTGCGGTCACGAAGCTTCGCCCGAGTGATAACAGGGTCAACCCGTGGTCGCTCGAGTAATCAAATGTGTTTCCGGCGATCACCGATGTTTCATAGTCAGAGTAAGATGCTCCATGACCCGGAGCATCATCATCCAGCCATGCGCTGTTGAATGAGAAATCATACTGCTGGCCCGTATAGGCTGGATCGGAATAGTATGGAACGCCTTCGTCAAGGAACGACAGGAAGCCCATAAATCCTTCTGATTGCATTGCAAGCGGTGCACTTATCCGGTCAAATGCGTCTACAATCAAGACGGGTCTCGAAGGTGCACTGCCTACTCCCGCCGCAACAGTCCCGGAAGGAAAGCTCTCGCCGCCATCATTGACTGCTGTCACCCGGAATCGGTACATCACGCCCGGGACAAGCGGATCTGTTTGGAATGAGGTCGCCGAGACGGCTGCTCCACTATCGAACGCGAACGAGTCGCGGGCAGTATATACCCTGTAGGCCGTGGGTATGGCGCCAGGTTCAACCTGGTCCTCCACCGCTCTCCATGACAGGGTAACCGACGAGTCCGGATTCAGAACCAACTGCAGATGAGATACCGGAAGCGGTTGCACGACCGCCTTATATCCATATGCGTCTGCCAGATATTTGAGTATCGATTTGTAGATGGATCGACTGGCCGTGAACTTGAAGCGCGGATCGAGGCCGTACTTCATATCCTCGAAATTCTGGTGTGACAACAGTTCGAGTAGTGTTGAGGGCACGTTCGGCCGGTGAGCCTCGCTATAATCCTTGTCCCACATGGATCTGCGGGTCCATGTTGAATCATAAAGTGAACGAATATCACGTGTGATCTCGGTCTGCAGAATGTCTGACAGGTCGCGATTTGCAAGGCGATTTACTCCGTCCGGAAATACCCCCGTGCTGTCCATCCCAGGCGTCGAGTAGATCAGAAGTGTTCCAATAGTAGTGTCACGTCGCGTGACTCCAGCATCGGTGTGGAACGCCAGCGAAAGATCGATCGGTATACCCAGCCCCCGGGCAGGATCCTTTGTCGGGCCATAGGGATTGCCGCGCATGTAGTTAACCCACTCACCTCGTCCACGGTAGTCATCGACGTAGTCATTCGACTCGCCATCTTCAACGTCAAATACAAGTGAGTCGGGCATTCCGGCATACTGCATGTAATATCTGGCCCCTTCGACATAGCGTGGTCGTCCGCTGACCTGGCCATTGCGCTCGACATTTCCCATACCGCCGCCAAACCGGACAGCATCAGCAGTAATGATGGTGCCGGTATCAGCTTTTGTTGTTAACACAACGGATCCCAGCGCCTGGTTTTGCCCGCCCAGAAAGTGAAATGTCCCCAGATATATCCAGGTCCCACCCCCGATCTGCTGATTAACATGGAAGTGCTTGCTTCCGCCCGAATAATTAACCGTATAGGAAGCATCCGATGTCGAGCCCGGTAGTGATGCATAAGAAATGTAGACTGCGTAGTCCCCAGATTCAGGAATATCAGGAAGATAGACCAATGAGTCGATCACTCCCGTCGTCCTGTCAGCTTGTCGGTACGTTCCTGAAACAAAGGGCCTGTCCTCCGAGCCATACGGCGGTGTTCCGACAGCGAAACCCGGCCGTGCTCCTGTAGTCCAGGTTGTCGAGTCTGTCTCGATCCAACTGTGAATCGATTCATCGTTATCAACGACAACCTCGTTAGTCTGCACATCTCTTTCACGCGGAATGAACACATTGGCGCCGGCATTCTCGAGCATGGGTGCCACATACGGAATCACGTAGCTGAACGGCAGCAGGTCTTCTACTGTTTGAAACAGGCGCGCTCTCTGCCATTCCCATCTGTTCAGACGGTGCTCGTAGTACCAGCCATGGCTTGGCCACATAGCCACATGCCTTCCCGAGAGTCCTCCTGAAAACGACTCTCCGCTGGCTGGCCTGACGATCGGAGCAATCTCGGGGCGCTCTGGAACCCGCGCAACGTCGCGTGGGAGAGAATCTCCACGGTAGAGATTTGGAACGAGTTCACTCAACTCAAAACCGCCGGTAGTAATTGAGACGTCCAGATATGAACCCTTCCTGATTGCCCTGGCCGCAGTCTCGTATATAAAATCGACACCTTCCGGCCGCAGTGGTCGGTATCCAAAGAATTCGTTGAACGCGATCGCAAGTGTGCCCTGCTGTTCATCAATGGCTATCGTCTCGAGATCGCTGCCGGGTCCGGTTTCGCATGGAGTCGAGGGAAGCGCGCACGTGTCAAGGATATTTACCGCTGCAAGGTAAGCTTCGGCTGACAGCGGCGATCGATACTCATCGGGTACTCCGGTCGGAAGCGTTCGGCAGGCAGAAAGGAGAAGTGTAGCGACGGCTACAAACAAAACGAGCTGAAGTCGTGCAGTCATCAAATGATACTGGTTCAGAATTGAAACGGATTGGTGGAGTACTATAATCAGAAGCGTCCAGATCCGGTTGCTTTGAATAGGAACTCTGGTTATACTGGAAGATGCAGAAATTCGTGGTGTTTTTCTTGATTTCCAAGGTACAAGTTATGCGCAAAGCTACAATTACTTTCCTGAGCATGATCTTCATTGTGGGGATGTCCAACGCTCAGTCAGTTGACCTGTCTTTCGAAGTACCGACCGGTGTCTTTGAAGATGGATACTCAGTCGGTCTACAGTCGGGTGCTCGCGATATTGCGGGTCCGTACGACCTGGACGGTGACGGATTGTATGAGGTGTTACTCGCCGATTATACAGGCGGCGGTCGCGTTCACGTGATCGAAAACAACGGCCCGGATACCTGGGAGTTGGTCTACTCCACTCCATTCCTCGATTCGACCGCGACGACCAGCAATATCCGAACTATTACAGGCGGAGATGTTGATGGTGATGGTCACGGCGAAATTATGTTCTTTGGCGGCAGAGGTTATAGTGAATCGTCTCCGTACACTGCCGGTCTGTATTTTTTCGAACATACTGGCGCTGACAACGACTACGGCTCTGCTCCGGCCGCTGTATATGACTTCGGTGCCGAACTACCTGACCGCCAAATCAGCGAACAGCTTGAAGCGATGGATGTCGATGGCGACGGAAGTCAGGAGATAATGTGGGGTAACAACGGAGGCACCGGTTTTAATCAGTTTGATTCATGGTACGTCCTGTCTGTAACTGGTGACATCGGATCAGGCTTCGAAACTTTCGTCGAAGAAGCACGGTGGACGTCACGTGCCGACGACCCAGACCCAATCAATCGGGGCGGTGGTAGTGCATATGGCATCGTACCAGCGGATCTGGACGGAAGTGGTGACGGACTATACGAATTGTCAATGGGAAGCTGGAACAACTTCAACTTTACGAATGCTGCTGCTACCGGTGCTGACACCTACACAGCCGCAAACGATGACTCCGGCTGGTATCAGGCATGTGATGGTATCATTTGCGGTGATCATGTTGCGTTATTTGGCGGTGCTGCAGGAGATGTCAATGGAGATGGTGATGATGAGGCTTTCTGGCCTCGTTACAACAGTTTCGGAGACAGAAAGGTCTCTATGTTGAATTACGAAGCTGGTGAAAACGTCCTGGCGATAGACAGCACAGATCATCTCAAGCTGGACTTCTTCAGCAACCTTACCAATTTCGGTGTAGTTGTTGGGGACTTTACTGGTGACGGGTACCCGGATGTGATCGGAGCAGGTAACTCCTACATTGGCTCAGATGCTGATGAAGGAGCTCCTTCCTCCTGGATCAATGTGGCGGCCTACATCGGACCGGATCAGGGTAACGTTGAAGACACTCTAAACTGGGACGTCAGAACAATTGACACGAGTGCTCCTGCGGATACATGGCATCACAACACTGTGAATCGTGACTCTGCAGGAACCATGACCACCTATTCAGAAACCGCACTAGGCAAGTTCACAACGAAGCTTGCGTATCTCGGTGATGCTGATATGGATGGATGGGTTGAGGTCGCTATGGCTTTCCAGAGCGTCCCCGACAGTATCTCAACTATTGACGAGGTTTGGAACGCTGACTCCCTTCGTTATGATCGAACGGTCGCGTCGACTGTTGCCGCCCAACGTGAGTTCATGAGGATAGTCTCAACAAACGGTTTTAATACGGCCGTAGAAGACACGCGTATCGTGCTGCCTCAGGACTACAAGTTGTTCGACAACTATCCGAATCCGTTCAATCCGACAACTACGATTGGATTTGACCTGCCGTTGGACAAGCAGATCAGCGTCAGCGTGTATGACATCTCTGGTCGTCTGGTAAAAACGCTTGTGAATAACGAGCTATTCCCGAAAGGTGTACACGAAGTCACCTGGGATGGTCGATCGGCTTCTGGCGCATCTGTGGCGAGTGGTACGTACCTGTACACACTCGAGTACGGTAATTTCCGTCAGAGCAAAACGATGACGCTGGTCAAGTAGTACAGTATCACGAATTGATATTGAGTCGGGGGAGAAGCTACACGGCTTCTCCCCCTTCTTTTTTCACCGGTAGCACGAATCGAACTGCTTCAATTTCTGCCTTTTCTAACGCCATTTCTTGCTTATCTTCCGTAGTTGACTATCGTTACCGATCTGAGCATCCACATGAGCTTTCGACCTTGACTCCATAGACCTCATTTCACTTATGACAGCTTACTTCAGACCCCTACTGGCAGCCATCATATTCATGTTGACGATTCCTCAACTTGGATTCGGTCAGGGAAAGATTGCAGGAAAGGTCACTGACTTAGCGAATGGAGATGCCCTTATTGGTGTCAACGTAATCATCGATGGAACCACGCAGGGTACCGTGACGGATATCGATGGCAATTATGTGATCCTCAATGTTCGGCCCGGCGACTACACTCTCCTATTCTCGTATGTCGGGTTTCAGAGCCAGCGTATTTCCGGAATTCGCGTTTCCACCGGTCAAACAACCCGGTACAATATTGAGATGCGAGAGCAGGTGATCGAGGGGCAGGAAGTAATTATCCAGGCTGAACGTCCATTGGTACAAAAAGACCTCACCGCATCGAAAAAAACCGTTGTGGCTGCGGAGATTGATGCACTACCCGTAGAAGGATTTTTCGGTGTACTCGTTACTCAGGCTGGTGTATCACAGGGACCGGGTGGTACTATTCACATCCGGGGGGGCAGAAGTAACGAAGTCTCCTATCTGGTAGACGGTTTGTCAGTTGGAAATCCTTTTGATACGAATGGCCTCGCAACATCCGTATCGCAGGATGCAATTCAGGAAATGACGGTTATTTCCGGAGCCTTCAACGCAGAGTATGGACGCGCAATGTCAGGGATCGTGAATCTTGTCACGAAGGAAGGCGGCGACAGCTATACGGGAAACGTAAGCTTCTACGGAGGCGACACATTTACGACCCACAGTGACGTTTTCTTTACGCCGAGTGGAACGCGCTTAAATGACTACACGATGCAGGCCAGCTTGAGTGGTCCTCTTCCCTTCTATAAGAAACTCCGCTTCTACATCTCAGGAAGGAATGATGTTGATGACGGGCACATCTGGGGAATCAGGCAACATGCGCCGTCGGATTCTGCCAACTTCAACGAAGACCCCTGGTACTACGAAATCAGTGGTGTGCCTGTGAGCCAGATAACAGACTCTACGGCTCTGCCGAACGAAGTCGTGCCGATGAACGATCGCACGAGCAACAACATCATCACGAAACTGTCCGTTCGTCCGTTCAAGGGAACGAAGGTCGAGTACTCGTACATTCGGGATTTCAGTCGGCGCCAGTCGTACTCATTTGCCTACCGATATAATCCGGATGGTGTCGTCTCCGTCCGAGATAGAAACCACAATCATAGTTTGCACTGGACGCATACGCTGAACCAGAAATCGTTCTACACGCTCAAACTGTCTTATCAGAACAGCAATTTCAGCTCTTATCTGTACGAAGATCCACTGGATCCAAGGTATGTCTCCACCGGAGCGATAGTCGGATTCCCCGGTACCAACTTCCTGTTTGGCGGAAACCAGAAAGGCCACGTTTATGAATCAGCTCAAACGCTGCGCGTAAAACTGGATATGACCAGGCAGATTGGCGCTATCCACGAAACGAAGTTCGGAGTCGAGCTTGCACGCCACTATCTGAGCCGGGAAAATTTTGTTGTGCTTTTTGACGGCGATCAGTACCTGGCACCGACAGTGCCTGACGTTGGCACACCGACTCACGACAAGTACGGCTGTAGAGTGTTTGTAGAAATTCCGGGTCAGGATAATTCTGCCTGCAAGAGGCAAAGTTCGACTGAATTAAGCGCGTTCGCACAGGACAAGCTTGAATTCGAGGACTTCATCATCAACGTTGGTCTACGGTACGAATTGTTCGATCCCAACGGGCAGTACATTCCCGACCTTCTTGATCCGAAAGGCGAACTGGAGAATGCCACAATCAAGCAATTGGTAATGCCGAGAATCGGTGTGTCCTTCCCGATTACGAATGCGGGAATCATTCACTTTTCGTACGGCCACTTTGCACAGATGCCCGAGTTGAGACGAATGTACACCAATCCAGAGTTTGAATTCCCCGCAGGTGCAGCACCACTTTTTGGAAACACTAATATGCGTCCTGAAAGATCTGTTCAATATGAAATCGGGCTTCAACAGCAGATTGGGAGTGAGATGGCGTTTGACATTTCAGGATTCTTCAAGGATATCCGGGACTATCGTGCATTGCAGAACATTCGATTTAGCACGGTTTCTGGAGAAGACCAGTTCAGCATATATCTCAATAAGGATTATGCTAACGTCAAAGGAGTCACATTTGCTTTGACCAAACGTCGACCTCGCAACGGGTATCTATCTGCCAACATTGATTATACGTACCAGGTAGCGGAAGGCAATAACGATGATTCGAATGCTTTCTTCTTCAACTTCCTCTCCGGTCGTGAGAACGAATTTGAACTTGTGCCACTTGATTATGACCAGCGTCATATCATTTCGAGTACGGTAACGCTGTCTGATCCTGGAAATTGGAGCGCGTCGTTCATCGGTCAATACTCAACAGGCTATCCGTACACGCCGCTCCTGCTTGATCAAAAAATCGACCAGTTACCAAACAGCGGTAGAAAGCCATCCCAGATGAAACTGGATGCGCACATCTTTAAAACGTTCAATGTTCGTGGCCTCGACCTGAGGGCCTTCGCCAAAGTCTTCAATCTTCTTGATCGACTCAACGAGCGCTTCGTCTTTGATGATACAGGTCGGGCTACATACTCGCTCGCCGGTTCACGCGGTATACATGCAGCTTGGGAGCCCTTTTATGGGCAGCCCGGTATCAGCACTCTGGATGAATACAATGTCCGGCCGCACTGGTATTCAGCTCCACGTGAAATAAGCATCGGCGCCACCATCAGTTTTTGATTGCACTCAGTTTATGTCTACACCAACACTCGAACTTCATAAGCCTATGTCACGCGTGGTAATGCTGCTTGCGCTGGTTGCGTCGACAACGGTCCCCGCACTCGCGCAGAGTCGATCTGAGATGAATCAGGGTCGTCAGCGAGGCTGGGATTCCGATCAAACTCAGCGTTGGATTGAATATCAGGCGTCCAAGCGCTTCGAGAGTAGTGCCAGCATCGATTGTCCGGTTGATTTTACCGATCGCCGCGATGTAATCATGAACGGTAACAGGATTACAAGCCAGATCCTTAACTTTGGATCGATTTCGTCACCCGGGAACACGATAACGGACATCGTTTGGAACGGTCTGGGTTATGGATACGAGTTCGGACCCTTTGTCGCAGCAGAAATTGTGGATGAAGGCAAACGAGATCCCAAGAGCGTTCCCAAGCGGGATGCGAGCGGCAATGTAGTTCTCAACTCGGAAGGCGACACAACCTGGGTCATGCACGTTGTGTCTGACGGGCTGACGTCAAACGGGGGCGAGATCTCTCCCGACGGCTCAGAATACTGGGGATGGCAACCTATTCCCTGTGCCGAACCTGTCGGCAATTTTGAGGGAATTGAGGTCGTTAGCCAGGAGTCCAGACTGATTCCGACGTCAGATGCCGCGGATTCTGATCTGGATGGTAAGCCTGACTCATGGCCCGTCTCGTGGTACAACGATAATCTGAAAGAATACGTCTGGCCCGGTGCGTTGCAGCAGGGCGCTTCCAACGCGGATAAGGAAGGCATGTATTTCATGAATGATTATCTGAATCAGGAGTTCGATTACTATCCTTTCGATTCTGATAGCACAAAGCGCGGCCTTGGCTTAGAGGTGGAAACAAGATTGTACCAGTGGGCCAATCCCCTGGCAGAGGACGGCATCTTTCTGGTTTACAAGATTACCAACAAGTCTGACAAGGACCTCGAAAATGTGACTTTCGGCATGTGGGGAGATCCGCACATTGGTGGACCCGGTGACTGGCCCGATGACCTGGCATTTTTCGATAGTGAGCGTAACATGGTCTTTGCATGGGACGCGGACGGCCTTTCCGACATCCCGGGCAGAGTGCCGGGCTACTTCGGCTATAAGTTTCTTGAAAGCCCCGGTGTCGGCAACGAGATAATCGGTGGGCAGTTCTTTCCCGGTGATGGGATTGATAACGATGAGGACGGCTACATCGACGAGTCATGGACCGATGGAATCGACAACGACGGTGACTGGAATGCCGACACGGATGATGTCGGGATTGATGGCATAGCCGGTACAGGAGATGAAGGCGAAGGAGACGGTGTCCCGACGGCAGGCGATCTCTTTGACATCACTAAACCGGGAGAACCCAACTTTGAGTTCACCGACATTGATGAGTCTGATCAGATCGGTCTCACATCGTTCGCGTCGCCGGCATTTGCAGGCAACCGGATCTCCAACGATGAACGAGTCTGGCAGTTTGTACAGCCGGGCAACTTCGATGACATTCCGACCGAACCCGGTGACTATGTATTTCTCTATGGTTCGGGTAATTTTGCGTTGCGGGCCGGAGAAACCAAACGATTCTCCATCGTTCTCCTCGTAGGTGAAAATTTCGACGATCTCGTATTGAATGCAGAGACTGCACAGCAGATTTATGATGTTGGTTACCGCTTCGCAAAACCGCCCGACAAGCCGAAGGTGCGGGCCGTTTCCGGCGACAAGAAAGTAACCCTGTACTGGGATAGTCGTGCAGAACGGACGCTCGACCCTCTCTCCCGTTCTAACGATTTCGAGGGGTACGTAATCTACCGGTCAACTGATCACGAGTTTAGCGACCAGCAGACAATCACTGATATCAACGGATCCAAGTTCCTGTTCAAACCGCTGACGAACACTATCGGTGTAAAAGCAAAGTTTGACCTGAGGAATGGAATCATTGGGCCGTCGCCGATAGCATACTCCGGTCGTGGTGTAAATTACGATCTTGGTGATGATACCGGCCTGTTCCATACCTACGTCGATTCAAACCAGGTAGTGAACGGACAGCGCTATTTCTACACGGTTGTCGCGTATGATCGCGGTTTCGCAGCTGGAGAAGACCTTGGCTTTGCTAACGGAATTCCTCCATCGGAAACGGCTAAGACGATCACATACAATCCGACTACGGATAGCTACATCTTCGATGTCAACACTGTGTCCGTCACCCCAGGTCCTGTTGTTGCGGGGTACGTTCCTCCTGATGCATCAATGGAAAGCATATCTCATCTATCCGGCAATGCTACGGGGGATGTATATGTCAAGGTTGTTGATCCGGTACAGGTACCCGACGGCGGGCTCTATTCTGTATCATTCAAGGACGACAGCGGCGACATCACGTACGATGTCGTAAACGATATTCCTGTCACTGCCACGCTTATCGCGAGTCTTGGGAAAACGTCTTCGGTCGGGAACGCCAATGTTCTACCTGCGTCGTTCCGACTCCGCAACTCGTCCGGTTCACTGCTCACGCTCGGAACTGATTATAACCTGAATTCGGGAGGTGGCTCAGTCGAGATCCTGGATGGAGGAGCAGTGCAAGAAGGAGAAGAGCTGACAGCATTTTACAAGTATCTACCCGTTGTAGAAAGCCCGTACGTCGAATCGGAAGAAGCAAACATCGTCTTCAACGGGCTTCATCTCTTTGTGCAGGATCGAGAGCTCATAATCGATGAAGAGAATACTGCATGGGTTGCCGGTGAAATCGGGACGCCATTCGTTGTCGATACGGCGACGACTGGCCCATCCATTCGACCTCTACCCTACGACTATGAAATTCGTTTTTCAGATACTCCGATCACAACAAGTGTCAGTTCTGAAATCCCACTTCCATTCGAAGTCATCAACCTGACAAAAGCGAACAGTCGTATCGAGTCGTTTGTCCCGGACATAAACCGCAACGGTGTTTGGGATCCCGGTGCCGGCGAATTCATCATATTTCTGGATGATGAAGACGGCACTCTCACAGCGTCCTGGCAGGTTGATTTTCTTGATATCGGAACGCCGGGCTCCGGAGATATTTTGCTCGTTTCGACAGAAAAACCGTTTGCGACGAACGATACCTACCAGATCTCTACAACTGCTGCTTTTGCTGATCCGGTCGCCGAAGCTGAACAGCTGGATCAGGTGTATGTGGTTCCCAACCCGTACGTAGTAACGAACGAGTTTGAGCCGCGAAACCCTGTCTCTCGATCCCAACGAGGAGATCGTCGGCTGTACTTCGCTAACGTCCCGCAACGGTGTACTATCAGAATATATACACTTGCCGGCGAGCTCGTCGAGACTCTTGAGCATGACAGTGCATTGGACGATGGCAAGGCCTTCTGGGACCTGCGAACGAAGGACAACATGAACATCGCATACGGGCTTTACATCTTCCAGGTAGAATCAGATGCAGGTACTTCGATTGGCAAATTTGCCATTATTAAATAGGCCGAAAGATGAACGTTAGAGAGATAGCACACTACGGTTCAAAAGTTGTCGTAAGCGCCTTGCTTTTTGTGGGTATCGGCTTCCAGGCTTCCGGGCAGGAAAGTTCTGATTCACCGGATCGCAAAATCACTAAAGTCGGCACAACCTCTGCGCAGTTTTTGAAACTCGGCGTCGGCGCACGCGCGATTTCTATGGGCGGATCATTCGTTGCCGAGGCATCGGATCTCTCAGCCCTCTACTGGAACCCTGCCGGACTGTCCGGAATCAATGGCGGGGCCGTTCAACTCGCTCAAACGGACTACCTTGCCGATATCAGCTACAGCTACGCTGCTTTCGGCACAAGCCTTGGCAACATGGGGACCATTGCTGCATCGATCATTTTCCTCGACTCAGGCGAGATGGAAGTACGCACTGCTTCAGAACCGGAGGGAACCGGTGAACGCTTTAAAGTACAGGATATGGCTCTGCAGTTGTCCTACGGGCGAGCACTGACCGACAGGTTTTCTATCGGTACGACTATTAAATACATTCGTGAGACGATATGGCACAGCTCAGCAAGCGCAATGGCGTTCGATATCGGAGTGTTGTTTACCACTCCTTTCGAGGCCCTGAGGCTTGGTGCCAACATGTCGAACTTCGGTCCCAAGATGCAGATGGGAGGCCGGGACATCTTGTTCAGCGAAGATCCAAGCCTCAATCAGGAAGGGAATGTCGAGATAGTCAATTCTGAGTTTCTTACGGATGAACATCCACTACCGCTCAAATTTGCAATCGGCCTTGCCTGGAATGCATTTGCGGCCGGTGATCACCGCGTAACCATGATGACAGACGCGGCCCACCCCAATGACAATTCAGAATATTTGAACGTTGGAGGAGAGTACAGCTTTCGCGAACTCCTCTTCCTTCGCGGCGGGTACAGAAATATATTTGAGGAAGATGGCGAAGAGGGAGTCACGTTTGGAGGTGGCTTGAATCTGCGCATTGACCGGACGATTCGAGTGGCATTCGATTATGCTTATGCTGAATTCGGTCGCCTGGATCAGACCCACTGGTTCACTGTGAATCTCCAATTCTAGGTCTCGGGCCTTCATGAAGATTATTGCTTTTATGATTAGACATCTCGCGTCATCGATACTTCTCATCGCTCTCCTATCTACGAGCAGTGCCTCTGCTCAGCTGATCTCAGATCTTGTCAATGAATCTTCAGTCATACGTGAGTATTCCAGAGCAACGCTGGGCAAAACCGATCAAGTGGTATACCAGACTGACGATCTGGGCTCCGCTTACAATGGTATTCTTTTCCAGGGTTTCTATTATGGCGATCAGCTCAACGCGGAAGTTCGCTTTTTCATAGACCAGTCATTTTCCGACTGGTATCCCGCTCGAGTAATTCGATCAGCATCTGACGATGGGTCTTTCGCCGGTGGGTACCGCGGAGATGAGTATTTCGAAGGCGGTAAGTTTCAGGTGAGGTTCGTCAGCGATTCAGGATCTGATGTGCAACTCATCGCTGCTGGATCATTTGATAACAGGCTTGACGAGATCAGCCCTGCAGGCAACGGACTGATCGGAAAGAAGACTTCAGGTACGACGACCGTTCAACCACCGCCTTTAATCACCCGCCAGGAATGGAATGCGGATCCCTACATCCGGGGCGATCCCTCGCCGCTTGCGCCGGACGGTGTCCAGTACATGACGTTTCACCATGCGGCCGGGTTCAGTGCCACGTCGCGCGAAGAAGGACTTGCTCAACTCAAGGCAATACAGGATCTCCACCAGAACATCCGGGGATGGAGTGACATTGGTTACCAGTTTGTCATTGACAAAGGCGGCCGAGTGTATCAGGGCCGACCATTTCTTGATGGCAGTACAACACTTGAGGAGATTCCGGCACTTGCCAGGGGTGCGCACGTCGGTGGCGCGAATACGGGCAACATAGGCATATGTCTACTCGGTTGTTATCATCCCCCGGAGGGTGGCAACTGTGTTGACCAGATCACTTCTGAGTCACTGGATTCGTACATCACAACTTTTGCCTTTCTCAGTGAGGCATATGAAGTCGAACCCGAGCAGATTCGCGGTCACCGTGACTTCAGTCCAACATCATGTCCCGGAGACAACAATTACGTCCTGTTGCCTCAGATAATAGATGATGTTTCTGATGTCATCCAGTTCGGTAACGCACAACCCGAGGCTTATAGTCTGGAACGCAATTTCCCGAATCCGGTTGATGGATCAACAACATTCCGATACTTCCTCAAGGAGTCAGGTGTAGTCTCCCTCAAGGTGTTTGATCTAGCCGGTAGAGAAATTGCTCAGGTTCAAAACGAGTTTCTTGAAGGGCCTCGCTGGCACGCAGTGGAGTTTGATGCGTCAAACCTTGCAAGCGGAATGTATTACTATCGCATCTCCGTCGAGGGCTTTGCAGGCGTTGTATATGACCGTGCAAGATCACTTGTTGTCGTTAGCCCGTAGACATCGAGCTCTACGATATTCTGCATTCGCTACTTCAATCGTACTGAGTTGCACAGCTCCGTCAATTCTGCCCTGTGCGGGTGCCACCCACGGTGTCTTGGAGACGGGAATAGTTGATTCCCTGCGGATCCGAATATTCGATCTATATAAGCCGTCGTCCATTCATCTATCCGCTGAGGGCGGATTGTTATATGTCACTGATGATAGTACTGGTTACAACACGTCAGAAGATCAAATTGTGGTAGCAATCGGTACTGACGGGTCGATGCAAATCGCAAAAGGAAACTCGCGCAGTGCGTCTGCCACATCAGTGACCGTTCGAAGTGCTGCCGGCGGTGCCGTTTCCGCATACGTCAATGGCCGCAGGGATCCGCTCAGATTATACTCGGGCTCCATCCGGGTCAGGGTAGATCCCAAAAATATGCGGCAGCTTGTAGTCGTAAACACCGTACCGGTTGAAGACTATGTAGCTGCGGTCGTGGCAACAGAATATGGACTGGATGATGTTGAGGGTACACGCGCCATGGCTGTTCTCGCAAGGACATATGCCCTCAGGTCAAAGGCTGGCACCGGCGATGATTATGATCATGTTGATCATTCTATCTCCCAGGTCTTCCATGGTGTCGGTACAATCGACCGGAAATCGAATGAAGCCGCAAACTCGACCCGTGGTGAGGTTCTTGTTCACAACGGCGAGCTGATAGAATCAGTGTACCACTCCTCCAGTGGCGGGTTTACGGCGAACAACGAAGATGTCTGGAACGGAAGTCCGGTGGCGTATCTACGAGGCAGGGTTGATCGTTATGAGGATTCTCCACACACCGACTGGACGGTCACCGTAGATCGAGAGCGCTTGCTTCGAGTTCTCTCCAACCATGCTCAGGTCGGTGTCTCGGGACTGCGCGTCGGCGACAGATCCGATGATGGCAGGGTACGCAAATTGATTTTGCACACGTCGTCCGGAGATAAGGAGATCGCGGCAAACCAATTCAGGCTGATATTCCGGCGTGAATTCGGCACCTCGGCATTAAAGAGCACCCTTTTTCGCGTGAAACGCAAGGGCTCGCAGTACGAATTTGAGGGCAGCGGATTCGGGCACGGTGTCGGCCTGAGTCAATGGGGTGCTCATCGAATGGCCTTAAAGGGGAAGCGATATGACGAGATCCTGCGCTATTATTATTCTGACGTTGACATCGTATCACGCGAGGGCGTGGGTGCCGTCAATCGATTGACACCTCGAGAGGGTGTCGACTCTCGAAAAGTAGATGACTCAGATAGCCAGGGAGAGCCGACAAAGAAAAAACTGCTTCGTCGACCACGCGGATGGTAGGCATCACACTACGCGACCCTCGCCGAGTCTTGCTACCTCGACTCTCCGAAAGCAGCTCGTGACATGATCGTTGACCATACCCGCCGCCTGCATGAATGCATACGTTATTGTCGGACCGACAAATCGGAAACCGAGCTTCTTGAGATCCTTGCTTATCTGCTCCGCAAGTGCAGTCTGTGCCGGTAGATCAGACAACTGTCCAAACTCGTTTTGTATTGGTATCCCGTCGACATAGTCCCAGATGAAATTTGCAAATGTGCCGTGCGATTCCATGACATTCAGAAAGGCAGCGGCATTTGTCACGGTCGACGATATTTTCAGCTTGTTGCGAACGATGGTGGCATCTGCCTGCAGGCGGACAATATCGCGTTCGGAGAACCCGGCAACCTTGCTCGGATCAAATTTGGCGAATGCCTTGCGATACCCCTCCCGTTTTCGGAGAATGGTCAACCAACTCAGGCCGGCCTGTGCCCCTTCAAGGGTAAGCAACTCGAAAAGAACGTGATCATTGGTTTCCGGCACTCCCCACTCCTCATCGTGGTAGCTAACGTAGTCGGAGTGTTGGCCACACCATGAGCATCGATTCAAATGGGCCATCACTCTGTTCGATCAACAAAGAAGATCTTATTGATGATCTGCCATTTTCCGTCCACCTTGACAAGTGACATATAATCGGTGATGTATACTCCGGGATAATCAAGAATGATTTTTCCGACAGCGACATCGCCGGTAATGTCAACACTTGAAATCCAGCGTCGTCTTTCCGATTCGTTGTCAGCCGGGGAGCCACTTGCGCCGGCAATGTAAGCTTCGCTAGTTCGCTGATTCAATTCCCCATCCCTGATCCAGAATAGTTTGGATTCAGGATGAAACACTTGCGCATGGTGTGCACCATCTCCCGTGGCATGCCCGTCGAGGTAGTGCTGCAAGGCTTCCCGTACAGCGGCTTCTTCATGATTATTCTGGTTGAGATAGACAAAACCAGTCGAAAAGATTACGGCTATAGCCAGCAGAGATATGGTTTTCATGTTGCCTGGACTCTTGTGATTTA
>JABDKO010000212.1 GCA_013002165.1 Rhodothermales bacterium | reverse complement strand
ATGAAGATGTGCTAGAAAGAGTCTAGAAAACTTCCTAGGAAATGTCCTGGGAAAACAACTACATATCCTGAACCTGAATCAATCCATCGCTGGTAAGCACAACGTGTCGCCTTGAGGCTGAGACAATCGTCTCAAAGTCTCCTTTTTCCGCCACTAACAACGGTATCTCGACACCGTACATTTCATTCGCAACGACACACGCGAGTCCGATGAAATGATCTGCTGTCTGCATAATGAAAGCGGCCGGTGCAACCCCTGCACGGACGGATTCGAGTATGATAGCAGTCGTTGTACTTGAACCTTTGGTGTGCGGAAAGGCAAGAATCTTTCCCGCCGCAATTTGACCCGACAGATCATGTCGGCGGTCAATGATCTCACCCGACGACTGTTCATATCCTCCCCAGAAGCTCAACGACTCGTGACTGGCCAGCAGTTCACCTTCCGCAGCACCGGGCATCAGAACCGTTGCTTGAATCGTCACTCCCATTCGCTGCCTTCGACGATATACTTGCCCTGAACCGCTGACTCGACACAGTCCTCAAGGCTGCCGAAAGCGGCGTCCGCATTCAACAAACCTGGAGAATAAAGCGCGTACTTCGCCGAGTTCGTTACAATCGTTTTCCGACTATCCCCGAGCATGGGAGTCGTCAGGGGACATGTGTCAACAGTAAGACTGACACCAAAATCTTCCAGGATGACACCCATCTCAGTCGACTTTACTATTTCACGAACCACCCGACTACAGGTAACAATCATCCGAACGCCTCCCGCACATTTCCTGCCTTTTACAAGATTCGCAAGCCTTCTGAATTCGTCTACAGAGAAGTGCGGGCTGCCGAGCAGGACCAACTCGATTGGGCTTCCTTCCGGAAGAGTCGAGAGCTCTTCGTATGCCGTCCGGAGCTCCCGCCGGCCAATGCGATACGTCTGTCGCGGAATACTATCAAGAAAAGCATCTGACTCTGTAGCTGCCTCCGGCGTGACACCGACAATGTGAAACATTGCAACCCCTCCCGAGGTCGCGGCCGCAGCGCAAACGGCTTTGAGCTGATCCTCAGAAGGCGAACCTCGCAGACCGGAAAGAACCGGGATCTCCTGCCCGGCAAGCTGTCCCATTATGTGCCCGATAACCGGAAAAAATACGTCTGACTCCATCAGACGATCAGGTACGTCATCTTCAAGGATGACGTGCAGATCTCCAGCCCGATTTTGCGACAGGTGCAGACCCATCTTCGGAACCCGCCCGGTGATAGCACAGCAAATGTCAAGGAGGTCCGGGTATCGCTCCGTTCTGGCACCGATGATGGAGTTGAAAAAAGCGATTGCATTACTTTCACCGGCGGCGACCTGCTGACCAAATACCGGTCGATGCTCCGTTTGATACGGAGCGCATGTCCACGTCGGTATGCATCCCATCGACTCGTAGGCGACCATCTGGCGGTAGGCATTGGCAGCATGTTCGGGTGGAACGCTCCACGACCGCCAACCAGTCTCGTCAACACCTGAAACATTCAGCGTAGAGGGTACTGCAACCTTTGCACCAAGAGACGCGAGGCGTTCGGCGAACTCCATTGTCGCGATTCCCATATACACCGTGCTGTCAATGTGCGCGGCGCTGATATCCATCAATTGATCAAATCCCAGAATCGATTGCATCCGAAGAATGATCGACATCGCCATTTGAGAAGCGGCACCGTGCTCACCGGCAATACTGGCCTTATCGTAATCCGACAACTGCATCTGTTAGCAAGGACCTCTGGAAATCATAGCTTTTGTTTACCTTAACCAACCCCACACACAACAAGATATACAATACGAATGGTTCGACGAATATTCCTTGGCTGCATTACAACGGCGTTTCTGATAGGATCCGTAAGCGCCCAGGACAAGGTACCACTAGATCATAGTGCCTACGAAGTATGGAATCGGATTACTGCGAAAGAGATCTCGCCGGACGGACGCTGGCTACTGTATGAGACTGGTCCCGAGAACAAAGACGCCACGCTGATAATCAAGAATCCGACGGATAATCGAGAATATGCAATACCGCGAGGAACGAGGGCAACCTTTACTCGCAATTCAGGGGCAGCGGTGTTTCACATCGAACCGCCGCGGGACTCTACCCGCCAGGCAAAACTGGATGGCAAGGATAAAGATGAACTTCCTGCCGACTCTCTGGGAATCATCAATCTCGTGAATGGAGAGTATTATCAGCACCATAACGTGATTGATTTTGCAACGCCAGCTGAGAATGCCGATTGGGTTGCTTTCCGTTTATCGACGGCCGAAAACCCCACGCAAGAAACTGACAGCTCACAAACGTCGCCCGAAAACGGTGCAGATGACGATACCGCTGACGACAAGGAAAAGAAAGTTGGAAACGCACTGATACTCCGAAATTTGTTATCCGGAGATGACATGCGATATGAGTTCGTTTCGGATTATGCGTTTTCCGAGGACGGAACACTGCTTGCATTCGCCAAGTCATCCGATGAAGCAGTAGCAGATGGTCTGTTCCTCGTAAGGACAGATTCCCGGGCAGTCGATACGATTCGAACAGGTACGGGAATTTTCAAAAACGTCAGCATTGACAAGAATGCGAGCCAGCTCGCATTTATCTCGAATGATCACTCGTACGATCTGGATCAACCTGATTTCAGGTTGTATCACATCGAAACTGACGACGCCTCCGCATCAGTTGTCGCTGCAACCGGGACCGATGGCGTGCCCGATAACTGGTGGATCAGCGAACACCAGGAGCTGCACTTCTCAGATGATGGCTCACGACTGTATTTCGGAACGGCGCCTGTCCCTGAACCGGAGATCGATCGTGATGGAATCCTTGACGAGGAAGAGGTCGTAGTTGAAGTTTGGAGCTGGCACGACGAAGACTTCTATCCGGCACAAAAGGTCAACCTCGAAAAGGACAAGAAGCAGTCGTTTTCCTCTGTATACCATATCAAATCGGATCGCGTCGTACAGCTGGCGGATCAAGCCGTCCCTGAAATTATCTTGCCCGAGGACCGGGGCGGTCCCTTCGGAATAGCAAACTCCAATATCGCCTATCGCAAGGAACGGTCATGGGACTATCCCCAGTACCGCGATGTGTATCTGATAGACTTGAATACTGGAAATCGCTCATTAGTCGTTGAGGGTATTCAGTCGACGGCAACCCTCTCACCTGATAGCAAGTATGTCACCTGGTGGGATCGTAATGAGAGGGCGTGGTATGCGTACGGTACAAACGGGAATCGACCGGCTGCAAACATATCAGCCAACATCCCGCATCCGGTTCATAATGAACTACACGACTGGCCCTACGAACCGTCGGCATACGGTTCGCCCGGCTGGACCATGGGTGACCGTCGGTTCCTGGTGTACGACAAACACGACATCTGGGCTCTCGATCCTCAGGGCCGGCAAGCCCCCCGGTCGCTGACGGCGGAAACAGGCAGAAATGAAAACCTGAGATTCCGCTATTTAAAACTGGATCCGGATGAGGTTGCTATAGATCCTGGTCAGCGCTTGATGGTGTCGTCGTTCGACATGGAGTCGAAAGCTACGGGCTACTACTCTATCGCACCGGGTAACGACACCATTGCACCGTTGATGGTAAACGATGCATGGCATTCGACTCCGCTAAAAGCAAAAGACGCCGATTCGATCATATTCACTCGTGAATCGTTTTGGGAATTTCCCGACATGTGGATCTCTGATACTCGCTTTTCTTCACCTGAAAAGATTACAGACGTAAATCCGCAACAGCGAGATTTTCTGTGGGGAAGCGCAGAGTTGGTTTCGTGGCACTCTACAGACGGTCAGTTGATAGAGGGTATTCTCTATAAACCTGAATCGTTCGATCCGGACGAGAAGTATCCGATGATGGTGTACTTCTACGAAAGAAACTCAGATGGCCTGTACCGGCATCATGCCCCCGCACCGCATCGATCGGTGATCAATCGTTCATTCTATGCAAGTCGCGGATACCTGGTATTCGTACCGGACATTCCGTACAAGATTGGCTACCCGGGCGAGAGTGCCATGAATGCCGTAATGCCCGGCGTAACTCAATTGGTCTCTCAGGGTTTTGTAGATGCAGATAATATCGGTGTACAGGGTCACAGTTGGGGAGGTTATCAGATTGCATACATGGTTACCAAAACGAACCTTTTCAAGGCAGCAGAGGCCGGTGCACCGGTTTCCAACATGACGAGTGCGTACGGAGGTGTACGATGGGGATCCGGGCTCAGCCGTATGTTTCAGTACGAACGTACACAGAGTCGAATTGGTGGTTCGCTGTGGGAATATCCACTTCGATACATCACCAATTCTCCGATTTTCGAGGCTGACAAAATTGACACCCCTTTGTTGATAATGCACAACGACAAAGACGGGGCTGTACCATGGTATCAGGGCATCGAGTTGTTTGCTGCACTTCGCCGACTGGATAAACCCGTTTGGATGATAAACTATAACGGCGAACCTCACTGGCCAACGAAGTACCAGAACAAAGTCGATTGGAACATCAGGATGCAGCAGTTCTTTGACCATTACCTGAAGGGTGAGCCTGCTCCTGACTGGCTGGACACCGGGGTGCCTGAAATCAAAAAGGGAACTACTCTCGGCCTGGAACGAACACAACCCGCATCATCACAATAAGAATAGAAAAACGCACTTTTATGCACCGAATAACTATCATCCTACTGCTGTTTATGCTTGCCGCGTGTTCGACCGAGAATCCAGCAGGTTCCGGTTCTATCGACGGATTTTCTCTCGGATTGAATCTCGAACTTGATCTTGAAGATTTGCAGAGTCAGGGCGCTCTTGATGGGACTCTCGTGGAGAGGGTTAGAAACCTTGTCCCGGCGTCGACGCCGCATCTTGATAGCGTACACCTATATACAGCTACGGCGGTTGTCGATGAAGAACGTCAAGCGGTCGAAATCGGTGCAGTACGATTTGGCGGCGAACTGGCTGGCGCGGTTGCTGCCGTTGTTGTGGATGATACTGGTCATGTCAAGGGCTTTCGCGTCTGGGGTATTGATGATGAGCGGGCAGACTGGGAGAATTTCTCGGGACAGTTCGAATACAAGGATACGCGACGTCTGATTCAGGCTACAGCAGCCAACTCGGACTCGGCTGCAGCAGAGTTTGCACGGTCGCTTGAAGCTTCAGATAACGCGGACAGCCAATTCAAAGCGAACGCCTATCGTCATCTCGTTCTAATGAGAAGTAACAGCCAGGTTGTTCGAACGACTATGGCGCTTTCGTCGATTGACGAGACTCCGACTGCAGAATGGTACGAAGACTACGTCATGAAAATGGGCGAGCTCGCAGGAATTGCGCGGGCCTTCGAACCGGTCATAGGTCCTGATGCAGTTGCAGAGTACCTTCGAGTGGTCGATGAGGCTTCAAGTTCGCTGAACGCGATCGCAGGGATGGCATCCGAGGGCAACGTCACAGGTGTTCGGAATGCGATTACTGATTATCGTCGGCGGACGTGCGGTGCCTGTCATGGAATCGAATCGCATACCCTCGGTGAGGGTGAGTTGGATGATTCCGTACTGGCCTACTTTAATGAAAATGGGGTCCACCGCGACTGGTATCGCGTCGGCCTCGATGTTTGGCCGGTCCCGGGTGAGTCGGCCGCATCGCAAACGGTAGCAAGTAGTCTGAAAGCCATGCTGATGCTGCTAAACCGGTAAGACAATCCCCCGACATTATTTTGTATTCGGGCTCTTCAGTCGGAATTTGACAGGCATCGCCATTCGAACAGCAACGGCGCGTCCGCGCTGTTTACCCGGCTTGAATCGTTGCTTCATGACGGCCTCTACAGCGGCGTTGTCAAGAACTTCAGCTACAGACTTAACAACCTGCGGATCACTTGGCGTTCCATCAGGATTTACGACGATCTGTACGACAACCGTTCCTTCAAGACCAGCCTTACGTGCAAGGTCCGGATAGTAAAGGTCACTGGCAAGCTGTCTGATGCCACCAAGTAGCTCAGGCATTTCTTCGACTATAACAAAGATCTCCGGCTCTTCCTCAGCCTCAACTTCTTTTTTAGGAGGCGGTGGCGGTGGCGGTAAATCGGTAATGACCTCGTCGATGTCAAGAGATGCATCGAGGTCAAGATCGATGTCTTCCAGAACTTCGTCATTGGGTACTTCGATGGGCACGGGCGGCCTTGGCGGTGGAGGCGGTTTCGTGTCCTGCTTTGTCGGAGTTACCTCTTCAACCTGGACGAGCTCCTGCTGTGTAAACGTTATCTGAATTTCTTCATCGCTGCGCATAGGCAGATTGAAGAATCCGGTTACGAGCAAGAGAGCGAGCGCAAGTCCTATCTGGACTCCGAAGCCGTACTTTCGCTGCTCTTTCTGAAACCTGATCGACCGCTGTTCAAAGCGCTCTTTAAGCTCATCTGCGGTGTACGCAGAAGTTGTCGGTTTGGGCGTGCTAGCGAACTTGTAAACTGAAGCATACCCCGGAAGATAATCTCCTACCAAGAATGACTTTCGCATGATAACCACCGTAATAAGGTACGTGGCTGACTTATTGCCAACTCTTAATACGGAATATCATGCAACACAAGTTGCAGCAGAATCGAGATTTACGTGTCGGACCCGGTATCTTACTTATGTCAGGAAAAACCTTACGGAAAAATGACGTAGACCGTATCCTGCGTTTTTCGCGTTTTTCAGGGTCAAACCGAGTGATTCAACCCTGCCCGAGGCATCAAATCATTGCTATTTCGAGATCTTAGACCGATCATGCACTTCGATAAGGCATTGACCTCCAGATGATCAACTCGACGCTATCCCATTACAAAATCACGGCCGAACTTGGTCGAGGTGGCATGGGTATCGTCTACCGCGCGACGGATACCAAGCTGAATCGGGATGTCGCTCTTAAGGTTCTTCCGGCAGCAGCCTTGTCCAGTGCGGATGACCGGGCAAGGTTTTTTCGCGAGGCCCAGGCAGCAGCACAGCTAGCCCACGCACACATCGCGACGGTATATGAGATTGACGAGGCAATACTCGTCGACGAAAGTGGAAAAGAGATCGAGGGGTCCGACGGGCCGCGTCCGTTTATTGCCATGGAGTTTATTGATGGCGAGACCCTTGAGGAGCGTATCAAAGGTGGCCCAATTAAGCTCGATGTTGCAGTGAGATTGGCGATAGAAGTTGCTGACGCATTGAAAGCCGCTCACGAAAAGAACATTGTCCATCGTGACATCAAAAGTGCCAATGTAATGATGTCGTCCGACGGGAAGGCCAAGGTACTGGACTTTGGACTAGCCCAAACGACTCATTCGACCATGTTGACAAGAATGGGCTCGACCCTCGGGACGGTCGCGTTCATGAGTCCCGAACAGGCGAGAGGTGAGGAAGTCGATGGACGATCAGACTTGTACTCACTCGGAACCATGCTCTACGAGATGGTTGCAGGACGGCTGCCATTCGCTGGTCAGTACGAGCAGGCCGTCGTTTACGGCATTCTGAATGAAATTCCTGAGCCGTTGACTGCCATTCGTACCGGGGTTCCCATGGCTCTTGAATGGATCGTCAACAAGCTACTGGCGAAAAGTGCCGATGACCGTTATCAAACGGCGGCCGGGCTAATCGTTGATTTGCGGAATCTCGATTTGAAGTCGTCTGGGGTGTCGAGCAACTCCATATCATCGATGGCATCGATGTCGTCTGTCTCTCAACAAACCATTGCAGCTTCGCCTCCATCGCGGCCGGTAAAATCGTCACTGATTCCAATCGTTGCTGCGTCTGTTGCGACTCTACTTCTGGGTTTGCTTTTCGGCTTTCTGTTCTTTAGAAATGCTCCAGAATCAAGACCTCTTCAGCGCGTCACAATTGAACTGCCCGGTGTTAAAAACGTAACGTTTCCAGTTCTGTCACCAACAAACGAATACCTCGCGTTCTGTGCTTCCGATCAAAACGGTAACCGAGGAATATTTCTTCGAGACATGTCAACGGGTGATATTAGATATGTCGAAGGCACAGAACGCGCCGGCCTTGTAGAGTTGAGGTTTTCACCTGACGGCGATCGACTGGCATATACACGCGGATCGAATGGCGGAGTATCCACGATCGTTATCCCGGCAGGACTTCCAGAACAGCAGACTGCCACCGGCAGGTTTTCATACTGGGAGGATTCCGATAACTTCGTTTTTGTTGATGATGTCGTCGGAGGAGACACGTTCCGAAAAACACTTGGGTCGCGCGAACCAGAATTGGTCACCTTGAATCATGGCGACATACCTGAGGGATATGCAAACGTCTGGAAGACACATATTCCTGGTTCAAATATCTCTTTCGGCCACCAGATCTCGAGAGGCGGAAACGTTCAGACAGCGATAAGCTCTTTGATTCGTGCGAAGATGGCCGATGGCACAAAAGTCGAGGTTGTGGAATCGCCAATTATGAATCCCGAATACGTTCATGGAGGGTTTCTGGCCTATCAGCAAAGAAATGACGCAGGAACTCTCGTAGTGCGACCCGTTGATACAAAGACTGGAGATTTTCTGGGCCCGCCAGTGGAAGCTATGGTGGATGAGGCAACCACCTGGAGTGCGTTCTCGGTTACGCCAGCAGGCGACCTTATGTATCTGTCGGGTATCTCATCGAACTCAACCACGGATGAGAAGCTGACTTTTATCGATCTGGAAAATCGTGTTTCAGCGGCGGCCGATATCATAGTCCCAACCGGTTCGCAATTAGACATTGTACGCTATTCTCCAGATGGATTGCGTCTCGCATTCAGTGTCGACGTTGGTCCCGAATCATACATTGTAGTCTACGATCAGATGGATACGTCGTTAACGCAACTCACGTTTGGTACGATCGCCAGCGACCCATTTTGGGCACCAGACGGACGAACCTTGTACTTTACGACATTCGATCCAGTGACCGACGCGTTCTCGTTAAACAAAAAGGAAGCAATCGCTTCGGCATCATCGGAGGTGGTTTTGTCGAACGCAATTGGTTGGGATATTTCATCTGATGGAACGCTTGTCGCCTATACTGAGACGAATGCGTCGGACACGCCAGATCGATTGATGCTTTTGAATCTCGCGAAGGGGGGTGAATCTGTGCAACTGGCGGAAACAACCGGTCGGATCGACAATGCCAGGTTTTCTCCAGATGGTGCATATCTCGCGTATCGTTTCAGAGATGATACTGTAAACGAAATTCGCGTAACATCGACCGTTGGTGGAAGAACAACAAACCTTCCCGATATCCAAGGAGTATTTCCGGCCTGGGCTTCGAACGGCAGAACTCTTTTTGTGTCCGGCTTGCAGACGTATCTCCTTCCCGTACGCACATCGCCATCCTTCAATATTTTTGGGGAGCCAGAATCTTTGTTTTCCTCATTTCTAACAACAGGTTTCGATATTTCACCGGACGGACAAACAGCTGTAGTCGTTGGTTTAGATCCGACCCTGGATTCTGCTGTGCTGGCCGAGACGGAAATCGTCTGGCTGCAAAACTGGTCGGGTCATTTACAACGTGAGTTCTCCAGGTAAGCCCGCGAATGCCGGCATCACGCAGACGTTTACACATAGCTCATTGCCGTGCCCTGATGCATACCTTGACGTCATACCACAGATGGGAAGTCCGTTTTTGTTGGAAGTAACTGTGCCATACATTAGAAGACTGGCGAAGCTCGTTTAACATCATTTCACCTAGACTCTTTCCCGATATGCGTACCCTCAATCTTATTATCGTACTGCTGCTACTGAGTACATCAGGTTGTGCATCATCTCAAAAAATGCCCGACCAGAACAATTCGAATGTTGGACAAGAGAAGTCCGACTCAGACAAACCGAAAGCGTTTTCCGAGGTGATATCAGAAGATTTCGAATCCGATGAAGGGCTTTTTCGCATACATCAGGATGATGGCAAGGTCTTCTATGAGATTCCTGACTCACTGCTGGGAGAGGAACTGCTGCTTGTGTCACGGATAGCCGCAACGGCGGACAACATTGGCTATGGAGGAATGAAAGCCAATACTCAAGTAGTTCGGTGGGAGCGACAAGACGATAAGATCCTGCTTCGAATAGTCTCATATGAAAATGTTGCAGACGAAGATGAACCCATTTTTGAAGCTGTCCGCAATTCTAATGTTGAACCAATTGTAATGGCGTTTGAGATTGAATCTGCATCAGAGGATTCGGCCGGCGTGGTTATCGATGTGTCTAATCTTTTTCTGACGGACGTACCGGTTCTTGGTTTGCAGAAGTCGCGTCGCGATCTGTACAAGGTTACAAAGCTTGATGCAGATCGGTCATACATCAAATCGGTCAGCAGCTATCCGGAGAATATAGAAGTACGGCACGTACTGACGTACAGTGCCACGGCGCCACCCTCCAACTCATCTACCGGTGCTATCACCATCGAGATGAACCAGTCGATGGTTCTCTTGCCAGCGGAACCCATGCAACCGCGATACTGCGATCAGAGAGTAGGATATTTTAGTGTGCGGATGACTGACTATGGCCTGGATGCGCAGAAAGCAAAGGAAGTCTGTTATGTAACACGATGGCGTCTTGAACCATCAGACACCGAAGCGTACGATCGTGGTGAACTTGTGGAGCCGGTGAAGCCAATCGTCTACTACATCGATCCAGCGACGCCGATGAAATGGCGTCCGTATCTGAAGCAGGGAGTTGAAGATTGGAATATTGCTTTCGAAAATGCCGGATTCAAGAATGCGATTATCGCAAAAGATCCTCCGTCTAAAGAGGAAGATCCAGAGTTCAGCCCTGAAGACGTCAGATACTCTGTGATTCGATACTTCTCATCCAACATCCAGAATGCCTTTGGACCACACGTGCATGATCCAAGGTCTGGTGAGATTCTAGAGAGCGACATTGGTTGGTACCACAATGTGATGAATCTGCTGAGGAACTGGTTTTTTGTTCAGACGTCTGCCTCGAATCCAGATTCGCGTGGCGTAGAGTTTAGTGATGAAGTGATGGGTGAATTGATACGCTTTGTCTCTGCGCATGAGGTCGGACACACCATCGGATTGCCGCACAACTGGGGTTCGAGCTATGCCTACCCGGTCGACTCTCTCCGATCTCCGATGTTCACGTCTACTCATGGTACAGCACCATCAATAATGGATTACGCGCGATTCAATTACGTTGCTCAACCAGAGGATGGTGTGACGAGTTTTTATCCTGCAATTGGTGAGTATGACCTGTGGTCGATCAAGTGGGGCTATTCGACAATTTCGTCTGCTGCAGATGCGGACTCTGAAAGACAGATACTGAATGACTGGGTAAAAGAGCGTGCAGGCAACCCCGAATATTTCTACGGCAGGCAATCAGGAGCTCGAATTGATCCGCGGTCACAGAGTGAGGATCTTGGCAATGATGCTGTACTGGCCAGCACCTACGGCCTCGCTAACCTGAAACGTATTATCCCCGAACTCCGCACATGGACTGACAGGCCGGGGGAGGATTACTCGGAACTTGACGAGTTATACGGGCAGGTAGTCACTCAGTGGGGTCGGTATCTGGCTCACGTCGGGCGCAACATCGGCGGAGTCTATGAGAACTACAAGACGTACGATCAGGATGGACTCGTGTATGACGTGGTTCCTGAAGCTATCCAGAAGCAATCCATGCAGTGGCTGCACGAGAATGGCTTCAACGTTCCTTACTGGCTGATGGAAGGCGATGTCCTCGACCGTATCCAGCATGCGGGTGCCCTCGACAGGATCCGCCGGACCCAGGTGTCTACGCTGGACGTGATTCTCGAGCCGAGCCGACTCGCCCGCCTAATCGAGGCAGATGTACGCTTTGGCGACGAGGTTTATGGAGCGCAGGAAATGTTGCAGGAGCTCCGGCGGGGGATCTGGATGGAACTCCGGAATGAAGATTCAATCCATGCAGTGCGTCGGAATTTACAGAACGGCTACCTTGACCGGATGAAGTATCTGATGAGTGAGGATGCCTCTGGAT
>JABDKO010000204.1 GCA_013002165.1 Rhodothermales bacterium | reverse complement strand
GTGTCCAGGCTGCGAGCGGGCGACAATACGTTCTTAGGTCTGTAGACAAGGAGGCTGGTAGAGTCTGGTCGCCGGAATTGCGAAATACCTTTGCCAACTCTATCACACAGGACCAGATATCGCTATTGCACCCCTATGCTGCACTGGTGGCAGCAGAGTTAGCCGAAGCGGTAGGCGTCTACCATTCTAATCCGAAACTTGTCTTCGTCCCTGACGATCCACTTCTTGGACCGTTCCGGGAGAGGATGGCGAACCGCATTGTGCTTTTTGAGGAAAGACCGGACGAGGACCTTGGCGATTTAGACTCGTTTGGAAATACACGTAACGCCGTCGGGTACAGGACGATGTTCCGCAAACTTGACGCCGACAATGACGTGCAGGTTGATCAGTTGGCCTTTGCCAGGGCACGTTTGCTCGACATTCTCATCAGCGACTGGGACCGGCACCAGGATCAGTGGCGGTGGGCCGAATTCGAAGTTGAAGACGGCGGGACCTTGTATAGACCTATTCCCCGTGACAGGGATGTCGCGTTCATGAGTATTGATGGACTGATTACACGGGTCGCTCAACTTGTATCCCTGCGGACGTGGCAAGATTTTGATTATGACTACGGGTTTCTCCGCGGACTTACCAGGAATGGAATGGTCCAGGATCGCCGGTTGACGTCAGAGGTATCTGTAGAGTCGTGGGTCGAACTTGCGCACGAAATCGTAGCTTCATTACCCGATGCCACGATAGATAGTGCGTTTGCTGTCCTGCCAGATCCAATACACAATCTCGATGCCGCAAAATTATCTGATATCCTTCGTCACCGCAGAGATATACTGCCAGATATAGCGAATCAGTTTGCGCTCACCCTGGCGCGTGACGTCGACGTCGTTGGGAGTAACAAGCACGAAGAATTTGTGGTCGAGCGGACTGGCTCAAACTCGACTCACGTAATGGTATTCAAGATCAAGAAGGACGGCGCACGGAAGAAGCTCCTGTACGAGCGTACATTTTTCGCTGAGCAAACACGAGAGATTTTTCTCTGGGGGCTTGGCGGCGAAGACCGGTTCTCAATATCCGGCGAAGCAAGCGCCGCCATCAAGATAACTGTCATCGGCGGAACGGGGCACGACTTGTTTTCAAATACGTCCCGAATCGCCGGCCGCTCGAAATCGACTCGATATTTTGATACGCCAAATAATACGATCGAACCGGGTACTGAGACTAAGCTCAAACTGAATAGTAGCCCATCCATCAATCGATATAACCCGCACTCTTATAGACTAAATGGAATCAAGCCTGTCGCATTCTTCGGGAGCAATAAGGATGATGGCTTCTTTCTGGGCGGTGGTTTCACACGTACGATACACGGGTTCCGGAAGAGCCCTTTCAAATCCAGACACACATTTGTAGCCAACATTGCTGCGAAGACTGGAGCCTTTAATATAAAGTACAGTGGCGCCTATCGGTCGGTTGTCGCAAGAACTGATATCGAACCACAACTTGGAGTGTTTACCCCCAACAACATTCGCAATTTTTACGGTCTCGGCAATGACTCACAAAATGACTCGACAAATGCTTCATTCTATCAGGCACGATTATCAAAGGTTGAGGCCGCTGTCCCCGTCAAATACAATTTCACCGACCATGCAATAGCGAGTATCACTCCATTGTTCGACTATACCGATGTGCGCCGTGATACAACACGCTTCATCGCTGTTCCCCAACCGGGCTTGAATCCAAATACTTTTGACGACCAGTGGTATGCGGGAGTTGGAGCCGGCCTAAGCGTCAGCGCAATTGACAACGCCACGAATCCACGAAACGGATTTCGGTGGAGCTCGGATATAAAGTCACGCTTTGGCATTCGTAACGCATCCTCCTCATACACTACGATTCAATCAGACTTGCGTGTATACTTTCCATTGTCTTACTCTCCACAAGTCACTATGGCCACTCGAGTCGGGGTTCGACACATTGCCGGAAGTTTTCCATTTTACAGCTCCAGCACATTAGGCGGAGCTGACAATTTGAGGGGTTTCAGGGGTACTAGATTTGCGGGTAGAACCGCGGCCTATTACAACACAGAGCTACGTCTTGAGCTATTCAAATTTGCTTCGTTCCTGAGCTTCGGCACTGTAGGGGTTTCTGCATTTTCCGATGGTGGACGTGTCTGGACAGACGTTGAGTCGTCAGACTCCTGGCATCGCGGTCACGGAGGTGCAATCTGGGCGTACCTGTTCGACACAACATTGATTCGGGTCTCATATGCGCGGTCGATCGAGGAAGGTGCCGTGACACTGGGTCTGGGCTTTCAGTACTAGCTACTCAACCGGAAGTCCTGACATCTTCGCGATGGTATTGCGCAGTGACTCGGACGTGCCCGCCCAGATCGTACTGCCAATACTATCCCGCAGATCTTGTTGATAGGGATAGTCCATCAAGATGCCGCGCACACCAAATATCTGCACTGCCGCAAGCTGATTCTGGATGTAACTCTCGGTCACATATAACTTGGCAATCGAAGCATCCTGTAGATGAGGTTGCAGATTCCCCCCATTGTCTACACGGGTGGCAATATCGTAAACCAGTTGTCGTGAGATTGTGTATCGGGTAATCATGTCAGCAATCTTGGCTGAAATCTGCTGATGTGACCCGATAGGCTTGCCGTATTGCTTACGAGTTCGAGCTCTAGCGACGACTTCATCAATGGTCCGTTTCATCGGTCCCAGCGCATTTGCCAGGAGCACCGTGCGTTCCCATCCTGCTGACTCGGCCATGGCACGCAGGCCACCTCCCGCTCCGCCAATAACATTTTCCTTTGGTACATGGACATCATCAAAGAACAACTCTCCCATCGGAACGGTGCGAAACCCTGCTTTCTCAAACTCTTCTCCATGACGGGCGCCTTCCGAGTCCATGTCGACCATGAGAGCAACGAGACCGAACGGATTCCTGCTCTCGTCTGTCTTCGCAAATACTAGAGCTAGATTCGATTTCGGCGAGTTGGTAAGGTACCGTTTGTGCCCATTGAGTTTGAAGCCATCATCGACCGGGATGGCCATTGTTGACATGGCAAATACGTCACTGCCCACCTCTTCTTCTGTTGAGCAGTATGCCGCTAGCGAGTCGCCGGCTATCATCGCCGGAAGGTATTTTTCCTGAAGTTTTTCAGACGCCAACAACTTCAGCGTCATCTGGGTGCCACAAAGCTGACTAAGCATTGCATACAGAAAACCAGTGTCGTGGCAGCCGTAACCGAGACCCTCGTACGCCGCGACGATGTGTGAAATGGGCACCGTCTTGCCACCGAACTGCTCGGGCATGCCGAGCGCAAGCGTCCCATACTCGGCGGCAGTCTTCCATCGCTCGAAGCTGAAATCGCCGTCTTTGTCTCGCTGGCCATAATCGCCTTCGAGGTTCTCTTTTGCGAATTCGATGTGGGCTTGCCGGATTTTCTCCAGCTCTGGATCCTGCCAGGGTTGCATAGCTGTTTTTGATTTATGTCGTTACGGGTTGTAGCCCTTCACAAATTGTATCGCGGCTCGAGAGATCAGAATAAATTGCATTGTTGATTCTTTCGATACCGGCGATGGCGTTGGCTCGTGCCTGCTTGATGAAGCGACGTGCGATGATTTTCTTGCGTTCATTTTCAAGGGTTTCGCCAAGGACAAGGTATCCTGCCCACAGATCTCCGTACATGTCAACGACATTCTTCATGGCGGCGCCTTTGAACGCATCGCTATCACTCGCAGTGAGCATCTCAACACCGCGATAGAAGTCATTTCTATTCTCTCTAAGCATTTCATGCAGGTCTGAGACATCCTCGTGGTACGAGCGTGCATCCATCTCGTCCATCAACTCTTTCAGGTCGTCCGAAAGAACTCTCTTCGCGCAGCTGGATACCTGGACTTGAGTTGTCCCTTCGTAAATAGTTGTTATCCGGACGTCTCGTACCATCCGCTCGACCGGCATCTCACGCATATAACCCATTCCTCCGTGGAGTTGCTGGGCATCATAGCAAATCTTGACAGCGGCTTCTGTTGCGATATACTTTGTCATCGGAGATAACAAGTTCAGAAAACGAGAAGCCCGATCGAATCGAATCTTTTCTTCCTTGAAGGGCTTGCCAGCCGCCTTCAACTCTTCGATATGTTCTTCCAATGTATTTCTAAGGTCGAGCCAGTGTGATCCTGCATAGATCATTGACCGCATCACCTCCAGGGTCGTACTCATATCTATGAGCATATTTGCGACTGGAGGTATGTCATAAATTATCTGACCGAACGCTTCACGGATCTTTGCATACTCCAGCGCTTCACGATAGGCACCTTCCGCAATCCCGAGTGCCTGCGCTGCAACACTGAAGCGTGCATGATTCAGAATGTTGAGAACGTAGATCAAGCCGAACCGTCGATTGCCAATAAGATGAGCTGGAGCATCATTAAAAAACAACTGGCATGTCGGTGATCCATGCAGACCCATCTTGTGTTCAACCGAGTTAATCTCTACCCTGTCTCCACCGTGAACGGCGAACAGGCTAAGGCCGAAAAGATCGTTAGTACCCGGCTCTGAACGTGCGAGTACGAGAAGAACGCCACCATTGCCGTTCGAGATGAACTGTTTTACTCCATTCAGATACCAGTTCCCGTCGTCATCCTGGAATGCTTTCACTTTGATAGCCTGCAAGTCAGAACCCGCACCAGGTTCTGTCAAAACCATAGCGCCGATCTCTTCTCCCCTGCAGTACTTGTGCAGAAAATCGTGTCCCTGCTCCTCAGTTCCATACTTGGCAATTGCTTCTCCGACATCCTGGTAGCCGAACAGCGTCATCAAGGATCCGTCGGCACGAGACAGCATCTCGATCATAAACATGTACAGGGTAGCCGGACAGCTTATTCCACCAAACTGGCGCGGGATGATGACACCCATGAATCCGGCTTCACCCAGGTCCTTGACATTCTCAACGGTTCCTGGCGCGTATTCGACCTTGCCATCGACGAACTTCGTTCCGTGCTCATCAACTGACATTGCCCGTGGAGCAATTCTGTCGCCACAGATTTCGCCCAGCAATTCCAGAGCACTTCGATAGTAGTCTACTGCTTCTTCGTAATCTCGCGGCGCGTCTTCAAATTTCTCGGCAAGTGTATAGCCATGCTCCAGAATACCCACCTGTTCGGACAGATTGATTCTGTTAAACTGGAACTGTAGATCCGGATTATCGAAAAAAAAGTTTGCCATGATTGCAGAGATATCCTGTATACCTGAGGCCACTCAGGATGTTAGTATGAACAGTAAGACCGATGGGATCGGTCTACCAGTACGTTTCGGCGGGCTTGGACAGATCAGCACCAAATGCGCTCTTGCCCATATAGGTGAGGCACTCGTCGCTCGTTGCAGGCATGAGTCCACCGCAACGCGAGTCACGATAAAGCCGCTCGAGCGGAAATGCTTTTGCTATTGCAGTGGTACCACACAGTCGAATTGCCCATGATGTCAACCACGGACCTAGTTCCGAAACGATATACTTCGAGTTATGAATCGCTGCATTCGCTTCAGGCGTGCCACGACGGGTGTCAATCAAATGGGCGGCTCCGTACACAACAGAGCGTGCAGACTCCAACCTCGAGTACATTTCTCCGACACGCGCCTGAATCACCGGGTCCTCTGACTTACTCATAGTTGTGCCCGGAATTTTCTTTTTCTTGAGCATCTCAACCGTAAAATTAAAAGCTGCCGTGGCGATGCCCAGATACACGCCAATGTAGCCGCCGATTGTCCAGTGCGGCTCCCTCGCCAGCTTAAACAACGCCAGGCCTTCACTTGCGAGGAACATAGCGTCCTTCGGCACGAAACAGTCTGTCAGGGTCATTGGATTCGTTGACGTAGAACGCATTCCAAGTACATCCCAGTTGAACTTGAATTCGTATCCGGGATTGCCACTCTCGACGAGTAGAAAGCTGATCGGTGGAATGTCTGATTTAACGACCGGCGGGCGGGCTGCTACTACGTAGTAGTCGGCATATCCTGCCATGGAGACCCATGACTTCTTACCGTTGATGACGTAACCACCATCGACGGGCTCGTACTTTGTGGTCATCTTACTGAAATGCGCGCCGATCCCTGGTTCCGAGGAGGCCGACGCAAATATCTTCTGTCCCTCAACGACTTCCTTGTAGATCCAGTCACGAAACTCTCGCATCTCGCGACCATGTCGGCCGGGAATGGCTTCAAGATCCACCTCGGAAATACTGCCGATTGCGATGTTGTGCATGTTGTACGTCAAGGCCGTTGACGGGCACCCCATGGCGAGTTGCTCCAGGGCACGTGTGTATGTGACAAAATCGGCTCCAAACCCACCATATTCCTTGGGAACCATAATGGAGAGCAGACCAGCCTCTTTCAGGTCCGCAAAGTCATCTTCCGGAAAAGACCCTTCACGATCATGCTTTGCGGCTCGTTCCTTGAACCGCTTGCCTAGTTCATGACAAAGAGTGATAATATCATTCGAGGTCATCGTTTGTGGATCGAGAGCTGTTGAAGATCCGTTCATTGTCATGGTCGCAGGAGTTGTATTTGTAAAGATAATCTAAGTTTTCGTGGACAGCTTCGCACTGCCTTTAGCGGTACAAAACAAGGGACACCGCACCCGAATTCGGTATCGACTAACACACGCCAGGTATAAATGGCGGATTTCGTGGCAGGAGCGGAGGGCCAGGAGTCGCATTAGTGTCAACAGAATCGGCCATCTGCCATCGATGCAGAAGGCGATAGAACGAGTCCTATAGTATCATAAAACGCAAGAAATGCAATAAATCCGTATTTGTAATGGAGCCAATTTGTTTAAGCTTCAGTTAACTTTAGTAGATCCTAAATATGGCACGTAGCAAGGCCCCGCTTTTCCAGATAGCGCTGGTGATATTCTTCAGCTTTGTAGAACGTGGATGCCGGAGTGATCTCGGTAACGATCGGGTTTTTGAACTTGCCACTCTGGTCTACAGATTCAAGTGACTGTCTCGCTGTTTCCTTCTGAGATTCAGAGTGAAAAAAGATGGCAGATCGGTACTGGGTACCTCGATCGGGCCCCTGTCGATTCAATGTGGTCGGGTCGTGAGAGTCCCAGAAGACGTTCAAGAGGTCGTCGTAACTCACTTCTTCAGGATTGAATTCTACCTGCACTACTTCCGCGTGCCCGGTGGTTCCGGTGCAGACGTCCTGATACGACGGATTCACGAAGTCACCGCCCAGGTAACCAACAAGAGCGTTCTTCACGCCCTTAACGTTGCGAAAGGCCACTTCAACTCCCCAAAAGCACCCTGCTCCAAATGTCGCTGTTTCGATCGCCATAGTATAACACCTTTGTATTCAGAGTGATGAGAACGATGGTATGCGTTATTGTTCCACGCCAACTAACTGGACACAATTATTTAATCGGCTGATCACTCCGCCCCGCCAAGGATATTCTTCAGGTCATCAAGGAGATCGGTTTCTGAGGGGCGCACCAGTGCCAGAATGTCTCCATGGTGGATTATCAAGTAAGCCCTGTCGTCGTAGCGTATCTCGACGGCACCTTTTCGCAAATAGAGTGCTTCATCACCCGGCCGCGCCTGAAGCGGAAGATATCTCACTGAGTCCTGAGCCGGAGACCATGGCTCGCCTTCTGAATAATCCGGATTGGGTATCGTATAACCAGGTCCGACGCGAACGACAGTTCCACGTGCGACCTTCTCCTTTTCGAGTACAGAGGCAGGCAAAACGAGACCTGAATCGGTTTGACGCTCTCCATCCTGCGGGTCGATCAGTACCCGGTCTCCTATGACAATTAGCTCGCCCACTACTTTGAATGTTGGTCCGTACTATGAAGACAATAAAGTACAAAATCAGTCAATAAAGACCGCTTGTAACCATTCATCTATTGGCTGCGTAAATACGTCATTACCCGGCTGTCTCCTCTATTCTTTCTGCAAATGCGCATCATTACGTCCATTTTTCTGTTTTCCTCTTTACTCATGGTCTCGATCGTTCAGACGGGCTGCAACAGCGATGCTCAGTCGAAAGAAACGGAAGAACCGGAAGAGGTAGCCTCCGTTCCTGTAGAAGCAACGCGCGTATCTACAGGCGACATCTCGGCGTTTTTCACCGGGACGGCATCGTTGGAGGCCGAAAATGAGGCCGTGGTAGTAGCAAAAGCTGGAGGCATAGTCGAGCAGATTTTTGTCGAAGAAGGTTCCTACGTTGAACGCGGAGCCGCACTGGCCAAACTGGATGACGAAAGACTGTTGCTCGATCTCGCCCGAGATCGGTCCATGCTTCAAAAGGCAGAACGAGAACTATCTCGCCAGAAGGAGTTTTTCGATAAGCAACTCATTAGTACCGAGGAATACGAGCGATTCAGAACGGACTACGAGACTCAAAAAGCAGCATACGATCTCGCGGAACTCAGCGTTGCCTACACGACGGTCCGGGCTCCAATCTCCGGAGTGATTTCCATGCGCCACATCAAGGTCGGCAACATGGTCCAAACGAATCAGGAGACCTTTAACATTACCGACTTCAGTCCTCTGCTGGCTGTGCTCCACGTACCTGAACGAGAGCTAAACAAACTCAAAGTTGGGCAGGAAGCCACGCTCACTGTGGACGCAATGCCTGGCGAATCCTTCACCGGGCGTATCAAAAGGATCAGCCCCGTTGTCGATCGTGCAACAGGAACGTTTAAGGTCACTGTAGAGATTCGAGCCCATCGCAACAAACTCAAACCGGGCATGTTCGGGCGAGTGGGGATCGTCTATGATACACGGAACGACGTGTTGTTAATCCCGAAGGAAGCCGTAGTAGCGGAAGATGACAACCAGAACGTGTTCCTGGTTACCGATAGCCTGGCTCTCAGGACACCGGTTACAACCGGATATTCCGATGAGCGTTTTGTCGAGATCATCACAGGCGCCCGTGCTGGTGACCTGATCATCACTACCGGTCAGAATAATCTCAGAGATTCTTCAATCGTTGAGGTCATTAATAGTCCCGGATCTCCGATTGCGGACAATCAGTGAGATCCATGAAGCTCGTAGACATTTCGACGCGTCGCAGGGTTACAATTGGGATGTTTACTCTGGCGTCACTGATTTTCGGTTTCGTTTCGCTTTCTCAACTGAAAATCAATCTTCTACCAGATCTTGCCTATCCGACGTTGACCGTGCGCACAGAGTATGTCGGTGCAGCTCCCGTTGAAATTGAGAATCTGATTACGAAACCAATTGAGGAAGCACTTGGTGTCGTCAAGAATGTCCAGCAGCTGAGGTCGGTTTCACGAACCGGTCAATCAGATGTAGTGCTCGAGTTCGCCTGGGGAACAAACATGGATTTGGCCAGGCAGGACCTCCGTGAAAACCTGGATGCGCTTGTCCTCCCACTGGATGCAGAACGACCGTTGATTTTGAGGTTCGATCCGTCACTGGATCCGATTATGCGGTACGGACTGTACGAAGATACGCTGGATGATCCTGAGCTTGCTGAGGACGCCACCAGCAGTCGTCTCCAAAATATCGCTGTCGATTTGGATGACGACTTCGATCGTTCAAGTTTGACGCGTTTGCGTCGCCTCGCCGATGAGCAAATAAAAAAAGAACTCGAGTCAGCCCTGGGCGTCGCCGCAGTAAAAATTAGTGGTGGACTCGAGGATGAGGTACAGGTTCTGGTTGACCAGCAGAGACTGGCACAGTTGGGCTTGGAGATTGAAGCTATTGGACAAGTGCTGGGAGCTGAGAACGTCAACCTGTCTGGTGGACGACTCGAGGAAGGGCAGCAGCAGTTTCTGGTGCGCACAATCAATCAATTCCAGTCGGTTGAACAAATCGCCAACGTTATCATCGACCAGAGAGGTGGCACACCCGTATACCTGCGAGACATTGCGTCCGTTGGCCTCGGGCACAAAGAACGGGAGTCGATCACACGCATTGATGGCCGGGAAGCCGTCGAAATCGCGATTTACAAGGAAGGTGATGCAAATACAGTCGCCGTTTCGGAGAACATCGCGGGCAAATTGGAGCGCGTGAACGAACTGCTCCCGGATAGAGTGAAGCTGATCAACATCTACGACGAGTCTACCTTCATTAACAGCGCAGTCAGTGAGGTTGTGAATGCAGGTTTGATTGGTGGTATTCTGGCAATTCTGATCTTGTATTTGTTCTTGCGAGATTTCAAGACAACGATCATCATTGGGTTGTCCATTCCTGTCTCGGTGATTGCGACTTTCGCCCTGATGTACTGGAGTGATCTGTCACTGAATATTATGTCGCTCGGGGGTCTGGCGCTGGGAATCGGGTTACTCGTCGATAACTCCATCGTTGTTCTCGAGAATATTGCCAGGCATAAGGACCTCGGCAAGAACATGGCGCAGGCAGCACACGACGGTGCCTCGGAAGTCGGTACGGCAGTTATCGCCGCAACGCTAACTACGGTCGCCGTCTTTTTTCCACTCGTATTTGTGCAGGGAATCGCCGGCCAACTCTTCAGAGATCAGGCATTAACCGTCACGTACTCGCTTCTTGCTTCGCTTCTTGTTGCGCTGACATTGATTCCAATGCTGGCTTCTCTTGGAGGAAAAAGCCCCGTCCCCGATGAACGATTCGCGGAGGGTACAGCACGCACTCGACTGGGCAACAAATTCAGATCGGGAAGAAAGTTTGTTTTCAATACAATTCCGGCTTACCTCGCAAGACTGTTGTATCTGGTCGCGGGATTGATTGCAAAACTCTTCGGTTTCGTTTTTCGACCAATCGCAGGACTGTTCAATCTAGGTTACGATCGAGTTGCCGGATGGTACCCGGCCGTTGTAACGTGGGCCCTTGAGCGTAGAGCTTTTGTACTCATTATTGCATTTGGACTTTTTCTTTCATCACTCGGTCTTTCCACGCAGCTGGGTCTTGAGCTGATCCCTCAGATGTCGCAGGGTGAAATGCTTGTCGAGTTCCGGATGCCTCCCGGTACTCCACTGGAGCAAACCGACGCGGCTATGGCTCAGGTCCAATCAACTGCTTTGACTTCTCCGTCAATCCGAACGACGTTTGCAGCGGCCGGCAGTGGCAACCGGCTGGATGCCAATCCGGATGAGGGTGGTGAAAACTGGGGTGAGCTCTTTGTTGCTCTCGCGGATGCCAATGATGCAAACGGGGAATCTGAGGCGACAGCGACATTGAGGCGCGAACTTGAACAGATACCGGGCTTGCAATACAAGTTCGGTAAACCCACTCTCTTTTCTTTCCGCACCCCGATAGAAGTAGAAATCTCGGGCTACGACCTGATTCAGCTAAAACAAGTCTCCGATGAGATCGGTCAACGAATGCGATCGTCTGATCGATTCGCCGACGTAAAAACCTCTATGGAGTCAGGGCATCCTGAAGTTCAGATTCTCTTCGACCGCGAACGTGCGTCAGCGCTGGGTTTGAAAGTGCATGACATTGCTGACCGCATCGTCAGCCAGGTACGCGGTGACGTTGCGACTAAGTACTCGTGGAGAGACAGAAAAATCGATGTTCTGGTCCGAGCGCGCGAAGAGGACCGGGCATCCATAGACAGACTTCGACGGCTTGTTGTGAATCCGGAAAGTGAGCGGCCGGTCACCCTTGATGCGGTCGCACGTATTGTAGTCGAAACCGGACCCGGCGAAATTCGCAGGGCAAATCAGCAGCGCGTAGCCCTGATCAATTCGAACTTGAACTTCGGTGATCTCGGCACGGCCATGGCCGAGATAGAGTCGATCCTTGCCGGAATTACATTGCCTGCAGGTACGAGCGTGCGTCTGGCGGGGCAATCGGAAGAAATGACAGCCAGTTTTCGTTCGTTGATACTCGCGCTACTTCTGGCAGTGTTCCTCGTCTATCTCGTAATGGCATCGCAGTTCGAGTCACTTGTCCATCCGCTTGTAATATTCTTTTCAATACCACTCGCGGGTATCGGTGCGATTCTCGCACTATGGGTCACAGGATCAACAGTTAGTGTTGTGGTCTTTATCGGATTGATACTTCTGGCCGGAATCGTAGTCAATAACGCCATTGTCCTTGTTGACTTGATCAACAAACTGAGGGAGGACGGAACTGAGAAAACCGAGGCCATCGTCGAGGCAGGCCGACTGCGACTGCGTCCAATCTTAATGACGACACTAACCACGACCCTCGGCCTCATACCTCTCGCTATCGGGTTCGGCGATGGTGCAGAAGTTCGTGCTCCAATGGCGATCACCGTAATCGGCGGTCTCGTTGTATCGACCCTGCTGACACTGGTGGTTATCCCGGTCATGTACTCTGTTCTCGACCGCAAGAAGATGACCGTGATCCAGACGGAGGTAGCCCAGTGAATATTTCGCAGGGAGCAATGAAGCGACCCGTCACAACGATGATGGTTTTCCTGAGCCTTGTCGTCATTGGGGCTATTTCGACGAAACTTATTCCTCTTGAGTTTTTCCCTGAATTTGATTCGCCGTTCATTTTCGTCGATTTGCCGTATCCAGGCTCTACTCCGGAAGAAACCGAGCGCCTGATTGCACGCCCGGCCGAGGAGGTTCTGGCCACCATACCGGGCATCAAGCGGATGACGTCAAACTCACACGCAAATGGAGCGTCAGTTCAGTTGTTTTTCGACTGGGGCGAACAGACAACTCTCAAGGGTCTACAGGTTCGGGAGAAACTCGACGGTGTACAGGAGCAGTTCCCGGACGATCTGGATCGGTACTTCGTGTTTCAGCGAAGCTCGTCTGACATGCCAATCCTGAACCTTCGTGTCTCCTCCGATCGTGACCTATCCGGATCGTACGACCTGCTCAATAGAAAAATAAAGAGACGTCTTGAGCGGATATCGGGAGTATCCAAGGTTGATCTCAATGGTGTCGAACCTAAAGAACTCCGAATCGAACTTATTGCAGATCGCGTTCAGGCACATGGCGTCGACCTTGTGAGTCTTTCAAACAACCTTCGTCGGGCGAACTTTTCTGTCTCAGCCGGGCGGATTGATGACGCAGGACGCAGGTTTATTGTTCGTCCTGTCGGTCAGTTGACGAGCCCCGAAAGTGTTTCCAATCTGATCATCAACAGATCGGGACTACGACTTGGGGACATAGCCAACGTAATCTACGACGACCCGATCCTCGACTATGGTCGTCATCTTGATCGGGAGTACGCAATAGCAGTAGAGGTCACAAAAGAAGGTGGAGCAAACACGGTTGAGGTAACCAATACGATCCTCGCCGAACTGGAGTCATTACGCGAAGATCCTGAGATGACGGGAATTGCGATATACGAAATGGACAACGCTGGAGCCGGAATCGTTTCATCGCTAAATGAGCTGCTGAAGGCAGGGGGAATCGGTGCAGTCCTGGCATTTATTGTACTGTTCTTTTTTCTTCGCCGGTTCGCGACCACTGCAATCGTTTCTGTCGCGGTCCCGATCTCGCTATTGATAACTGTAGGAGCACTGTACTTCCTTGGAATTTCGCTCAACATCCTGACGATGATGGGTTTGATGCTCGCCGTCGGCATGCTTGTCGATAACGCCGTCGTTGTGACGGAGAGCATTCACAGGCATCAGCACATTACACCGGATGATCCGGTCGGTGCAAGCATACGCGGCGTAAAGGAGGTATCAATGGCTGTTACCGCCGGTACCTTCACCACCGCGATTGTATTCCTGCCGATAATTGTCAGCCAGGCGGACGAAATTACGGTATATCTAAAGCACGTAGCTGTCACAATTTGCATTGCATTGGCTGCGTCTCTTGTGATTGCTCAAACCATCGTCCCGATGGCGACGTCGCGACTCAAACCGAAAAAAGCCAGCAAAAAGACAACCGTCGTTGATCGGGTGATTGTTTACTACGAAAACGCGCTTCGCTGGCTGCTCGGTCACCCGAGGAGCGCGGGACTCATCGCGCTGGCGATCCTTGTGAGTGTGCTCATCCCTGCCAATCTAGTCAACATGGATTTCGGAGACAGCGAATCCGGCGAACGCCGCGTACGGCTTTTTTATCATCTCACCGGAGCGTATCCACTTGAACGTGTTGAGGGAGTAGTGGACGAGATTGAAGAGTATTTGTACGCTAATCAAGAAGAGTTCGAGATAGAGTCTGTCTATACGTGGTACACGCCTGAATTCGCGTCTTCAACCATACTGTTAATAGATGAGGACGATTCTGATCTGACACCCCAGGAGATTGAGGAGAAAATCCTTGAGGGTCTTCCGAGGTTGGCTATGGCCCACCCCAGTTTTTCGTGGCGCACATCGGAGAATGAGGAAGCTGAGGTACGAGCTATCCTTCAGGGTGAATCTACAGAGGAACTAATTAAGATCGCCGATCAGGTTGCGCGCCAGCTTGAGCGGGTGGATGGTTTCAAAAATGTCATGACGGAGTCGGAAGAAGGTGCAGAGGAGATACACGTACTTATTGACCGTGAACGAGCGAGGCAATTTGGTTATACGTCGCAGCAGATTGCCAGCACGATTTCGTCCGCGATGCGGGGTACAAATCTTCGCCGCTTCCATACGGAAGATGGTGAAGTACAGATGCTGCTGAAGTTCCAGGGAGCGGACCAACAGTCACTTACTGACCTTAAAAACCTACCGGTTTACAGCGGTGAGAATCCGCCAGTCAAGCTTGCATCGCTGGCAGACTTCCGAGTCACGAAGGCGGCACGCAACATCTTCAGAGAAAATCGAATTACGACAGTCGGAATACACGCCAAGCTCGATGAGAATTTGACGATGGACGATGCGCGGCGCAGGCTGTCTCAGGTGCTTGGGTCGTACGATTTCCCACCCGGCTACACGTGGGGATATGGCACGAGGTTCGACAGTGACCAGGAGTCGCAGAACATAATGATGCGGAATCTCATGCTTGCCTTGATCCTGATCTACCTTGTGATGGCGGGGTTATTCGAGTCGCTTATTCATCCTGCAGCAATATGGACGTCAATATTCTACGCGATCGTGGGAGTCTTCTGGTTCTTCCTGATAACCGATACGACCTTTTCTGTCATGGCATGGATCGGAATTCTGGTTCTTGTGGGGGTCGTGGTCAACAATGGCATTGTTCTAATTGATCATATCAATAATCTGCGGGGAGAGGGCCGAAGCCGGTCCGAGGCCATTGTCCTCGCAGGAAGGGAACGCTTCAGGCCAATCCTGATGACAGCAGCTACCACGATTCTGGGGCTGGTCCCGCTCTGCATTGGAAACACACTCATTGGGGGCGACGGCCCACCGTATTATCCCATGGCCCGGGCCATCGTCGGTGGCTTGACATTTTCAACGGTCATCACTCTACTAATACTACCGACGATTTATGTGATGATGGACAATCTGAGGCTGTGGAGCCGCAACGTAGTCGCATTTGCTGCCCGAACGCCACGGTCGGCAACATAATATTTCCTCCTATGTAGGATGTACTTCGTTCACCGTTCGTCTCAATACCTACTAAGTTGGAAACGCTCGTTACGGATTCTCCAGCTCATGCTGCTACATTTGTTGCGGATGGCCGTCTTGTTGCTTTCCCGACCGAGACGGTCTATGGCGTTGGAGCTCCGGCATTCAACCCACACCTCATTCGCCGTATTTTTGATGTCAAAGGACGCCCTTCTGACAACCCCTTGATTGTTCACATTGGCCGAAAAGCTGATTTCGGCCTCATCGGTAGCATTCCGAATGACTACACGAAGGCCCTGGTTGACGCTTTTTTTCCGGGGCCGCTCACTGTAGTCGTGCCTCGAACCGGCGCTGTTCCAGACGTCGTTACAGCGGGCCTTGACACAGTCGCAATTCGAATGCCCGACCACCCCGTCGGCCGAGCGTTCCTCCTGGCGTGTGATACGCCGATGGCGGCGCCTTCGGCGAACCTGTCGGGACGTCCGAGTCCAACCACATGGTCAGCTGTTCTTCAGGATCTGGGTGGCCGAATTCCATGCATTCTAAATGGTGGTCGTTCCAAGGTCGGACTGGAATCCACGGTTGTTGACTGTACCGGTGATTCTCCAGTTATTCTCCGCTCCGGTGCCTACTCACTTAGAGAACTGCAAAAGGTGGTACCGACATGTACGCAGGTATCTCAAGACGAGTTGACCTCGCTCAAGAGCCCCGGCGTGCACCATAAACATTATGCTCCGAATGCAACCGTTGTCGTCGTAAACGGAGAATGGCCGCCGGCGTTTGAACGTAAGTCGGGTTACATAGGGCTGGAACAGCTTCCACCCGACAAGGAGTGTGATCTTGTACATGTATGCGCAGATGTCGAGGAGTACGGTCGACTGTTATTCTCTTTTTTCAGGGAATGTGAGGATCGCGGTCTTCCGACGATTTACTGCCTGAAACCATCTCTTGACGGATTGGGAATGGCAATCGCCGACCGCCTTACGCGTGCGGCTGCGGCAACGGCTGACATTTCATCGGCCGCGCGTTAGGGCAACCAGCCCACTTGTAATACCCGGGACTGCGGCGGCGATCGGTACAGCCAGATTTGATATGCCGGGAC
>JABDKO010000098.1 GCA_013002165.1 Rhodothermales bacterium | reverse complement strand
CTCAATCACCATACATTCAAATCCCTGCGCTTCAGTATGCTTGCGCAGTTCATCTACCGCCGCTTCGGAAGTTCTTCTGCCGAGCCCGATAAACACTTTGTCTTGATGCACAAAAATATCACCTCCCTCAATAGTGGAGGTGGTGAGTTCTATGCACTTGGAGAAGCGTGCACGTATACGCTCAAGTGACTGTATTTCCAAACTACGAACTTTTCCTGCGGGATTTGCAACAAAAAAGGTGTCCCCTATGACAAAACCGAGGTCTCGTATAAAAAACTGTAACCATGCGTCTTCGACATTGTCGGAAGTAATCAGCTCAACGCCATGCTCGCGAAGCGTCTTGTGAAAACAGGCTATCTGTTGCTGCAATCGCTTCACCTGCCAGATTCCAGATTCGGGATGGTGGATTTCTTCTCCGTCAAAGTCGTTGCCGTATAGTTGTCTGATTCTGGCCAACTCCGATACTGGTAGCAGGGTTGAGGCATCGTGCACCAGAGCCGAGTGAAGCTGGTCGAACTCGTTCCTGATATTCAGCATGATAGTTTCCATCATCGATCCATCGTCATTGCTATGAGTGTCCCACTGCTTCTATATTATGTGTGATGTGTTGTATTAGCACCTGTCGCGGATACTGAAAACACCAAATTCATCCGCTTTCCCGTCGTCCGTAGCGAGCTTGTTCAGCCTGCGCAGCCCGGCCTGCGTGGCCCGGTCGACATGCAGTCTGTATTCAGCTCGATCACTACCGCGGCCATGAACGAAGGGTCTGCGGGGCTGGCCTTCCAATGAGCCGAGTTGGCGTCTTGTGAATAGTCCGGGTTAGCTGTCTGAATAAAGTCAAATTTCACTCTATCCCAGTCAATTAGTGGGGAGTCCATGAATCTTCCACTTCTATGTCCGGGGACTGACAGGTATGATACGCTCTGGGCAGAGTTTTTATGAGTACTTTGATTTGCTTGGCATAGCTCTAAGGATCAGGCAGCGTGGAGATTAGCGCATTCAACAACCAGTACGGTGCCGCGGATAACCAGTACGGCGTTTGCAGCCTCGAGTCCGCCAATGTTTTTAAGGGAATGTTTAGCGTTCTCCGATCAGATCCGAAGTGATCTGTAAAAAACCGCTTCAGTCCAGCTCGAATCCTTTAGCATGAGTCGCGAAAGTTCATCAAACTCAGTCAACCCTGACGACAGGTATACCGGCAATTCAGATATTGCCGGATCCGCTCGGGTGAGAGAGTGGGAACAGCTTTTGCTGAGCGTGTCCACGGAATTGAATCGAGTGAGTTCGGAAACGTTGCCTCGCGAGTTGAATATGGCGCTGGCAAAGCTGGGTTCATATTCGGGCGCTGATCGTGCGTACATATTTTCCTACGATGTCACGACCGATGAGATGTCTAATACTCATGAATGGTGCGGACCGGGAATCGAGGCTCAGCAAGATCACTTGCAGAACATTCCTGCATCTGTCTGGCCGTTCTGGATGTCTCAAATGATCAAGCATGAAATTATCAATTGGCCTGCGATTCAGGCATTGCCATCGCAGGCTGCTGCTGAAAAGGAGGCATTAACTTCGCAGAATGTCAAGTCTGTGATTGCGGTTCCCATGATCGAGGACGATGTCTTGTTGGGATTTGTTGGGTTTGACTCGGTTAGGCGAGAGAGGTTCTGGCGCTCATCCGAAATATACTTACTGAGTCTCAGCGCCAACATCATAAGTAGTTCACTGACGCGTATACTTCACAGTGAAAGGTTACGCACAACAGAAGAACAATTATCACATGCAAACAAACTGGAAGCACTGGGTCGATTTGTTGGAGGAGCGGCACACGATTTCAATAATATCCTTACCGTTATTCTAGCTTATTGTGATTATTATCAGGATGCGACGTCGAACATCGCCAGAGATCGGTGCGTCGATCAGATTAGTCATGCTGCACAACAGTCAATTCATTTGACGCGAGATTTGTTGGCATTTGGTCGGAGACAACCATCGACCTGCAGAAAAATACACCCAAACCAGTTGATTGAACGCTCCACCACATTCATCAATTTAATTCTAGGTGACAGCATCAGGCTGCAGACGAACCTGGGAGTTATTGGCGGCAACATATCGGTAGATGAAATGCAATTGCAGAGTGCACTGCTGAATATTGCAGCAAATGCACGGGACGCCATGGAGCAGGGCGGGGAGTTCTTGGTAAGCACTCATCCGATTCAGCACGCTGACGGCTCGCAAGAGGTACTGATCAAACTGTCTGATACTGGCGCGGGCATGGATAAAGCCACTCAGCAACGCGCTTTTGAACCTTACTTTACTACCAAATCGATGAACGAAGGAACTGGACTTGGACTCTCCGGGGTGCACGGGACCATTTCTCAATACGGTGGTCGAGTCGAATTGCAAAGTACACCGGGTGTGGGAACGGATGTACTCGTTTACTTACCTTTGGAATTGAATCTGCACGGGAGTGAAATGGTTCCCGTGCCCTCTGCTGTGTTCAAACCAGAGAAGCAGTATTCCATTTTGGTCGTGGATGACAATATGATGCTGCTTGAACCAGTAGTGGGCATGTTGCAGGTTCTTGGTCATCGCGTGGTCTTCACGGATGACCCGTTAATGGCTGCAAAAGAGTATCTGGAGAAATGCTCACAATTTGATCTGGTGATTTCTGATCTGTCTATGCCGGGTATTTCCGGCGTAGAGTTGTGCAAGCTGTTTGCCGCACAATGTCCCGACTTGGGATTCGTCATCATGTCAGGCTATGTCGAGGACATACCAGACCAAGGCTGGCTGAACAAACAGAATATTGAATTTCTCGCCAAGCCTTTTAACAAGAATCAACTAATGGAGTGTATCGAGTGTGTCATGGCCTGTCGCGAAGCTACGGCTGAAGGCCTGGTAAATCGCTGATGCCGATACTTTTCGTGTGTGTATTTCCGGATCAGTTGGAAATTTCAGTGACACATGAGATGCCCCAGTTATTGTTTAGTCAGACTGTTTATCTTTTACCTGGCTGTCGGCGTTGCTAAGTGGTGGTTTGGCGAAAGTTAAGAAATGGCTTGCATGATATTTGATAATGTGATGTGCAGATCAAACGGTCGGTTTCGTGGAATTTTACTGAGCGATCAGTCTACTTAGCTCAGCCAGTCATCCTGAATTTTTACCTTGCAATAACGCTTGAAACATTCAGTGCAACAACAATAATCCGCTGTGTAGAAGACTTTTCTGCCATTTTCACGGGACTGTCCTTGACTGACGTAGTGCTCGTGAATTGGGAGAAGTGCAATGAACAGTACTATTCGATTCGTAGTAGTCGGAATGGCCATTGCGGTGGCAAGTGGATGTACGACCACGTCAGACTATGAGCTTCCCGAAGGTGCCAGGAAACTTGTTTCTGAGGAGATAACGAGAACATTCTCTAACGTCAGGGAGGATCATCTTTCAATGGATGATCCCGGACTGACCGCTGTCTGCGATTGGAAATCAGATGGTGATTTTTCCTGCAATTGGAAGAAGGGATGGTTTTTTCGCGGCAATGTGACAGGAAATTGGTATGTAGACAGTGATAGGGTGTGTGTCAAATTTTCTGAACAGGTTGATGGAAAAGAACTGCGATGTTCCGATATTTACGTGCTGGGAGAACGCTATACCGCCATAAATCCTGACGGTAGCACCCACGGCACGTTCACGCTGACACCTCTGTGAGCCTACACCGGGGCACGGTTAAGTTCATGTGAAAGGCTAATGAACTGCTCAGGAAGTTCCGTCCGTGATTGAGCTAACTCCTGACAACACGGGCTGGTACTTGCTTAGTTCAACAGGTTGTGTCCGGTAAATCAGGCTACCTGTTCGGTTGACGCGTGGGCGTATGCGTGATCGTGAATGGCAGTACCCTGAACGGGTCGGCCACCGCGCACAAGCTGTACGAATGATCGTTGAGCTTATCCCGGGAGTGAAATTTCCTGGATGGATAATGGATTCCTGGTCTACGACCTGTTGAGTCGTGGATTCGAACAGCACTAATTGTCAGTTGACCTGTATCAATGCGTTCTTCACCGGCGAAGCTAATGTAAATCATTGAAGTTTTTCGCAATGTGGATGAAGTTGGGAACGGGCAGTGTCCAGGCGAATAATAAACAGCTTTGTCAGGTTGGTTCTAGGCTTGCTGATGTATTCGATGGTAAGTCCGGGCATACTCGCGGCTGGAGATACTGAGACCCCAACTGTCTGGGTACTTAGTCTGGAGGGTCCTATAGGCCCTGCAATGAGCGACTATGTTTCCCGCAAGCTGGTCCTCACCGGGCAACAGGAGGTATCGGCAGTCGTGTTGCGTATCGATACACCCGGTGGGCTGGATTCGTCGATGCGAACCATCATTGAAGCGATACTTGCCTCACCGTCGCCGGTGATAGGCTATGTTGCGCCGCAAGGTGCTCGCGCAGCCAGCGCAGGAACTTATATTCTGTATTCAACGCATGTGGCAGCAATGGCACCAGCGACCACGCTGGGGGCGGCGACTCCGGTTCAGCTCACTCCCGTTCCTGTACCCGGCAGAGAAGATCCCGGCCAGCAGGAGGATACCTCTCCACCTGAAAATACTCCGGAAAACCTAAGCCGGTCACATCCTACACTGGCCGATAAGGCGGTGAGCGATGCTGTTGCCTATATACGTGGACTTGCGCAACTGCGCGGTCGCAATGTGGACTGGGCAGAACAGGCGGTAGCCCAAGCCTCCAGTTTGCCGGCTGAGGAGGCATTGCGCGAGAACGTCGTCGACCTGATGGCGGAGTCGCTGGATGAACTGCTGAGCAAGGTGCATGGAATGCCCGTCTCGATGCTGGGTGTCAAGCAGCAACTCGACACACAGAATGCGTTAGTGATCCAGTTGGATCCGGATTGGCGCACCGAGCTGTTGGCTACTATCACCAACCCTACCGTGGCATATGTGTTGTTGATAATCGGGATCTATGGGTTGATTTTCGAATTCTGGAATCCTGGCAGTGTTGGTCCGGGCATCATTGGTGCGATCTGCCTGTTACTCGGCTTGTACTCGCTGCAGTTTCTACCTGTGAATTACACAGGTTTCGCGCTGATCATATTGGGCGTTGCGCTCATGGTCGCCGAAGCTTTCGTACCGTCGATCGGTGTCCTTGGCCTGGGAGGCCTCGTAGCCTTTGTAGCAGGGTCGATAATGCTGCTGGATACTGAAGTTCCTGGATTCACTGTATCACCCTGGGTGATTGGCACCCTGGCGACGGTGGGTGCCAGTGTTTTTCTGACAGTGTTCCTGTTAATGAACAAAGCACGTCATCGTCCAGTGGTGACCGGGCCGGAAGAGCTACTTGGCTCAATTGGCGATGTCATCGACTGGCAGAACGGGGCCGGCCGTATTCGTACACATGGGGAGGTCTGGCAAGCCACTGCTGCCGAAGCATTGTCGGTCGGCACACGCGTTCGCGTGGCCGGCAGGGATGGACTTGTTCTCAAGGTTGAACCCGATACTGGCCATGCGGCCGAGAGGCAAACATCATGATTGATTTATACACCTACATGGCCATTGCGGCAGTGATCATAGTGTTGCTGTTGCAATCATTTCGCATACTGCGTGAATACGAACGCGGTGTGGTGTTCATGCTGGGCCGTTTCTGGAAGGTAAAGGGCCCGGGCCTGATCATTATTCTGCCGATAGTGCAATCCATGGTCAG
>JABDKO010000169.1 GCA_013002165.1 Rhodothermales bacterium | reverse complement strand
AACCCTGCCCGAGCCATTGAGGCACGATCGACAAAAAGCTCGACGGAGGATATTTTCATCAGGTCGGCAACACTGACGATGCCATTGGGGGTTGCCAGCGGGTGCAGATTGAACTCACGTTCGCCGGCAATACGAAGCGGGGCTCTGCTGGTAACAAGAATCTTAAGATTTGGACAGGCCGCAAGCAGTTCACTCACGTCAGGGGCCGCATCAATGACCTGTTCAAAATTGTCCAGAATGAACAGAACGCGGCGCTCGCCGACCAGGGTAGCTATGCCGATCAGATCGGACCGGCCTTCTGCCTCGTGTACGTCGAGTACCCGGGCGATCGTGGTCATGACCATTGCCGGATCTGTAACAGGGGAGAGCTGAACGAAAGCAAATCCACCGGGAAAGTCGTCTTTCAACTCTTTCGCTACTTCGACGGCCAACCGTGTCTTACCCGTCCCGCCCGGGCCAGTGATCGTTGCCAGTCGGATATCCGTGCGAAGGGTTGTCGTAACCTCATCGATCTCCAGAGATCTGCCGATGATTGCGGATGCCGGAGTGGGTGCAGGAATATCAATCAAGGCACCGAAATCCTGAACCAATTTTGGAACCGTTTCTGTCGAGTCTCCAGTCACATCCAGGCGGAGCTTGTCAGGGTTGACATCGAATATCCATGAGAGCACCACTGCGACTGGAAGTCCGGCCAGTATCAGGATTACAATCAGGCGCGTGATCCAGTCAGGCAGTCCAAGTGTCGGGAATACCGCGACAACGACCTGAATCGCGACCCACGCAATTGCGGCGTAGATAACCGTGGCTTTAAGGACTTTCCGACGGCGAACCTCGGAGAAAAAATCTTTTGCTTTAGTCATTTTCGGAAAAGATGGTCACTTTAATATACGTTCAGGCCGATTGCTTTTCTTCAAAGTGAATTCGTACAATAGAAGTGTCATCTGAGAATGGCAGTTTCTTCGGTCGTTTCACCGGCCGCAACACCATGAGTTTCGAATGATGCCTAGTATCTTGAATTGTATCCGCCATCACCAACAGACCAAGGCTAGTCATGAAAAAACTTCTACTACCCCTGATATTTTTAGCCTCCGTCCTGCCAGCCCAGGCACAGCGACTGAATTGTGATCAGGCCTCCGACGCCCCCGTACTATCCGCAGAAATTGAAACGATGCCGGTCAAGTCACCAGTGTCGCCGGGCGAGATGTTCGCATCGAGAACCAAGTCAGAGCAGGTGACGTGCATCGTAGCCGGTCTCCTAGCCAGACAGGCTTCAGCACAAGAAGATCACAAGCGTGTGGTTCAACAGTTTGAAGAGTCATGGAATGGTACTGAATGGCAGTCGGTGTACCAGGTAATGGCCATGTATGATGCGAACGGTTTCTTCAGTGAGTTTCTTTTCGAATTCTGGAACGGCACAGAATGGGTCATCGAGGAAAGAGATTCGTTTGTCAACGATGCTAACGGCAATGTTCTGGAAACGACTATCGAGGTTGATTTCGGCGCTGGACTCGAGCCGTACGAACGGCAGTCCTCCACGTTTGACGCGAATGGGAATCAGGTGACTTCCTTTGCGTCAATGTGGGATGGTTCCGAGTGGGTATACTGGTTTCGTTCTTATCTGACCTACAATGAAAACGATCAGCAGACGGGGTTCATGAATGAAATCTACGTTGAAGGCATCGAAGATTGGCTCTACAACTTTGCCGGCATTTTTGCCTATGACGGTCTGGGACGACTGGAGAGCCTTATCAATCAGTTCTGGAACGATGATATGGAGACCTGGGACGATGCCTTTCGGACATTACACGTCTATGATACGGCAACGCGGGTAAGCACGTTTGAGTCGTGGGACGAGTTCATGGGTGTCTGGTCACGGTCGAGTCGAGAAACATCTACATATGATACACTCGGGCAAGAGATCGAATACATCAGTGAATACTGGAATGGTACCGAGTGGGTTGTCAGCGTCAGGATCACAAAGACGTACGGACCCGATGGTATTGAATCAGAAACCATTGAATTCTGGAATGGCACCGAGTTTGTTCTGCAGTCCAGAGCGTTGACGACATATGATGGCGAAGGATGCCTCGTTGAGGAGCTTGAACAAATGTGGGATGGTTCAGACTGGGCTGATTATTATCGATATACGTATACGTATGAGT
>JABDKO010000167.1 GCA_013002165.1 Rhodothermales bacterium | reverse complement strand
CACTTATGGCAGAAAACGCACAACTCCCTGACGTCCCTTTCAGTTACGCCAATCGCCACGGTATCGTGGTCTTGGGTATGATTGACGGTCAAGCCCAGGTCCGCTGTAAAGAAAACACGGACCTTGGTGTAATTTCTGAGATCCGTAAACATCTCGATATGCCTCTTGATCTGGCCTTTGTCAGTGATGAGGACTTCAATCAGCTCTTGCGTAACACCTATGAAAATGCCGGCGGTAATGCCATGCAACTGGTCGACGGGATCGAGGATGACCTGGATCTCAGCACCCTGGCAGAACAGGTTCCACAAACCGCCGACTTGCTCGACAGTACCGATGATGCACCAATCATCCGTTTGATCAATGCCATACTTACTGAAGCCGTAAAAGCCGAAGCCTCGGATGTGCATATCGAGACCTTTGAAAACCGGCTGGTCGTGCGTTTTCGAATTGACGGCGTGTTACAAGAAGTTTTGCAACAAAGCCGTAATTTGGCCAAGCCCATTGTGTCGCGTATCAAGATCATGTCGAAACTGGATATTGCCGAACGTCGCTTGCCGCAAGACGGTCGTTTGTCATTAAAAATTGCTGGACACGCCGTGGACGTGCGCGTCTCAACCATTCCTTCCGGGCACGGTGAACGCGTGGTTCTACGCTTACTCGACAAACAGGCCGGGCGTTTGGATCTTTCCTCCCTGGGCATGTCGGACGAGACCCGTTCGCAGATCGATGAACTGATCCACAAACCCAATGGCATTATTCTGGTTACCGGCCCGACCGGTTCGGGAAAATCCACAACCTTGTATGCCGGACTGCAAAGAATCAATGACCGTAGTCGTAACATTCTCACTGTAGAAGACCCGATTGAGTATTATCTCGATGGCATTGGCCAGACCCAGGTGAATTCCAAAGTCGACATGACATTTGCACGGGGCTTGCGTGCTATTTTGCGACAAGATCCCGATGTGGTCATGGTCGGCGAGATCCGGGATCTGGAAACGGCCGATATTGCGGTGCAAGCTTCATTAACAGGTCACATGGTCTTGTCTACCTTGCATACGAATACGGCCGTCGGTGCAATTACCCGCTTACGTGACATGGGCGTCGAGCCGTTTTTGCTCTCTTCCAGTCTCATCGGGGTTCTGGCGCAACGCCTGGTTCGCTTACTCTGCCCCGAATGTAAAACCAAAGCCCCCATTAAACCCAAAGAGCGTGACTTGTTGCGTTTGAATGGTGATCAGGGAATTGAACTTTATCATCCGGTTGGTTGCGACAATTGCAATCAATCCGGGTATCAGGGTCGCACCGGGATTTATGAACTGGTGCGTATGGATGACGACTTGCGCACCATGATCCATGATGGTGCCGGCGAACACACACTGGAAAAATACGCCCGGCAGTTTACCCCGGGAATCCGTGAAGACGGACGACGTAAAATTCTTGAAGGACTGACTACGGTTGAAGAAGTTTTGCGTGTCACCCGCGAAGATTGAGCGACTAACGATACATGACTGCGTATAACTATCTGGCCCTGGAGACAACTGGACGCGAACGCCGCGGAACCATAGAGGCCGACACTCCCCGTCATGCCCGGCAACTCCTGCGTGAAAAAGAACTCATGCCTGTGGATGTGGATGAGATCAAGTCCGCGAGCACGGACACTTCCCTGGGCACGATCAAATTTAGCAATCAACGTATGCGTGCTGTGGACCTCACCTTGTTCACGCGCCAGATCGCAACCCTGCTACGTGCAGGTATCCCGCTGGATGAAGCGCTTGCCGCTGTGGCCGAACAGAACGACCGCCGCACTGTGAAAAGTATCATAATGGGTGTGCGCAGCAAGGTATTAGAAGGATTTACCCTAGCGCAGGCGTTTGCCGAGTTTCCCAAAGCCTTTCCGGATATTTATCTGGCCACGGTGGCCGCCGGAGAACACGCAGGACAGCTGGACAATGTACTGGAACGTCTCGCCGACTTTACTGAAAATCGTCAGATCCTGAAATCAAAAATAGTAAATGCCCTGATCTATCCCATCATCCTGATACTGGCTTGTGTATCGATTATTATCGTGATGATGAATTTTGTTGTTCCCAAGATCGTCAAAATATACATTGATGGCGATTTTGACCTACCCCCGTTAACTAACGCCGTTA
>JABDKO010000166.1 GCA_013002165.1 Rhodothermales bacterium | reverse complement strand
TCGGATGCCAGTCAGAATTGGTTGACCGAGACCCCCGGCTCCGATCAATGCTCCAAGTGTGGCCGTGCCAATATTGATTACGGCAGCGGTCTTGATACCTGCGAGAATCGAGCGCGAGGCCAGGGGGGGATCAATTCGGAATAATCGAGTCTTCCCCGTAAGCCCCATAGCTAGAGCGGACTCCCTGAGTTGGGACGGAATGCTGTGTATTCCCGTGTGCGTATTGCGAACTATGGGCAACAGGCTGTAGAGAAATAGTGCAACGATGGCAGGTATTGCTCCGATTCCAAGCAGGGGAATCATAAAGACGAGCAGAGCGAGCGCTGGGATTGTGTACAGCGCTCCGACCACGCCGAGAATGATTCGGCCGGCGCCCTCGTTCATAGCTGCCACTACTCCGAGTGGTAGTGCCACCAGGATAGCAGCGAGAAGCGAAACAAGTACAAGTGCGAGGTGATCCGCCACGTTCCGGGCCAAACGATCCCATCGGCTTACTGCGACGATCGGAGTACCTGCTGATAATCCGCGCTCTTTCAGGAAATCTGCGGCAACAAGGTTTGCCGGAACCCTGTCAATTTTTGCCCGTGCATTTAGCGCTACCATCGCATCTTCAGAGAGGGAATCCTCAAGTTTCCGGAGCTGGAAAATCAACTCGGGGTACTTCGCCGCAGTGTCGAGGCGATAGACGATGACTGCATCGTAGCGGGTGAAGAATTCCCGGTCATCTTTCAATCCAACAATGTTGTAATAGGTAATCTCAGCATCGGTCGAGTACAGATCGATGACATCGATCGAACCCTGCTCCAGTCCGCGGTAGGCGATGTCGTGGTCGAGACCGATCGGCTCGTGTGGAAGACTATATGCGGCGCGAAGTGCTGGCCAACCGTCTCCCCGGGCAAGAAATTCCTCGGAGAATCCAATCCTGATTTCCGGGTGTTGACGCAGGTCGGAGATGGTTGCAAGATTGAGGTTGGTCGCAGTCGATTCCTTCGTTCCAAGAACGTATGTGTTGTTGAATCCCAGCGGGTGTGAGATACCAATTCCTTCGCGGGCGAGCACTGATTCAAGGCTGTCAGCAGTGACCCCGGTTCCCGCATAGATTTCCTGGACAAGCGTTCCGGTGTATTCCGGATAGATGTCGATGTCCCCGTTCAACAGCGCACCCCACAAAACGCGAGTACCACCGAGTTCAGAGCGATGCTGAGTTTCCAGTCCCGATTCGCCTGCAAGCTGAGTAACAATTTCACCGAGGATTACGTTCTCAGTAAACTTTTTGGAGCCGACAACAACATCCTGCGCATCTGCAGGCAGGACTGTCAGATGAATAAATACGAGTGCGATGGTGATCACAAATTTCATGGCCGCAGCTTCTCGATAAACTTTACAGCAGCTTGCTGCTGAGCCAGGACAAAATCTGTTACAAAAGGTAGCGATGATTCGTGTAGTTCTCGAAGCGACCCTTTTATGACGACAGCACCTTCCTGCATCAGAAGCAGATTGTCTGAGAAGTAGGCTGCCTCTGCAAGATCATGAGTGATCAGGATGACAGTTTTGTTCAGACTCTCAAAGATATCGAACAGGTCACGCTGCAGATCAGCTCGAACGATCGAGTCAAGTGCACCAAGGGGTTCGTCCATCAGCAGGATCTCCGGGTCGAGCATGAGCGCCCTGATGATACTAATCCGTTGTTGCTGTCCTCCCGAGAGTTGCGAAGGAAATTTATCCAGATGATCACGTGAGAGTTGAACCACGTCAACCAGCTCATTGGTTCGGTCCTTCATCTCCTGTTCCGTCCATCCTTCCTGGCGGGCAAGGAGGGTAGCATTGTCTCTCGCCGTAAGATGAGGGAAAAGTCCGCCATCCTGTATGACATAGCCAATTGATTTTCTGATGTGATGGATCGAATCAGAGTTGACTTCTTTGTCGCCGATACGAATCGTACCTGAGTCAGGAATAACAAGGCCGACGATACACCGTAACAGCGTCGACTTGCCGCACCCGCTTGGTCCGATCAAGACGGTAGTTGTGCCCTCTTCAAAATGATGCGTGATCTCGTGAAGAGTAGTAGTTCGGCCGTAGCGGTGAGAGATGTTCGTAAACTGGATCATGGCGGAAGCTACCGGTACCGAATGAGAATTGGAAGTATGAATTCCCTTCATATCGGCTTTGAAAGACCTCGAGTGTGTGGTGCAGAGCAAATTCTGGCCCCCGCGAATCTGTAATCCGCGCCAGTTCTATCCGGTGCTTTGCATGGCGGCTGCGATACCGTTTACGCTGAGAAGGAGGGCGTGGTCAAGAAGGGACTCATCATCCATATTGTCTCTTCTTCGGTGCAGCAGTTCAATCTGCAGCAGATTGAGTACATCGGTGTAGGAGTTTCGTATCCGAATCGATTTCTGAATGACCGGTGCATGGTCAAGAATCTCGGTCTCACCTGTTACGGCCAATACAAATTTCTCAGCCATACTGAAATCATTGAGAAGCAGCTGATGAAGTTCTTCGGCCCGTGGGCTCGCCTGTGCTCTACTGTACAGGGCGGAGATCTCAAGTCGCGCGCGACCCATTTCGAGTGAGGCATTCTTGATGATGGCCTCAAAGAATGGCCACTCTTTGTAGAGCGTCTGCATCAGTTGGATTTCTTCATCGTCAACGGAAGAATACGCGCTTCCCATTCCGAACCAGCCGGGAACCCCGTAACGTGTTTGCGTCCACGCAAAAACCCACGGTATCGCTCTCAGTCCGTCGAAGTCAACTTCGTCGGCACTCTTGCGAGAGATCGGACGAGAAGCAATTGGCAGGTTACTGATTTGAGCAATGGGAGTTATTGCAACATACCATTCCCATATGTTGGGGTCTTCAACGAGATGTCGATATGCTTGCATGGAAAGCGCGGATAGCCGGTTAAGCAGCTCAGCCTCCCGGGAGTCCGTAGCTACGGAGGGATGGGCAGAGTGTGGCGCAATCAGAACTGCATTTGTGATTTGCTCGAGGTGACGCCTTGCGATCTCCGGAAACGCGTATCGAAACGAAATTACCTCGCCTTGTTCGGTGAATCTGATCTTGCCATTGTGAGTCACTTGCGGCATTGCCAGAATCGCCTGGCCGGCTCGTCCACCACCCCGGCCTACGGTCCCTCCTCGACCGTGAAACAGTCGGCATTCGACATTGTATCGGGCGCACACGGAGCCAACCCGTTCCTGTGCGCGGTGCAGCGCCCAGTTGGCCATAAGGTATCCGCCATCCTTGTTGCTGTCCGAGTACCCAAGCATTATCTCCTGAAGATTGCTCCGTGCGCTCAGCTGTTTCCGGTATATCGGGTGCTCAAAAAGAGTGGCGAGAAAAGCATCGGCATTCTTCAGGTCGTCGACGGTCTCGAATAATGGCACGACGTCAATCAGAGTAGATACCTGACCGTTCTGGTGTCGCCAGAGTCCGGCTTCCTTTGCCAGGACCATGACTTCCAGAAGGTCGGAGACATCGTGTGTCATGCTGACAATGAACGAACCGATTGCGTCCGGCTCGACGTCAAGTATTTGCTTGATTACCCGAAACGTTGACAGCACGTCGTTTGTCTGGGGCGACAGATCGATACCAATCGGGAGCAACGGTCTGGGATCGTCAAGTTCATGGGTCAGGAGAGCGACTCTTTCGTCTTCAGACAGGTCTTCGTAGTTGTCGACAACCTTTGCGGCTCTGAGCAGCTCGCTCATCGCCAGTTCATGAATCTGGCTATGCTGCCGGACGTCCATGGCATTGAGGTGGAGGCCAAATGCGTCGATCTGTATAAGCAGCCTGCCGAGGCGTCCGTTGTCTACGAGATCCGCCAATCCTGAATCGGTCAGGGCGCTGGCCAGAACATGCAGGTCAGACTTCAATTGGCTGGCACCGTATATCAGGCTTTGATCAATGGATACTTTGTGATCATCAAGGACCTCGACCTGTTTTTCGAGTCGGTGCATCATGTAGGTAATCTTTCGCCGGTACGGCTCATATCGAAAAAGGCGCGACTCGAAATCCGTAAGTGGATTGATACTCTCATCAGCTGCAAGCGAGTCGACGAGTATCGCGGGCGTACTTCGTTGACGTTCCGATATGCTCAGTTCCCTGCGAAGCTCGCGTAACTCGGTGAGGTACAGGTTTGCCGCTGTTCGACGCTGAAGCCTGAACGTTTCTCTGGTCACATCGGCTGTTACCTTCGGATTTCCGTCACGGTCAGATCCGATCCACGTCCTGAACTTGAGAAATACCGGGACAGCAAGGTCGACGTGGTAATGCTCCTTGACGGCTCTTTTCAGGTCGAGGTGAATTTCGGGAATCGCGTCCCATATACTATTGCGGACGAAGAAAAGCCCGTTCTCCACTTCGTCGATTACCGAAGGCCGCTCCGCTCGCAACTCGTCCGTTGCAAGCAGCAGAAGAATCTGATTGTAAATCTCGCTGATGATTCTGCTTTTTTCATGAGGCGTAGGATCGCTCCGGCGGAGCTGTGTCATGAGAGACGCTATCCGCTGCTGCTTATAGAGAATACTACGTCGACGGGCCTCTGTCGGGTGGGCCGTAATCGTCGGCTGTATGTCAAGGCCCTGGATCAGCGAGACCAGGTCGTCGATACTCGTACCGTCCTGCTTGAGCCGGAATACTGCCTCGCTGATAGATTCATTTCGCGGATGCGAAGTCGTCGCGGCCCGGCTGCGTTCGCGATTGATTCGGATTATTTCCTGCTGCTCGGCCTGGTTGACCAGGTGAAAGAACGAGGTAAAGGACCGCAGGAGCCAGACAATTTCTTCGATCGGAAGTTTGGAAATAATTTCAGCAGCCTCGAGGCGGGGAGCTTCACTATCATCCTCAATGGCCATTTTACAGAGACCGCGCAACTTTTCGACAAGGATCAACTTTTCTGATCCTGCCTGCTGCTCGATAGCCAGTCCAAGCAAGTTACCGACTAGATTAACCTGTTCGCTAAGCGGTCTTGAAATGCCCGTGCCGTCAGATTCTAAAGATATCGTGTCCAACTGATGGTGCTGTAACTGAACGTGGTAATTGTGCAACTGGCTGTCGGTTGTTGTTTCGAATTAGTATAGTAATGCGAACGGTACCGATATCACAGGCGACGTGTAACCTCGAGCTTGATACCGGTCTATCCGTATTTACACGTGTGAAATGTACTAACTACCGTCCAGCCAAGTTGTGTCAATGCAAGCATCGATCGAATGGTGGTACGAAACCGCTTAGATCTAGCCTGCGTTCAACAATTCTTAGTCGTTCCTCCGATACCAGCAGAGTTGTCCTATGAAATTTCTACCACTGCTTTCAGCGGCCTTACTATCAACGGTTTTCTGTGTTTCGATACATGCACAGCACGATCAGCAAGCAGCCGGCTACAATCACTCTGAGATTGACGAAATCGCTTCTGCGGTTCTACCGCTTCCCGAAGCCTATCGCGAGGGAGCAACCGTCCTGGGCTACGACGAAAACGGGGCCGTCGTTGTAATACGAGACGGAGGCAACGGTTTGTACTGTCTTGCCGATAAACCGGGAGATGACAGGTTTCAGGCGGTGTGCTATCATGAATCGCTTGAGCCATTCATGGCCCGGGGCCGAGAGTTACGGGCACAGGGGCTTACAGGCAAGGCAGTTCTGGAAAAGCGTCACGAGGAAATCGATGAGGGACTCCTGCAGGCGCCCACGGCTGGATCGATCTTGTATAACATGATGATGGATCTGGAGGATTTTGATCCCGAGACAGCTACCCCGGCCCTCTATGCAATCTACACTCCGTATGCAACGGAAGCGTCGACCGGTCTGGCATCTCAACCACCTGCTCCCGGCGGACCGTGGATCATGCGCGCCGGAACTGCATCTGCCCACATCATGGTTGTTATTCCCAACAAACATGATCATTAGTTATTTGCGGTAAGCCCAACGGCCGTTCGACAGCCCTCTGGCAACTGCGCAGTCAGTGTCTGTTTTTGAATGGATGCTGATGAAAATTCTTGTTTGCTTTGACGATTCGTGCCTCAACTACGTCCTGGATAGTGTAAGTTGAAGACTACTCCATTAACCAAACCTGTCCTGGGAATGAGTCACGAAGCCAAGATCAAACAGGCGTTTGAACGTACTGCCAAGGCGCTATCCTTGCGAGAATTCCTCGGTCAAGGGACCGCAATTAGCCGTGTTTCTGTAAAAGACGGATTTTCATGCACCGTGACAGATGGGGAGTGGTCTCTCTCCGTTGACATGGGCGAGAAGGACGGAGGTAGCAACACCGGGCCCAATCCGGGAGTCCTCGGTCGTGCAGCCCTTGGCACGTGCCTGGCAATGGGTTATGTAAGGTGGGCCGCTGTACTCGGGGTCCCTGTTGACAGTATAGACGTAGAGATACAGGCAGATTATGATGCACGCGGTGAGTACGCGGTATCCGACATCTCGCCAACCTACTCTGAAATCAGATATGTTGTTACGATAGTAAGCGATGCACCCGAAGCCGAACTGATAGCGATGCTCGACAAGTCCGACAAGTTCTCGTCGTTTCTGGCAGCTTTTCGTGACCCACAGAGTGTTAAGCGAGAGCTGAGCATTGTAAGATCGGTTGAGGCATAGTCGTGGATCCAAGACTACAAAGGCGTGTCCAGAGATATGGCTGGGACAAAGCCGTTCCGTTCTACGAAGCATACTGGAAAGATCAACTCGCACCAGCACAATCAAGGGTGCTGGAGCTGGCGGCACTGCGGTCGGGAGAAAGGGTCCTTGATATTGCGTGTGGAACGGGTCTTGTTACATTCCCGGCGGCGGATCTGGTTGGAAAGGACGGTCTCGTCGTCGCGACGGATATATCTGACAAGATGATTGAGTTCATACATCAAGACGCCTCCAACCGAAGTATCACGCATGTGCGTGCGATGCAAATGGACGCCGAATCGCTGGATGTTGTTGACGAGTATTTTGATGTATCAATCTGTTCCCTCGGACTCATGTACACGCCGTATCCGTTGCAGGCTGTGCGGGAAATGCACCGCAGCGTGGTCGCAGGGGGCCGCGCCGTAGCAGCCGTATGGGGTTCGCGAAGCAACTGCGGATGGTCAGGTATTTTTCCGGTTGTGGATTCCCGCGTCAGTACCGATGTCTGTCCGCTGTTCTTTCAACTAGGAACAGGTGACTTGTTGAAGTCCACGTTCGAGCAGGCAGGCTTTTCCAGAGTGCATACAGAACGAATCCCGACGGTTTTGAAATACGAAACCCCGGAAGCAGCGTGTGGTGCTGCTTTTGCCGGCGGTCCCGTTGCCCTTGCATACGACAAGTTTGACGAAGAGACACGAGCGTCGGCGTTTGCTGACTACCTGGAGACGATCGAATCATTTCGCAAGGGCACATCTTATGCGATTCCAGGTGAGTTCGTGATCGTGCAAGGCTGGAGGTAGCGTGGTTCGGCCTCGTTCCCGGCTCTGATTTACAATGCCGCCTTATGACAACCAGGCCGATTAGCGTGTCTTCGCTAATCGGCTTGTCTGTTTCGTGACCCTGCAGAAATTGTCGAATTCGCTCCAAAATATCTGAGGCGGAGGGTATTTGACGCCGTCTATTGACTCTACCGCGACAAAATCGTAGTATTTACTGTTTGGTTCAACCAAACAGTTAAATTAGATAGTTGATGTTTGCCAGTCTGAATTTGCCCGCGCAATGAACAACGAAACGACGACCGAAGACCAGATCTTTGAAGCGGCACGATCGGTTTTTCACGAGCAGGGATTAGGTGGTGCCCGGATGCAGGAGATTGCCCGGCGGGCGGGAATTAATCAGTCGATGCTGCACTACTACTTCCGAAGCAAGGCGAAGCTTTTCGATGCCGTATTTGAAAAAGCAATAGGTGAGGCATTGCCTCCGGTGCTAACGATTCTGCGATCAGATACTCCGCTGCTGGAGAAGATCAGTCTGTTCGTCGCCTCTTATCTAGGGATGCTCGGGCGCAACCCCCACTTGCCTGGATTCATCCTTGAAGAACTTCGCCGTAGTCCCGACCGCATTCGCGAGATTGTCGGTCAACGCGCGGAAGGCGTTTTCTCTGTCTTCAAGTCCCAGGTAGAATCGGCTGTCGCAAGCGGAGAAATTCGCCCGATCGCTGCCGAACACCTGTTCGCAAACATGCTCTCGCTGTGCGTCTTCCCGTTTGTCGCAAGACCGATGTTGCAAACGGTAATGGGCCTTGAAGATGACGGTTACGACATCATTCTTGAGGAGAGAACCAACGTGGTTACCAGTTTTATCTTTAATGCCGTAAAGCCATGAAGATACTTTTGCTCCTGTTATTCCAGAGTGTCGTGCTTTCGCCGCAACAAGACGATGGCGCAGCAAGCGATTCGCTAACGCTTGCGCAGGCTCAGATCGAAGCTCAGCAGACTGCACCGGCTCGATCTGAATTCGAGATCCAACGCATGGTGGCACTTCTGAACCAGCAGAATATTTCGACAGCATACTTCCCCGAATTTTCTGTCATCGGTCAGGCGGTCTACAACTCCGAGGTCGCAGAAATCCCGTTCTCAGTTCCGGGTCAGGACACGCCATCAATCAGCAACGATCAGTACAAACTCGGCCTGAGTATTGAGCAGCTCATTTTTGACGGTGGATCTACCGGCAGGAGGAAGAACCTGGAACAGGCAAGTCTCGATTATGCGAACCAGACTGTAGCAGTCTCCTTGTACTCCATTCGACAGAATGTGGAGCGTTCGTTCTTTGGCGCACTGATCGCCCAGGCTCGACTGAGATCTTTGCGAGTCCGCACGGAAGACCTTTTGTCTAAACTGGAGGAGATTAATGCCCTGGTCGACGAGGGAGTCCTCACGACAACAAGCGTAGACCAGATCAGGGTTGAGGTTTTGAGCCTTCGCCAGCAGGTGCGTTCCGTAGAAATAGAAGCGCGAACAGCAATTGATATACTCGGTCAGTGGATGGGAAGAGACCTTCCTCCCGACATTCGTCTGGTTACGCCGGATGCACGTGTACACTCAGATTCGATAGCGAGAAGACCCGAGTTCCGGCAGTTTGAACTGGCTCGTGCCGTCCTTGACCGGCAGGATGCCCTGCAGACTGTTACCCGGAAACCGCGGGTCACATCATTTGGAGAAGTAGCCTACGGTCGAGCGCCCGGTCTCAACCTGTTTGAAAACAGTTTCAAACCATACTTCTCTTTAGGTGTGCGACTTCGGTGGGCAGCATGGGACTGGAATAGATCCCGCAATGGCAGTCAAATTATACAGCTCAAAAAGTCTTCCCTCGACGTAAGTGAGTCGCAGTTCGAACTGCAGCTCAATGTCGCCCTTTCACAGAAGCGCAATGACATCCAACGGCTTCAATCCGCTCTGGAAATTGATGATGATGTAATCACATTAAGACAGAGAATTCGTACTGAGGCAGAGAGTCGGTTTGACAATGGAATCGAAAGTGCTGCTGACTATGTCCGCGAAGTCAACGCAGAACAGCTGGCGATTCTTGCTCGCGAATTACATCGCATCGAGCTGTCTAAAGCACTGGTTGAATATCATACTATTCAAGGTAAACGATGAGTAAGCTATCACATGCACAGCCCCGGAAACTATCCGTTGCGCTGACATATTTTGCAGTCGTACTACTGGCAGGATGTTCTGGAACTGAAAACAATTCTGATGCCTACGGCAATTTCGAAGTCGAGGATATTATTGTCTCTTCCGAGGGAACCGGTAAACTCATTCGATTCGACGTGCGCGAGGGCGACATTGTTGCTGCGGGTACAATCGTCGGAGTGGTGGATACGGTACAGCTGGCACTGCAGCGACAGCAACTGATCGCATCACAGGCAGCCGTCAGGTCACGCATACCGGGTGTTGTTTCTGAGATGAATGTTCTGGAAGAGGAGAGGCGCGTAGCTGCCATTGAGAAAACTCGAATAGAAAATCTCCTCGCACGTGGCGCAGCAACGCAGAAGCAGCAAGACGACATCGATGGTCGGATCGCCGTCATCGACAGTCGGATACGTTCGATCAAGAGCAAGCACGCTCCGATTCTGGCAGAAGTGGAAGTCCTGAAAACACAGGTCGCCCAGGTAAATCATCAAATAGATCGTAGTGTGATAGTAAATCCAATCTCGGGGACCGTACTGACAACGTACGTGGACGCAAATGAGGTAACCGCGCCAGGCCGACCACTGTACAAAATTGCCTCGCTGGATACACTGGTGCTTCGCGCGTATGTCAGCGGAGATCAGCTTTCCGGATTCTCGATCGGCGACGATGTGACAGTGCTGGTCGATCGGGATGCCGATTCCAGCTCGTCCATGAAAGGAAGAATTGTCTGGGTTGCGAGTGAAGCAGAGTTTACCCCGCGTATGATCCAGACAAAGGACGAACGAGTAAATCTTATGTATGCAATAAAAGTCCTCGTGCCCAACGCCGAACAGACATTGAAAATCGGTATGCCCGGAGAAGTGGTTTTTGGCATGAGTCAGGAGCAGGACTAGCTTGACTCAAGACGCAGAAAGTGTTGTCACTGGAGCTGTCAAGGCTTCACATCTTACCGTGACGTTCGGCGACGTTGTAGCCGTAAACAACGTCTCGCTTGAAATCAAACAGGGAGAGTTATTTGGATTGATCGGACCGGACGGAGCAGGGAAGACGACGCTGATTCGAGTCCTCGTTACACTGCTGCTACCTGATTCTGGCCAGACCACTGTCGACGGGCTTGATGTCGTCAACGACTACAAACTGCTCAGGCGTCGACTCGGATACATGCCCGGGCGCTTTTCCCTGTACCACGACCTGTCTGTTCGAGAAAACCTTGAGTTTTTTGCGACGATTTTTGGTACTACCGTAGAGGCCAACTATGATCTGATAGAGGGCATTTACAAGCAACTAAAACCCTTCGAATCACGAAAAGCGGGAGATCTTTCCGGCGGGATGAAGCAAAAGCTCGCACTGTCGTGCGCATTGATACATCGTCCGACGGTCCTGATTCTGGATGAACCGACAACCGGTGTTGACGCAGTTTCGCGACAGGAATTCTGGCAGATGCTGCAACGGTTGAGGCACGAGGGCATCACCATGCTCGTCTCAACTCCATACATGGATGAAGCCCGGTTATGCGATCGTGTTGCCCTGATTCAGGGAGGTCACATCC
>JABDKO010000155.1 GCA_013002165.1 Rhodothermales bacterium | reverse complement strand
GGGCCAACCCGGTGCTCGCCTTTTCGGGAGTTCTCCAAAGTAGGTGATGAGTCGCCTGTTTCGAAGAACTGCTGAATTTACGTGAGCCGCACACGAAAACTGCGGACATGACCCTCGTGTGCATGGGAGTGGGGTCAGGGTGTATTAAAACACTTGATGCGCATTGTCTTTTCACCCGTCGGGGCCCACCCCGGCGCGGGTGGTGTTCCCGAATTTTTCAAGGAACATATTGTTATGAATAACTACTCCATTAGGCGTTTGGTCGGAGAGTACGCTGTGCGAGAGGATTCGCTATGTGCGGTTCCGGACAAGAGATCGTCCAACGTAGCGAATTTGTCAGATGCCGAGCTGCTCTGCATGTTCATGAACGGGCCCATGGGTTCTCGCATGGACAAGGTTAACGCGGCTCTGAACGAGTACCAGGGTTTGGTTGGTGTACTACGACAATGTCTCGTGAGCGCACATGACGACATGGCTATCGGTGAGACGACTCGTAGCCGGTTGCTGGCTGCTGTCGAGATCGCTCAACGCAGCATTGCTTCTTCACCTGCCAGGGGAGATGTACTGTCATCTCCAGAACACGTGCGGCACTACCTTGCCCTGAAGCTTGCCAATTTGGAAAACGAGGTATTCGCTGGTTTGTTTCTGGATAACAGACATCGGGTCATCGAATACCGAGAGCTGTTCTTTGGCACGATCGACAGCGCTGCAGTGTACCCAAGAGAGGTAGCGCGAGCCTGTCTACGGTTCAATGCGGCTGCGATGATATTTGCTCATAATCACCCGAGCGGGGTAGCCGAACCGTCCGATACCGACGTAAGGCTGACAAGAAAGCTGGTCGATGCGTTGGCACTTATCGATGTGCGGGTATTGGACCACCTTATCATTGGCCAGGGGACGATGACATCACTCGCTGAACGAGGGCTGATGTGATGGCTAGCTCGTCATTGACATCAACCCATGTGTGTGTTCGTGCGTGTATTCACGATATACCCGGTATTGCAGGTGAGACGCTCTGGGCAGAACCGCTCGGAGAAGATCGGTATCGGATTGCCAATGTGCCTTTGTTTGCTGAAGGCATTAACTTCGGAGATGTGGTGCTTGCCAGCAATGATAGCGCGATGGGGCTGACCGTCCGGTTCGTTGTAGAGCGCTCGGGGCATCGAACGGTACGTGTGTCGGTTACGATGACAGTCCCCTCACTCCGAGTCTTTCTCGAAAGTCTGGTGCTGCTATACGGTGTGAGTGTTGAAGGTCTAGCTCGAGGACTCTATGCGATTGATGTCCCACCGAGGGCCGATCTCACAGCCTTGCATCAGTTTCTCGATGCGACCGATGGGGTCTGTACGAGTCGAACCGGAGGTTCAATGTCACTGCACTGAGCAGTATGGCTTGGCAGTAGAATCTGTCTGGTTTAATCTGACACGGTCATCTCTATGATGACCGTGTCAGACATTTCGGTTAAATAAACGCTACCCAAGCTCTTCAAATTCCTTGGCCTCGGCCCTGGACATCATTTCATCCCACGCCCTTGACGACATCGGTGGGTTAGAGACGGCCCTCACTCCTACATGACTGATCTCGATGTCGATTTCGAAATTACTATTGAGTAACGGGCGGAAGCTTCCTTTCCCAATTTGCAGAAATTCTCGCTCATCTCCATCGATTAGCATGTCTTCAATTCTGTCTATAAGTTCATCCAGCCAACGCCATGAAACCTCCGGGGACAGCTGCTTGATGACGTGATCCCGCCCTGCATCATTGATGTATAGCTGAAGATACAAGCGGTGCCCCAACTTGTCATAGGGTGTCTCGCGTGTGTTCAGGTAGTGTTCGTAATCACTGATCGTCATCATGGCTCATGATATCCACTTTTGCGTCGCTCACCAGGACTATGAACATTGCAGATTTTAGTAGGGTAACGGAATTCGTCATTGTGGTCGCCGATGTACGGCATCTGCTTTACCTCTGGAGATATACCGTAGAACCTCCTCTATGAATGATGCGTCACTTTGCGAATTTTCTTGCGACGTGTGAATTCCGTTCGAATACTGTCGTAGTGCGCAACATGTACGTCTCTTTCTTTCTTCTCTACAAGTTTCAGGGTTAGCTCGTGCAATTGTGAAGAGACATGACCGACTTGCTCCTTGTGAT
>JABDKO010000152.1 GCA_013002165.1 Rhodothermales bacterium | reverse complement strand
TCCTAAAATAGCCGGCTCGAGCTCACAGCGGTGACCCGGGTCTCAGGTGGGTTTTGGAAAGCACTTTTGCGAATCTTTCCAACGCCTACTGGCAATTCACACCGACCGATGGTCCCGGGCCAGCTCGTCAAATCGATAATTGTTTGACTCCGCTGTTTTGGCTGGAGAAATGGGGCTTCAGTCCGATACTCGTCAGCAGTGCAGCCGGCGTCAGAATACATCTCTTTTTTACATCATGAAATGCACCGATAAGTGATCTTGGAGGAAGGCTGGCCTGTCGATCCTCACGATCCTGAATGATTGAGATTTCTCCGTCCAGAATATAGTGGGATACTGAAAGCCTGAGCCGTTGCTTGCTGGTATTCCGATTTGGCACATCGATTGCAACCTCGGCCAGTAGTTCATTTCAATACGAACAGTCGCTGTTCATACTCGATATTCGACGTTTTAGAAGGTTCGCCTTTACTGGAAGCCTTCAATGAAACGAGAATGTCTATTAATGAGACTCGCGAGTGGATCGTTAAACAACACATACTCATCCAGTTGACACTATGAGCGTAGCAATAATTACAGGTTCAGCCGGTCTGATTGGTTCCGAGGCAGTGCGCCATTTCGCCACTACCGGAATGACCGTCGTGGGAATAGACAATGACATGCGTAAAACGTTCTTTGGGGCAGAAGCGTCAACTGCCTGGAACCGTGCTACGTTGATCAAAGAAGTCGAAAGCTATATCCACGAGGACTTCGATATCCGCGACTATGACAGTGTTGAGAAGCTGTTCAGGAAATTTGGAAAAGACATCAGCCTCGTAATCCACACTGCGGCACAACCATCACACGACTGGGCAGCGCGAGATCCGTTTATGGATTTCAGTATTAACGCAAACGGCACCCTTAACATGCTCCAGGCGGCACGTGACTATTGCCCTGATGCTCCATTTATTTTTACGTCGACGAACAAGGTCTACGGCGATCTTCCTAACAGTCTTCCGTTGATTGAACAGGACAAGCGTTGGGAGATTGACCCGGCGCATCGATACCATGGAGGCATCGGTGAGGACATGAGTATTGACCAGTCAAAACACTCGCTGTTCGGCGCCTCGAAAGTGGCAGCAGATGTCCTGGTACAGGAGTATGGTCGCTACTTTGGAATGAAGACGGCCTGTTTCCGCGGTGGTTGCCTTACCGGTCCCAGCCATTCCGGTACACAGCTTCACGGCTTTCTGGCTTACCTCATGAAATGTACCATGACCGGGCAGCCGTATACCATCTTTGGATACAAGGGCAAACAGGTTCGGGACAACATTCATTCGGCCGATCTGATTGCGGCGTTTGCAGAATTCCACAACGCTCCTGGCTCTGCTGAAGTTTACAATATCGGCGGCGGCCGCCAGAGTAATTGCTCGATGATGGAAGCTATTGATATTTGCCAGGAGATTTCAGGCAATGACCTGCAGTTCACGTACGCCGAGGACAATCGGATCGGAGATCATATCTGGTATATCAGTGATTTGTCAAAATTCAAATCTCATTATCCTGCATGGGACATTCAATATGATGTTCGTCGCATTCTCGAGGAAATCTACGAGTTTAATAAAGACCGCTGGGCAGTTGAAGTATGATCAGGAAAGGCAAATACCCGGTTCTGGGAATTAACATACATGCCGTTGACTACGAAGCTGCTGTCGAAACGGTTATCAAGAGCGCCGGTGCAGGTCTGCCATGTTCAGTCAGTGCACTCGCTGTCCACGGTGTAATGACCGGTCGAGCCGATGAAATCCATCGTAGACGGCTTAACGCCCTCGACCTGGTAGTGCCCGATGGACAACCTGTTCGCTGGGCTCTAAAATGGCTCCACGGTATAGGACTGCCTGACCGGGTTTACGGGCCAACCTTGACTTTATTGCTGATAGAAGCCGCAGCGCAGAACAGGATACCCGTTTACTTTTATGGCAGCACGCCGGAGACACTCGGGAAGCTGACAGAAAACCTCGAGAAAAGATATCCACATTTGCAGATCGCCGGGACCCGGCCTTCAGCATTCCGGAAGCTGAACTCTGTCGAAAAGGACGCTGTCGTTGAAGAGATCAAGGCTAGCGGTGCTGGTATCGTCTTCGTAGGACTCGGATGTCCGCGGCAGGAGGTATGGGCTTACGAATACCGCGATGCACTTTCGCTCCCGTTGATTGCGGTAGGCGCAGCGTTTGATTTCCACGCCGGTACACTTCCTCAGGCACCCTCGTGGATGCAGAAGCGAGGGCTCGAATGGTTATTCCGTCTGATACAGGAGCCACGGAGGCTTTGGAAACGATATCTCGTTCTAAACCCTGCCTATTTGTGGAATGTCGGTTTGCAGGCTTTGAAGATTAGAATTCTTCCGATCACCCTTCCAATGGGGAACGAACCGGAAGAGTCCTACGGATAAACCAAGCCCAATATTTTATTCAAATTCCGCTGCTAGAAAGTTGGAACGCCACAGCTTACATTGCAAGCCCCCGACCTGTACGCTACAGTGGTCAACAAATGAGCGTCGGGTCATTCAAGAGATTTTTGAAATGGTCTTGGCACAGATAGTG
>JABDKO010000151.1 GCA_013002165.1 Rhodothermales bacterium | reverse complement strand
GTGGATGGCAGGCTGACCTTGTCAACCATCGATGCTATCGGTCTTAACGCTCAGGTAATTCCTGTTTTTCAAAACAAATATAGCTATGCCGACTCTGACTCCGGGAGCGTGACTTCGATAGAACAGTTGCAACACATTAATGGATCATGGAAAAATATCAAGGTCGTAACACTTGCCCATGACTCGTCGGGCACACTGCTTGAAGCACGAAAGATGGCAGTACGCGACGGCAAGATGCAACTGGTTGAGACCCTGGACTATTCATTTGATGAGCGTGGTCGGCTATCTGGCCGAGAGTGGTCTTTTCTGGGCGAGGACGGATGGGCCAGTCCGTTTAAGGCCGAATTCGAAGTTTTCGACGATTCGACCGTAATCGTAAACACTCAAACATTCGGTGGTGAAAGTAGCGTCTCAGGCAAAAGTGTAATTCAGTTTGATGGACACAACAACGTGACATCCAGCACCGTCTTTCGTTGGATGAACGATGCATTTGTGCCAGGTCGGAGAGAAGTGTATAGCTATGTGCAGGCTGAGTAGACTCGCATGAAGGAGCTATGGTTAACGATAGTACTTCTTGCCATTCTCGGGACGACCGTGACGTGCGTTTCAGGAGAGGCGTCGAGAAAGGGAGATGCCGCTAGTATAGAGTTGTTAGGGTTTTCCGGAGATGGTGAATACCTGGCGTACGAAACGTTCGGGTTGATCGAAGGTGGTCCAATATTCTGGAGCGAGATCTACTTCATCAATGTCCCGGAAAACTCATGGGCCGCGCCTCCGGTCAAATGGTACGCAGACAACGAACAGGTGAGCCTCGGGATGGTTCGGACGAGGGTCAGAGAACAGGCGGACTCTACAATGGCCGCCCTCAAGATTATTTCGGATAATGTTGGAAGACAGTATCTGTACAACATGTTTACGGACTCAGGAGCAGACCCGCACAATGCAACCTTCTACACCGGCGGCAAACTGACCGGTCAGTACTTCGAAGAGTACAGACTCTCACTCGAGGAATCAGTTGCCGGATCCTGCGACGACTTCGGGGAAAAGAAAATGCTCCGTCTTAGTATTACCAACCTTGCCAGTAACCAGACCGCAGTATTACAAGACGACAAGAGTGTACCGGAGTCACGCGGTTGTACACTGAGCTACCGTATTCAGGAAGTTCATATTTACCAAACCTACGTTATCGTCTTGATCAACAAGATGACTCCCGGTTGGGAGGGTCGCAACATGCGTTTCATGTGCATCACGGGAGTCCTACCACGGAACGATCAATGAAACAGGAAGGTGTCGTGTTTCTTCTTATGATGTGCGCAGTATGGTTTACTTCGTCGCTGGGATGTTCGAGTGCGAACAGCGACTCTCGTGCGATGACGGACACCCTCATCACCGGTGTGAGTCTTGAAATTGAGAACCTCAACAATTACGGTTCGCTGCAAATTCCCGACCCGGGCTGGTTTCTGGTAAAGGATGATTCTAGCATGGCTGCCCTGTCGCGAAAATACATCAACGCATTTACCTATAACCCCGAGACAAAACAGTCGACTCGCCAGACAGTCGGGCCAGTGGATTTTGACTCTTCAATGATTGTTGTGGCGTCTTTTGGCTCGACCGGATGCGCTATCAGTGAACCGGTTGAATTCTTGAACTCCCCGATTATTGCACGCGACTCTTTATTTTTGCGAGTGGGGAAGCCGGTAAGCAATATCGCTCCGCCTGCCAACGAAATTTGTTCACCCGCGGTCGACTACCGCGTACACGCAGTGACTTTACCACGATTCGACGGCCCGGTAAAGTTGTATTCTATTATGAAAAACGGTCCGGTACTACCACGACTTCAAGAGCCTCTATTGAAATGATTAAAGACAGTTGTATCCGCATCGTATTTCTCGTATCACTGACCGGCTTGCTGGGATGTAACTCGACTGATAGGAAAACACTGGATGATCAGCCCGATTCAGACAACGGACAGATCGTGAGGACAAATCTTGTCACGAATTCCGGGGTGCCGGAATCGCTCAGCAGATCTGATGACTCGTTGTATGTTCCTCCTTATGATTTCAGCGGGGCACCGTCCGAAGTTGAGCCGAATGATGAACCTGAGAATGCTACAGTTCTCGAGGCCTCGACTGATTATGCAGCCAATGGAAGTATCGCGGCGAGAACATCGGATGTTTTCAAATTCGTTGCGGAGGGGGATCCTCAACTCTGGTACATTGAAGTTGTGGGGGCAAGTGTGCGAGCTGCACATCTTACAAATGGCCGGGTTCGAATTTCGAGCGCAGGGCGAACATCGGGTAAGGCTGAAACACTCACGTTTCCCAATATCTTCCTCTCGAACGGAACGTATTACATTGCTCTTGAAGGCGCTGGCACTGAATCTGCCTACACCGTTCGAGCAGTACCACTCGGTCCACCGGATCCAAATTTCGAGCAGGAGCCTAATGACGATTTGAGTCGCGCCCATCGTCTGTCCTTTGGAGTGACAAGGCGCGGCTATCTACCGTATGACAGGGATGTTGATGCGTACAAATTCACGCTGCACGGCGAGACCTATGAACAACTGTCAATTCTGGGAGCTGTGGGTGTCGACGGGAAGATTGAACTGATCGAAACCACGCGCAACAGACGATTCTTGAATGGCTCTATCCCCGACTCTTTGGTCCATCGGATACTGCTGCCGGCCGGACACTTTTCTTTGAAATACCGGAATACGCAGAAGTCGAGCCGTCAACCGTACTCAATACGCCTGGACAACCTGGACCCGCACCGTTTGCCCACTGATCTTGAGCCCAACGATCAGTCAGACATGAGAATGATGCCCGAGGATCATATCATCGAAGGTTTCGGCGGGGGAGTTGGTGGAGACGACTGGTACTCATTGCCACGTCTGGAAAGTGAGTCTCGAATCGAGGTTACGGGATACACGCCGGTTCCGGGCCGCGATTCCCGGAGTGCAATTGCTTTTCACCGTCTGGGCGAATCGAGAGCGACCAGCACCGTTGCCTGGCAACGAAGTGACTCGATCCATTCCGGGACCCTCGAAGCAGGCGATTGGCAAATGCGTGTTCGAGCCGAGGGAGATTACCGGCTAAATGTCAATCTCGAAGCCGTGCCAGCGAGTGAACTTCCGACTGAGAGCCTGCTATCAGTATCGATGGATCCACCAACAGCTTCGGTAGCCGCGTATTGGAGTGAAGGGCAACAGCTGATGCTACCCGTTCGTGTCACCAATAATGCGTCGAGAGCGCAGGATGTGACAATCGATATTTCCACTGGTAATCGAAACTGGATAGCGAGCCCGTCCGATACCAGTGTCACGGTACCCGGTGGAGGCACGAGGGTGATCAATGCCCACGTAAGGGTAGGCGCTGATGCATGGGATGATCAAGATGTACTGATTGCAGCAGCAGTGTCTTCGCCAATGTCCCGCCCATACTCTGCGACTGTTTCAATAAACGCTGAATGCGGCGTCGAACCCATCAATCCATTTCTCGCGTGGAATCTGCCGGAGCCACTACTTGGCGGGTTCAACGTCGCCGGCCAGATGCTCGGTGGATCTACCACGGTTGACAGACGAACCGCTATCCTGTTTGATGGACTGGCAACAGCAGCTCACAGGTTCCGGGAAGGGGCACCGGTGATAATCGAAACCGATCTGGCCGGGACCGTACCGATCGAAGTCAAAGGGATTACGTTGCATCCACAGGCAGGCGGCGGTTCGATTGTACAGCCGCGACCATTCGAGATGCAGCTCTCTGATGACGGTACGACTTTTACTACGGTATTGCAGAGCACACTTCTGCCGGACAGGTATGAACAGTCATACGTACTTGACCGGACTGTATCTGCGACGTCGGCACGCCTCCACTTTCCGGAGCTGCCGGGGGCAGCTCAGCAGTATATTAT
>JABDKO010000135.1 GCA_013002165.1 Rhodothermales bacterium | reverse complement strand
AAAAAAAACTGTATTACGGAAGAAAGCGTATATGCCAGCGACAGTTGAAACAAGTATAGGGGAACAGTTAAAAGCTCTGATCCGCCTCCAGGCAGTAGACTCCAAAATTGATCAGGTTAAGAAGCTTCGGGGTGACCTTCCCGAGGAAATCCGCGACCTTGAGGATGAAAAGGCTGGTCTGGAGACCCGGATTGAAAATTATCAGACGGAGGCCAAGCAAAACGAGATCGCTCGCAAGCAGGCCGAATTAGACATTCAGGATAGTGAAGGTCTGATCAAGCGGTACGAGGAGCAGCAATTGCAGGTCCGAAACAATCGCGAATACGATGCCCTCACGAAGGAGATCGAAGCGCAACGAGGCAGGATCGCGGAGGCCCAGGCCAGGATCGAAGAAATTGACGGTTCGGTTGACGAGCGCACGGAAGCTATCGACGTCGCGAAACAGCGTCTCTCAGGGATGGATGACGTCCTTGGTGGCAAGATCAAGGAACTTGACGAGGTACTCAACGACACCAAGCAGGAACAGGAGCACCTCGAGACGATGCGCCAGGACGCTTCAAACGAGGTCGATTCACGCTATCTGCGAGCATATGAACGCCTCCGCTCGCGCCTTCGGGATGGACGGGCAGTTGTCGCTTTGGAGCGAGGTGCCGCGGGCGGCTTCGCGGTTCCGCCGCAGAGGCAGGTGGAAATTCGTCAGCGAAACAGAATTGTTGCCTGCGAACACACCGGACGCATAATCGTCGACAAAGAACTTTTTGACGAAACGGCGACCAAGATCAAGTTCTAGACTAAACGTGCCGGCCGGATCACCGCGCTGTAAATGCAGTGAGGAAAGTCCGAACACCATAGAGCACTGTGCTTCCTAACAGGAAGGCATCCTTTCGGATGACGGCAAGTGCAACAGAAAGCAAACCTGCTATGCGTTTCAACGCGTAGCGATGGGTGAAATGGTGGTGTAAGAGACCACCGGCGTCCCGAGTGATCGGGGCGGCCAGGCAAACCCCACAGGGTGCAAAGCCAAGCAGCATCTTCCGGATTCGTCCGGTGCGGATTGCTCGTCCGATGATGCGGGTAGGCTGCTAGAGGTCGTCGGTGACGGCGGTCCCAGATAAATGGTGGTCCCGGTTGGGTCCTGCGACAACCCGGCCAGACAGAATTCGGCTTACAGGCCGGCACGTTGTCGCTCTTCTAGCCTTCACGGCCAAGCTGCGTTTCCAAGTCTCGTTTGACGGCCGCCCATTCAGACCGCAGTATCGAAAAATAAATGGTGTCGCGGACGCGCCCGGAACGGGTGACGACATGATGACGCAGCACCCCCTCCTCGACTCCACCCAGACGTCTGATTGCGGTCTTGGACTGATCGTTGAGCATATCTGTTTTGAATTCTACTCGATCGAATTGTAAGTCTTCAAAAGCTGCCTGAAGCATCAGGTATTTCGCTTCACGATTCAGCCCAGTTCGATGCCATGAAGTGCCGATCCACGTACATCCAATCTCGACTCTTCGATGCTGTCGATTGATGTTCATGAAACGCGTCGAACCGATTACTCGCCCAGTTTCGATTTCGACAGTCACGAACGGAAACGACGTTCGATCTAAGAATTCTTTCAGGGCCTTGTCGACGTACTGGATCATGTCATCGCGAGAAGCAATGGGCCACGGACTCCATTTCCACAGAACCCTGTCTGCTCCTATCGCCCACAGGGCATCAATGTGTTCACGAGACATGGGGACTAATTTTACCCGGCGTCCCGTCAGCGACTCGGTACCAGGAAACAGCGCGATCTGTCGATTTCCTGCACTCACCATTTAGCGGCGCTACTGGCCGTCGTTGGACTCGGTGCCACCATCGTTTGCACCGGCACCGTCTGCCGGAGCAGGGGAAGAATCAGGAGCTGGAAGTACTGGAAGTTGTTGTTCGGTACCTCCCTGCTGAATCACACTATCGGGCTGTGTTCCTTCGTCGATCACGAAGTTCGTCAAGATGCACAGGATGATGAACACTGTCGCGAGAACCCAGGTGGCTTTTTCCAGAATGTCCGGAGCCGTTCTTGTGCCGAGGATCTGTTGAGTTGCTCCGCCAGATGCAATACCGGCAAGTCCGCCACCCTTACCGCTCTGGAGCAGTATGACGAGGGCTAGAAAGACGCCGATAATGGCGATTACGACGATGAGGAAGATGTACATAGTCTACAATTGGCCTGTTCAGACGGAGAGAACGCGATGATACGGCAGCGGTTGCAGCCGAGCAAAGCGAATGCCGCTGCTACATGCTTATTCACCCGAATTTTCTAGAGTCCAAGGTGGTTTGCAGCACGTAAAAGGGCCGAAATGGTCTTCATGTCGTCAAAGTCACCTTCCCGTGCCCGGCGAATAGCATCGAGCAGAGGCATGCGGACAACTTCAATGAACTCTCCATGGCTGAATGCGGTTTCACCGGGCGTCAGGCCTGTTGCAACAAAACAATGAATGACTTCACTGCTATATCCTATGCACGGATAGTATGCGCCAATTGGAGTAAGGTCGTCGGCTATAAATCCCGTTTCTTCACGAAGCTCCCGCGCTGCCACTTGCATCGGTGACTCTCCCGGTATATCCAGTTTTCCGGCGGGTACTTCCAGGAAAGTTCTTCGCGGTGCATAACGGAACTGTCTCACCAGGACTGTGTCACCGTTTTCGAAGACGGGCACAACCGCAGCTGCACCTGGATGATCAATCCATTCCCGAACAGCTGAATTATTGTCTGGTAGTTGAACGATGTCGCGCCTGACTTTTAGCAAAGCGCCGGAAAAGATCTGTTCTGACGACACTGGTATCTCAACCAACTTTTCCATGTAAAGCCCCAGATTAGAGTTTTGTATCGCGGCTGATGGCGTTCTTGCCGATTCGTTCGTGCGAGTAGTTCATATTTCCCGAGGGGGCCGCCACTTCCTCCTCCCCGGTTTCAACTTAACGAACGAAGTACGAACCATGCCAATGACTTCGCGCTAGAACTCTTCTAGACAATAAGCTGAGACATTTACTAGTAAATGTTCTAGACTTCGACAAAATACCGCAGCCTACTTATCCAAAAAGTATCGGGCATTCGCAAATTGCGAAACGATCGAAACCGACGCGATGGCTGCAGTCTCGGTTCGCAACCGTGCTTCGCCGAGCGAGGCGCGCAGGAACCCTCGCGCCACAAGGTCTTCTTCCTCATCCGGAGTAAACCCTCCTTCGGGACCGATTGCCAGCACGCAGTCGCCAACCTCCGATTCGGCTGAAAGCAACTCGACGATCGCTCGACTGTTTTCGTGCTGGCTCAAGACCAGCTTCAACCAGCCAGATCCACCCTCAGCAAACCCGGAGACCGTTTGGGTTGGAACGATATTCATCAATCGGGTTCTACCCGACTGCTTCATGGCTGCAACTGCGATGCGATTAAGTCGATCTTCCCGAATGCCTCGACCTTGCACGCGCGTCGAACGAAGCGGTACGAGCTCCGTCACACCTAGTTCAACTGCCTTTTCTACGAGCACCTCAAATCGGTCCTTGGATTTGGTCAAGCCGACACCCAGTCTTATCTGACTAGCTGTTTCAAAAGCAGACCTGTCGCGCGACTCAATCGCGCAGATAGCCTGCCTTTTATCGATCCTCTCCAGAACAGCGTGATAGCGTGTTCCAAGTCCGTCCACAACCGTCAGCTTCGATCCTTCTTGCTGCCTTAAAACATGGACTGCATGGTGAAAATTCTCGCCATCCAAAATCAAGGCCTCATCCGATATCGATGATGGATGTACGTAGAACGCCGTGTCCGCAGATCTGGATGTGTTCTTTCGACTCATTTACAATCCAAACGATAATCCGATGTGTATCTTCCCGTTCGTCGGGCCATCATCCGTATTCAATGCGTACGATGCATTCACGAATCCGACTGTAGTTTCAAACTGTATGCCCATCCCAAAACCCGGATGAAACGTGCGAGATGACTCTGCCTCATCAATCTGTGGTAATTGAACGAACCCGAGATCAGTAAACAGAAAAGCGAATGATGTCCGATCGAGCTGGTAACGATACTCGGCAAGAACTCTACCGACGGCACTTCCTACAAACTGCTCTTCATTGTAACCGCGTAACGTAGACGCTCCTCCCAATCGAAAGAGGTCGCTGTTGCGATATTCGCTCGCGACTATTGCATGCGCGTCAACTCCGATGACCACAGCCTGCCTCAGGAGAGTGGGGACAAATACTCGAGTGATCACACCAAGGCGCTGCTGTCGAATCGAAATCGAACGCAGGGTTGTATCGGCATCCACGACAACCGATGATTCTCGCGTCGAGCGGCCCCGCTCCAGATTCATTTGCGCCAGTATCCCCGAACGCGGATTAGGTGCGAAGTCTACATTGCGATACCTCAGCCCTACACCCGCGTAATATCCGTCTGCCCTTGGGATGCGTTGCTGCCCTGAAGAAATGGACAGCCCGGCCTGGCCGGGACGAGTAACATCTCTCGATATCGAAACGGTACCGCGTAGACCTCCTGCGATTAGATAACTACCCTCGGCCCCGAAAGACGAGCGTGAAAAGGTGGAATCTTGCTGATATCCGTTGAACTCGAAACCTATACCGATTGGTGATCCGGCAATAAAAGGATCTTCGGCATGCGCACGAACGCTTGCTACCTGGCCCGGTAATCGGTTGAGCTGCAATCCGAAGAGCCGCCCTCCCCCGAAAACATTCGACAGCTCAAGCTTTCCACTCCCCACAATCTTGCCCGAGGCCCCCGAGCCGGTCGATGGTAGGTAACCTAGCACTAGATCGAAAGAACCCGGAGCTGCGTCCCGGATGGGTAGGAACACAGTAACCTCATTGCCGGCAGATTCGATAACCTGTGGTTCTCCGACCGACTCAATGAAGGCCTCTGCCGCAAGACGATTTCGTATACGTTGGGGATCAAACGACGAAATCTCTGATCCGACCTTCAACTCGGCGAGGCGGCCCGCCAGCGACGCGCTCGTTCGTGAGTCCTCGTTAACCTGAATACCGCCAATCATTACGGGTCCGGTGTCGGTCGCCGCTACTACAATCGCAACAGTAGATGAGTCATAATTCACATCGATCCTGTCTACCCGAACCTTTGACCGTACGGCACCGGCAAGTGACAAATCGTCGAGAAGGTCAACAAGATCTTGTTCAAGATGCAGAGGTCGAAAACCGGTCCCCACCCGGGTTCGCATTGTACTTTTGAATCTGGTAATTTCGCGATCCGAATCCAATCGAATATCAATCGACTCGATGTCAAGAAGAGGCCCGGAACTCACATGGTACAGGAGAATACCCGCTACAGAATCAGCGATCATGCTGTCGACGGAGGCGAAAAAATACCCTTCTCCCGCGTACCAGCCCAGCAGCTCTTCAACTGTCTGACCAGAATTTGAGGTAGACCCTGCACCTTCGGGCCACGATATCTCGGAACCATTCTGGATGAGAACTCTCTTGTTCAGGTCGGCGACAAGACCGTCAACCGACGAATCAACTTGACCGATTGCGGGGGGAGCAAGTGCGAACGCAATCATGATCATCGCTGATATAGCCCCGGACAATGGCTTGACGCTGCCGTATATTGACGACGAATAACCGCTCAGTATTTCAGTATGGTTTCCAGTCAACACGTTCTTGTGATAAGCCTTGCATTGGGACTGCTCGCCTTTTTTGCGGCAGCCCCCTATAATGGTAGCCGTCTTGCAAACGCATATCCGGACGTCTCGGTTCACTATACTCCGGACCTCATATCAGGCGCGGTCGCTGATACGCTTTTTATGGAGATAATGGGTGGCGAGACTCTGATTTTCTCGCTTCCAGATTCTCTAAGCAATGAGGCAGTCGACACATGGAAGGTTGTTCGCAGCCCGGCTCTCAGTCGACTCGCCGGTCGATCTTTTGTCTGGAAGACACGCAAGGCAGATAAAGGACAACACTCTCTTACTTTTGAGGGTACGTCTCAGATTATTGTAGACGAATTCTCCGTTGCTCGAATAGAGACGTGGACCGTAACCATCAGCGTCAACTAAGCATGCCCTCGTCTGAAAAGGATGCACTTAGCGTCGTGTACGAGATCAACCCGGCGATGCCGGCGGCATTTCGGGAACCACTGATTGAGTGGTTTCAACATAATCAACGTGACTTACCATGGCGAGGTACCGATCGCGACCCTTACGCTGTCTGGCTATCCGAAATCATGCTGCAGCAGACACGGGTTGATCAGATGCTGCCATTCTACCGAAGATTCTTGAATGCGTATCCAACGATCTGCTCTCTCGCCTCGGCAAGCCTCGATGACGTATTACTTCTATGGGAAGGCCTTGGGTATTACAGCCGATGCCGCAACCTTCACAAGGCAGCACAAATCGTCTGCGAAAACCATGCGGGAGTCCTCCCCGGGTCTGCGACTGAGCTGGAAACTCTTCCCGGGATCGGACCCTATACCGCCGCAGCGATAGCATCGACAGTCTATGGCGAGGTGCGACCGGCAATCGATGGGAATGTGAAACGCGTCCTGAGTCGCGTCTTCACGATCGAGGAATCGATTGACTCGACGGATGGGCTGCAAAAAGTGGCTGAGGCTGCAGCCCGGCTGATCGACATCACCTATCCCGGTGAGTTCAATGAATCAATGATGGAGCTGGGTGCGACGATATGCTTGCCACGAGAACCCCTTTGTCCGGATTGTCCGGTCAATACGGTATGTACCGCCTTCCGTACAGGCACACAAATGGACTTTCCCAGACGTAGCGCTCGCAAGAAAGTGCCTACTTATGAGATCGCCGTGGCGATTGTTTTTGATGTGTCCAACCGCATTTTCATTCAACGTCGACCCGAAAATGGAATGCTTGGAGGTCTCTGGGAATTCCCTGGAGGGAAACGGAAAGCAGGTGAGCCTCTGGAGAAGACCTGCCTCCGAGAACTATCTGAGGAAACGGGCTTCAGCGCAACAATTACTGGAGAGCTCGACACAGTCCGTCATGCATATTCACATCTTAAAGTCAAAATCTCGCCGTTTGTCTGCCGCCTGGATGAGCAGTCACCGCCAGCTCGTATATCCATTTCAGAAGATGGGACCGGGACGCCCGGCGACTTCAGGTGGATCGAGATAGATGAAATTCGAGACTTTGCTTTTCCTCGAGCGAACAGGAAAATATTTACGCTACTGGAGCATTATCTTGAGTCAGGTATAGAACGTACGTAATGGATTTATTTGACCTACTTGTCCTTCTTTTCCTGGTCTTTCCAATAATTGGACGGGTACTCGGAAATTTGCGGAAGCAGCGCCCTCAATCTGCTCCAGACCAGACGGAAGAAAAGGAATCGTTCTTTGATCGCGCGATCAGGGAAATTGAGGCTGCTCTTGACGAAGCAAGCGGAGATTCCCGTGAGTCCGCGCAAGGCAAAGAGTCACGGCAGCCTGCCAGGAAACCGTCGCGGGGTGCAGAGCCATCGCTTGAGCAGGTCCCCGTCCGGATGGACGAGTTTCATGACGAGGCGGTCAATCGTTTTGAAAGCCTCAAGTATACGGAGTTCCACGAGTTAAAGGACGTCGGTATCGACAAGACACTGTTTGGAGAGCCTGATTCAGCGGTCAGAGGCCGTCATGGCTCCCGGTCCGGTAGACGTATCAGACGGAAGCTTCGGAATAACAAGAGCGCCAGAGACGCGTTCGTTCTGTCTGAGATACTGGGGCCACGCCCCGGAACGAGGCGTGGTACCCGGTAGAATCTCGAATGCCTGTTGTCGAGACCTTGCTATTCGGCTACAATGATCTCGTCGTCTGTACCACGCTTGAACATGCTGGCGCCGATGACACCACCAATCGCGCCGAAGATCGGGCCGATAACAAAGCCAAGCCACGCGTTCTTCAGGTAGCTGCCAATTGTCACATCAGCATTTGCCTGCTCGATCATCTGATCCAGTGCTTCCGGTGGCATATTGTCGCCGAACTGATTGATGATAAAGTTTGTGACTGCCTGATCGGAACGGACACCCATTTCAATCAGAAGAAGGTTAAGCACGGCTGAAACCAGGATGCCGATAATTCCCACTATCGCACCCATCGAGGCACCGGTCCCGGCAGAAACGGTCAGTTCATTGTTCGTCGTATAATGCCACACCGAAACCATCGCACCCGCGATGATACCGGCACAACACAAACAATTGATGATCCCGAGGTATGAGGTCGAGAGTATTGCCGCAACAGCGGATCCAAGTAGTATCGATTGCTTCTTGTCAGGCATGTTCAGGTTCGTTTAAGATTTCAAAGACGTACTCAGGAGGTCGCCCTGATTTCGGTCAGCAGAGCTGGCTGAACCGGTATCTGGTGACGTGCCGATACTGACAATCCCCCGGGCAAGATAATAACCGGCTGTTAGTCCAAACAAACTTCCGGTAAATAGTCTCGAGAGTGCCGTATTTGACCATATTCCCAGAAAGTCCAGCAACCAGTCGAGTCCAAGTGGCACGAGAGATGCGAGAATGAAATACCGTGCTCGCGAAGATAGAAAGCCGTCCCATCGGCGTGCACCGAGGAAGGCTACAACGGCTATTGGTAAGCCCGCGTAGATTCCCAGGCAACGATGACATAGCGCCAGCTGGACACCATCTACATGGAATGATCTTGTCGGAATCTGGTGGCAGAAAGAGCTGAATCCTGACATCAGAAAACCCCTGAAGGGCTCATCTACAAACGGCGGCAGGACTCCAAGTACCAGGACGAACAGTGTTACACCAAACGCAACTGCCCATGCCAACACCGCCTTATTTACGTTGCCGGTCAGCTTTTTAGCGCTTCGAGTTTCCATTCATCACAATTTTAAATATCAACGTCGAATATAGGCCATTTGGGGACCATTTATGCGGATTTTACGCGGAACAGTCGCCTCGAATAAAGGTACTCATACACGTACCTTAGCACTCATCAGCTGAGAGTGCTAACAACTCATCTTAGTATCATCGTCATTATTACCCAATAGGAGGATAAAAAATGGCAAGTATCAAACCGCTAGGCGACCGCGTGGTGGTCAGAACGGTTGAGGCAGAAGAAAAAACGGCAGGTGGCCTGTTCATTCCAGACACCGCTAAAGAGAAGCCTCAGAAAGGAACCATTATCGCCGTCGGCCCTGGCCGCGTTGAAAACGGAACTAAAATCGACATGACCGTCAAGGCTGGCGATACCGTGCTCTACGGCAAATATGCTGGAACCGAGATTAATCTCGACAGCGAAGACTACCTCATCATGAGGGAGTCGGACATACTTGGAATCGTCGGTTAAACCCGCGTCCCACTCAAATTTTGGAATTCCCAAACGAATTAAAGCAACCAGATAAAAATGGCAAAGCAAATTGTTTTTGATGCTGATGCACGTACCGCCCTCAAACGAGGTGTCGATACTCTTGCAGACGCAGTCAAAGTTACACTAGGCCCCAAGGGTCGAAATGTGATCATCGAAAAGAAATTCGGTGCGCCAACCGTTACGAAAGATGGAGTAACGGTAGCGAAAGAAGTAGAAGTAGAGAACAAGCTCGAAAACGTCGGCGCTCAAATGGTTAAAGAAGTCGCCTCCAAAACCAGTGATGTTGCTGGAGATGGAACGACGACTGCAACTGTTCTGGCACAGGCGATTCTGACCTCCGGTCTCAAGAACGTTACAGCGGGTGCAAACCCGATGGACCTCAAGCGAGGCATCGACAAAGCTGTCACAGCAATCGTCGAAAACCTTCGTGAGCAGAGCAAAGAAATCCAGGACCGTGCAAAGATTGCTCAGGTCGCTACGATCTCCGCAAACAACGACACGGCGATCGGAGAGTTCATTGCAGATGCGTTCGAAAAAGTAGGCAAAGACGGTGTTATCACAGTCGAAGAAGCGCGTGGCACGGAGACAATGCTTGAAGTTGTCGAAGGCATGCAGTTCGACCGTGGATACCTCTCCCCTTACTTCGTCACCGATCCGGATAGCATGGAAGTCGTTCTTGACGACCCGTACATCCTGATTCACGACAAGAAAATCAGCACGATGAAGGACCTTCTCCCGATTCTGGAGAAAGTTGCCCAGATGGGTAAACCCCTTCTCGTAATCGCAGAAGACATCGAAGGCGAAGCACTGGCTACTCTGGTAGTGAACAAGCTCCGTGGAACGCTGAAAGTTGCTGCAGTCAAGGCTCCAGGCTTTGGAGACCGTCGTAAAGCAATGCTCGAAGACATCGCAATCCTGACAGGCGGTACGGTTATTTCTGAAGAGAAAGGCTACCGACTCGAAAACGCGACGCTTGACTATCTCGGACGTACGAAACGAATGGTCATCGACAAAGACAACACAGTTGTCGTCGACGGCGCGGGAGACAGCGAGCAGATTAAAGCCCGGGCGAATCAGATCAAACAGCAGGTTGAAGCTTCAACCAGTGACTACGATCGTGAGAAGCTGCAGGAACGTCTTGCCAAACTTTCTGGCGGCGTCGCCGTCCTGAAAATTGGAGCTGCGACCGAACCGGAAATGAAAGAGAAGAAAGCACGCGTCGAAGATGCATTGCATGCAACGCGCGCTGCTATCGAAGAAGGCATCGTGCCAGGTGGTGGAGTTGCATACATTCGCGCTCTTTCAACTCTTGATTCTATCGAAACGGAGAACGCCGACCAGACAATCGGTATCGGTATCATCCGTAGGGCCGTCGAAGAGCCCCTTCGTCAGATTGTTGCAAACGCTGGTCTGGAAGGATCAATCGTTGTGCAATCAGTCAAAGAAGGCAAAGACGACTATGGCTTCAATGCACAGACGGAAGTGTACGGCGGACTGTTTGAAATGGGTGTTATTGATCCCACGAAAGTAACCCGTACTGCTCTTGAAAATGCCGCATCAGTTTCAGGACTACTCCTGACAACGGAAGCAGTAGTTGCAGACAAACCAGAAAAAGCATCCGCACCGGCAGCACCCGACATGGGTGGCATGGGCGGAATGGGCGGAATGGACTTCTAAGCAAGTCACGTCTGAAGCTTTACAGAAAGGGCGAACCGGATTTCCGGTTCGCCCTTTTTTATTTCGCAGGTGCCAAACGACGTTCCGCGCGAAACTCATCCCTCATCCCTCATCCCTAACCCAACGCCCCCGTCATCCCGACCAACGCCCCCGTCATCCCGACCAATGCGGAGGGATCTAATCGCGGTGCCAACCCTACCAGATTCCTCGGCTGACGCTCGGAATGACATGGGTTTCGATAAACTCGTCCCTCATCCCTCATCCCTCGTCCCTCATCCCTCACCCTCATCCCTCATCCCTCATCCCTCACCCTCATCCCTTCCCCGCAAGCTCGTTTACCTCAGTCACAAATCTTTCGCCAAGCTCATCAGCCTTTGAAGCCGTTCCGGCTTCCGAGTAAACACGCATGATCGGTTCGGTGTTTGACTTCCGAATGTGTACCCAGCCTTCGTCAAAGTCAATCTTCAGTCCATCCGTTGCGTCGATACGATCGTTAGAGTAGCGCGCCTTGAGCTCATCAAGAATCGTTTCCGGATTACTGTCTCCGGTAAGTATTTTCTTTTTGCCCATATGATACTCGGGCATGTCGCGTCGGATTTCAGAAAGCTTCTTACCTGTGTTGACCATGTGCTGCAATATCATGGCGACTCCAACCAGAGCGTCACGGCCATAGTGCAGATCAGGCAAGATGATTCCACCATTTCCCTCACCGCCCAGAATCGCGTCAACTTCCTGCATCTTCTTGACTACATTTATCTCACCGACGGACGACCTGAACACTTTGTTGCCATGTTTTCGCGCTACATCTTCAATCGCGCGTGACGATGAGAGATTTGTTACAAACGGGCCGCCGCGAAATCCCCATAGAAAATCGGCAGCGATCACTTGCGTCAGCTCCTCACTTACATATTCGCCCCCGTCAGCAATCAGGGCCAGGCGGTCAGCATCAGGGTCGACAACAATTCCAATGTCCGCTTGCTCATCGCGAACGCGATCTATCGTGCTTGTCAGATTTCCTGGAAGTGGTTCTGCAGGATGCGCAAAAATCCCGGTGGGCTCACAGTTTAGAAATACGATGTCCTGATCGTCTATCCCCATCGTCCGAAGTAGTGCCGGAATGGCAACTCCGCCAATAGAATTAATTCCATCCACAACGATCTTGAACTGCGCATCTGCGATCGATCCGGAGTCAATGAACTCGAGGTCCAGGACCTTCTGAATATGGTACATGAGATACTCTTCGCGACGAACCCCACCCATCTTGTCAAACGATGTGTATTCCTTCGTCTCATCGGCAAGTCGCAATACCTCCGCTCCTTCTTCTGGAGACAGAAACTCGCCCCTGCTATTGAGCAGCTTCAGGGCATTCCATTCTGGCGGATTGTGAGACGCAGAGAGAATGATACCCCCCGTCGCACCCTCCTTGATCACCGCCATCTCAACTGTGGGTGTTGTGGCCATTCCCGCATCGATGACATCGAGACCCATAAAACGAAGCGTTGTTGTCACCAGGGCCATGCACGCTTCCCCGGTAACACGCCCATCGCGGCCAACGACAACCGTCGGTCGACTGTCTTGACCGAGACACCACATACCGAAGGCAGACGCATACTTGACAAGGACCTCGGGGTCCAGGCCGTCTCCGATGATTCCCCGTATTCCCGAGATAGAAGCTATTAAGGTCCCCTTCATATTTACATTAGATTGCAATAACGGATATTTGACTTCCCTTTTGAAGATACCAAGAGCCCGCAGCATTTCCTTGAACCGAAAGTGAATCCGGTCCTCCGCCGCAATACGCGGCGCATTCAATACCCGGGCGCTATATCTTTGCCTACCGTAAAACTCGCGGTCCAGTCATCAAAACGTCGGGGAGCCTGACAAACGTCAACCTGTATATCGATTCAACTTCGAGCCCTGCCGCCCGAGCGCACGTGGTTCTCGTACACGGCTATGCCGAACACTCGGGACGATACGATCGCATTGCGGGAATCCTTGAGAATCATGAATACTCGATTACCCGCTTCGACTTGCGCGGCTACGGACGGTCTCCCGGCACACCAGCTTTGGTCTCGACACTCGATGAGTATGTTGATGACCTCGTTCTCGTTGTTGAAGACCAGACTGACAGCAGTATCCCGCTCATTTTGTTTGGACACAGCATGGGTGGCTTGATCGTACTCCGGTCCCTGCTCACAAGACAACTGCAACCCTCGGCCATGATCCTGTCCAGTCCGGCACTCGCGTTTTTTGAACCTCGTCTCCTGCAGAAACTTAGCGGTGTAATCGGCAGATTATTACCCGCAATCCAGACTATCCCGCTGAACAGGGATCTGGTTTCACGGAATGCAGACGTCGTTAAAGCTGCCAGAGCAGACCCGCTGTGCTACCAGGGTCGCATAAAAGCTGGAACAGGTGCAGCGATTGTGCGGGCCGCCGGTCAGGTCAACGCAGCGCTCGACGAAGTCCACGTCCCTTTTCTTGTGCTGCACGGTGAGCAGGACAGGCTTGTCGATTTCAAAGGTAGCAAGCGTCTCTATAATGAGGCATCATCGATCGACAAAACCCTCAACCTCTACCCTGAATCAGTGCACGAAACACTTAACGACTACGGTCATGAACAGGTTGAGACGGATATTGTCCACTGGCTTGACGAGCGGTTTTAAGTCGGACTTATTGCAAGACATCGCTACTGTCGAACAATTGCCCGACAGTCTGATCGACTTGTTTGTACCACGGCCCGACAATACGACAACAACGTCTACGGGTTAAGCCTCCCCATCAACCGGGGAAATGGAATCGCTTCCCGCAGATGCGGTAGCTTGCAGATCCATGTAATCGTTCTCTCAAGCCCTATTCCGAATCCGCTATGCG
>JABDKO010000123.1 GCA_013002165.1 Rhodothermales bacterium | reverse complement strand
GGACCAGACCATCATCGGTGCCGAGCCAAAGGTATCCGTCCTGAGTCTGCGCCAGTGCCCTGACTGAGTTTTGCGGCAATCCATCATCTACCTGCCACTCGTCGTGCATGTATTGCGACAGCTCCTTCGAGGGATCCAGGGAAACCTGCTGAGCCTGCGTGCTCTGCGTACCTACGACGGATACGAGCAGCAGTAAGGCAAGCGAAGAAATGAACTTGAAGATCATAAGAGGGAGCTTTGTCATACGCGGGATTTCAGGGACATCCTTGAAGTAATCGGGGAATTACACGTTTTCTATAGTGTCGCTGACCCGCATTTGCGCACCGCTCAGGGACCAGAATCCTGCCTGGATGCGCCATAGAAAAGCGTTTATATCACGAGCTCCATTCTCCTGTCGACCGCCGACCCACAAGCGAATGTATCAGGATGGCGTTGAAGCGCCGCGTCGATACAGTTCATTCTGTCGTAAACGAGCGTTATATTTCACAGACTATGGACCCGGACGGCCATTGGGGGCCCATTTTTGGAGTCTTAAGAGAATTTTTTGAAACGATAGAATCACCATCGGTATTCCATGAAGAATCTGCCTCTACTTGTGCTGGTAACACTTTTCGCCTGCTCCCCTGAATCTCAAGCACCGATGGAGCCGGACGTCGTTACCGAGGATGTGACGTACGAGGTTGATGGAGTCAGCCTGCGTGGGTATATCGCGTACGATCAAAATGTTGAAGGTGAGCGCCCCGGAGTAATCGTAGTGCATGAGTGGTGGGGCCATAACGACTACGCCCGAATGAGAGCCGAGATGCTCGCCGAGCTGGGTTACACGGCAATGGCACTTGATATGTACGGGGATGGAAAAATCGCCGACCATCCGAACGAAGCTGGCGCGTTTGTTGGCGAAATTGCACAGAACATCGAACTAAGCGAAAAACGATTTGCAGCTGCACTGGAGTTGCTCAAGCAGCAGGACACCACCGATCCTGAACGCATTGCAGCGATCGGCTACTGCTTTGGAGGTTCTGTAGTTCTGCACGAGGCCCGCATCGGAACGGACCTGGACGCTGTTGTCGGGTTTCACGCAGGACTCGATGCGTTTGTTAAGGCTGAGCCCGGTTCGGTCACAGCGAAGGTCCAGGTCAATAATGGTGCGGCAGATCCAATGATCCCTGCCGAGTCGGTCGAGGCGTTCAAGGCAGAAATGGAAGCGCTTGGAGCTGACTGGGAATACTACTCATACGAGGGAGCGCTGCACAGCTTTACAAATCCAGCTGCAGACAGCATCGCGGAACTGTTCGGAATGCCGGTCGGGTACGACGCTGCAGCCGACAGTGCATCGTGGGAAGCTATGCAACGATTGTTTGATGAGGTGTTCTCCGAAGCGATGTAAGGAGATCCTTCGCGATGCGCGGGATGACGACTGTGATTGCGTCCCTGTAACGGGTGTCCAGTACTCTCATCTCTGATCTATCTCACTCGCTTGACGGCAGCCAGTTACCTCCCGCCATTACACCGACGATCGTCCTTGTATTCTCAATGTTGTCCAGCGGATTCGCGGCAAGCAGCACAAGGTTCGCACGCTTACCGATTTCTATCGTACCGATTTCATTTTCCATGTCGAGGTAAACGGCTGCGTTGACTGTCGCGATTTTAAGGGTCTCGTAGGGAGTCAGACCTGCTTCAACAAATAAAGCCAGCTCATCGTGTATCCTGTGGGCCTTATCGTCTGTTCCTGACAGGAGGCCCGCACCCGCTTCATGCAGCGCCTTAACCAACTTCATCCGATTGGAATGCCCGAGCTCTCGCAGTTCCGGATCATTCCACGCTTCTCGAGCGAGTGGTGATGTGAGATGATTGTCTTTACGCCAGAGGGTGGGACAATTCCACACTCCAGCCGCCGCAGTTTTTCGTGCAATTCCTTCGAGCTTATGGTCGTCGATCTCGACCGCATGAAACAGACGACGCGGAACCCACTGATCTTTTATTGCAGATGCCTCAGCCTCCAGATCCCAAAAATATCCATACAGGTGCTCGAACGAAGACTGACCGGATGCGATAGCGTGCAGCGACCTGACGTTGTCCGATACATGACCGACAACCGGGATGCCCAACATCTTTGCCTCGTCGAGTATTGCATTGTAAACGTCAAGTGTTAGGAAACTGTATACTTTAATGTAGTCGTATCCTGCAGCAACCTGTTCTCGTACCGCCACTCTTCCCTCCTGGGGATCCGTAATTATTCTGTGGTTATCGCTAATTTTGTATCCAGCCAATGCCTGACCGGCTGTACGAAAAACTGCTCCATTCTCCAATGCATTGTCGCGGTAAGTGATATGAGCAGAGATCCCCTGCATGTTTCTTACAACAGTCACTCCCTGGTGGAGGTAGTCCTCAGGTCTGTATCCCTCCGTCCGTCGGGCGTGAGCATGCATATCGGACAAGCCCGGTATCAAATATTTTCCCGTGCCATCAATACGTAGCGCGTCATCCGGGATGTCTACTGATTTATCTGAACCAATCTTGTCGATTCGGCCGTTACGAACGATCACCGTCTGGCTTCCCAACACACGTTCCGAATTCATTGGAATGACGGATACTCTTTCTATCGCAATTACTCCCTGCGCTGAATTGCTTGTTTGCGAATTTGTACACGATGAAGATGCGACCGCAGCAAACCATAACAAGAATGACGCGACAAAGTGACAAGTGGTTTTCATACTACGACCCGACTACGTGATGACAATAATGTGATGCTGTCGACAATAGGTATTCGGGACCCACTGAATGTGCTGAAGTATATTCTAAGACAACCTTTTTCTCGCTTGAGCGGGCGTTTCTCCTGCAATTCGCTTGAAAGCCTGGTGAAACGCAGACCTCGACCGAAAGCCTACTTCGTAGCCGATGGCCTCTATGGTCAGGTGTTTGTATTCCTGAAGGCCGAACAAGCGCAGAGCTTCCTCAACGCGGTACTGGTTGAGCATTTCCGAAAAGCTGATCTCCAGCTGGCTATTCACCGCCTGCGACAAGAATGCCCTTGAGACCGACAACCTCGTAGCCGTTTCCGCAAGGTTAAGATTCTCATTTAGAAATGGCTTTTCACTTTCCATCAGTACGCCGAGGCGTTCCACGATTTCTTGTGACTGGTCCGGAGTAAGGCTTGAAGTCTCATATTTCTGTCGCGATGCCTTTGGATCTTTTCCGATAAACAATCTTGACTGCCGAAAGGCCAGGAACGAAACGATGTAAATGATAAGCGCCCCTGTTAGAGGTACAATGTTGTCGAACGCCGCAATATCATTCAGCAGGAATCGAACTATCTGTGCTACATGCAGCAACATCAGAAGCACTAGAATGACCCGAAGCATGAGTCCGTGAGAGATTAGCACAAGCGGTTTTCGAGCCACAACCCAGGTGCGCACCGCTATCGCAATCGTATTCAATGCAAGATAGATTATGATGCCGAGGATCGGTGGAATCCATCGCCACGACGGATCAAGTAGCCCAAACGTGTATGCAGCTAGATACGAAAACCACAAGATTGCCGGCACGAAATGCACTGCCAACGGCACACGCGATCTGGATCCCAGGACGCAGTCGGAATAGTACCACAATGCGGGTGGAAACAAGAATGTAAAGGAGTACTCAACGAGTATCAGACATATCCAGCAGCTAAGTACCCGTGCGTGTTCCAGGACAACTGTCGCCACGACTATGGACAGTATGAAAATAACGACCGCGAGCACCTGGTTAGGCCGACGATTTTCTCCTCTAAGCGACACTACTGCCGCCGAGAGGACAAGCCCCTGGGCGGCACCAAGTAGGCCGACAACCGTAGTTACAGTCAGTGGCATGTATAAGTATGTTTCCGGTTGCAGCTACGCACTTCAATGATTGCATCTGTTAGCAATACGGGAGTCGCTGCTGTCAACATAGTTACGATCGGGTACACACTATGGTTACGTGATACGAAGCTCAGCTGGCGTGCTAGGTAGGTATTACATCACTCGTCGTAGTTGTCCCATCGTCGCCACTTGGCCCGGCCGACGTGATCAGATCTGCCCCAGACCTGGAAGAACTGACTGGAAGGTGCGTCAAATAACGTTGTACCATTTACATCAATCCGGACAAGGTTGGTAGCAGCCCATCGCAGGTTTTCCGACGCCGTCGAAACGTATGAGAAGTCAGCATCTGTTGTGTGCGTTCCGTACTCGATCATCCCTGATTCGTAATTGTAGCGCGGACGGATGTCTTCAGTCAGCACATCACGGTCGAGATCCAACTTTATGCCGAACGAACGAGTACCGTCTACCTGAACTGTTACTGCTTGTTCGTCCTGCTTGATGAGCCTGAACCTGTCGATGTAACTTTCGGCATCGGACTCCCGATCGGTAGGAACCAGTATGGTAACGAACGAAGCAACTGAACCGGCAGCGAAATACTGGGATGTACCATTATAGATGGCGATCTCGTCCTGCATGGCCCGATCCTGACCAACAGTACCGGAATCTTTCGAGCCGGGCATTACGATCAGAAGTTTATTGTCACCCGGATTCGCGTGCTGACCCATGAGGGAATCGATCCTCGTGTGGAACCAGGTGTCGCCATGGTCGACAATTGTCCGCGTGTGCCATAAAGCGGCTGCCGTGTAATATTTACTCTCGTTGAACTTCACGACGTCGACAACAATTACGAAATCTTCCTTCTTGTCGCGGACAAGAATGCGATCTCCGGTGTAACCGGTCCGCCGATCATCCAGCCGGGTGCGAGAATACTCAAACTCGGGGAAGTCCTGATAGTCAATTTTTGCGGTGCGAACGGATTCGTTGTAGGCTCCGGAATCTCTAAAGATCTCAAAATAGTCCTGTCCAATACCCTTGCGCCTGTCGCGAACAACGACACGGTTGTGAAAGATGTCCGAGCGATATGCTCCGTAGGGGCCGCTGGGCGCCTCAGGACGATATCCGCCGTCAGACAGCAACACCGTTCCTGCTCTCATGAACATGGATATCCCGTTTTCGTCGGACTGGCCGTGATGCATCTTCTCCTCTTCCACCGCCAGGATCTGCTTCAGGTAGTTCTTGGGCATGATACCTTCGAACCCTTCATCCTTATAGTTCAGCATTAAGTAGGTCGCGTCCGGATCCCATCCTGAGCGCATTACGATTTTCTTGGCGATCACATCGTCCATGGCATCGCCCGATCGCATTGTCGGTTTCTGCGGCACTACGTCTGCGTCGCCCCACTCATTTCGTCTTATTAGCAACCGGGCAAGCCCGATACTCGGCTCTTCAAGAGCAGCACCGGCCGTAAATGCATTTTCATTTCCCTGAAGGACTTTCATACTTTCCATCATCCGAAGAGCCGCCCATTTCATCTCGGGATCCTGGTACTCCCTGGCTCCACGTTCGAGGAGGACGATGTATTCGGAGAGATTCATTTTCCACAGTCCATCTCCGAATTCGGGCATGGTGCCCGCCGGCGTCAGCAGTTCTACAAAATAGTCGAAGTAGAACTTCATCATCGGGGATTCAAAGGCCGACTGCCGCCCGCTCAGGTCGACATAGTTCACGTACGCGTGGAGCCAGATTGGATGATAGACGGAAGCGTCTTCAATTTCCCACTTGCCTATCGTATCCGAAGCCAGAATCTCAGCCATTTTACGCCACGTTCCTGATCGAGGGTGTTCGGGGAATGCAAGTGATGCAGCAAGCAAACTCTCGGCCCGCAACATGGCTCGATTCATCGGGCCCCACTCCGGAAATTTGAACACAATCTCGGCGCTGGATTCAACAGCATCCTCAATGGACGCCATGTCCGCGGCTGAATAAACTCCCGATTGCTGTGTGCGCATAAATGCTTCGACATACACAGGCAGGGCGCGAAACCAGTTCACTGCCGGGATACCATCTTTGTATTCTTCGCGTGTCTGGAATTCCTCTGGAAAGAACTCGCGGAATTCATTCATCGATACGAGCAGGTCGCGGGTTGTCACGGCATAACTGCTTTCTCCCGTCACCTCATAGAGGTAGGATGAAACGTCGGCGATATTGACCAGAAATGTCGGAGGCTGGTAGCCTACAAGTTCTCTTACAATGTTCGTTCCCTCCAGGTCAGAGAAGCGCGACTTCCACCGGGCTGTTTGTTCGTCAAGAGATGAGAGCGCATGGTCCAGGCTGGTCTTTATGTACTCGATGGACGCGTCCCCTTCGATCAGGCTGTATGCCGATTGATAGTTTTGCGCACTGACGGTTGTACCTGCTGTGAGCATCAAAAAAAGTAGTACTGATTTCGTCATCTCTGAATATCTGTTTGAATAACAGTCCTGATCGACTGCGATGAGAATCTATGGAGATATTGGCTGTCATTGCAAGCTGCAGCGATCTTGAGTATAATATCCTCCCGTTGAACAATGCGGTGCATTGATCATTCTTGAAGTACATCAAACTCCTGGTATGGTTGACGAATGAAAGTCGTAATCGGACATAGTGAGGATATCGACTCGGCGAGCGCCATAGAGGAAGCGCTGGCAATCTGCAAAGAGTCACTTGAAGGCCTCGTCCCGCAGGCCGGGATCCTTTATACAGCGATGGATCATGATTTTCAGTTGATTCTGGACAAGATCATGGCTGAATACCCGCACCTTGAGCTTATCGGCTGTACGACCGACGGAGAGCTATCATCTGCAACAGGATTCGCCGAGGATTCTATTGTTTTGATTCTGATCCAGTCAGACAACGTTCATTTTCGTGCTGGAATTGGAGACGGAGTCGTCGAGAATCCAGCAAAAGCCGCTAAAGAAGCTGTCGCGATGGCTCGGGAAAATTTGGACGCCCCGATAAAGCTGTGTATTACAAATCCCGCCGGCATTGGCACCTACAGTCCGGCCGTTCTTGAAGCGATCCACGAGTCTGTTGGGCCGAACGTCCCGATCTGCGGTGGACTTGCAGGTGACCAGTCGAGGATGGAGACCACCTATCAATTCTACAAAGGGACAGTATATACGAACGCTGTTCCTGTCATCCTGTTTGCAGGCCCGCTGAATGTGTCTGTTGGTGTCAGGAGTGGCTGGACACCGGTAGGGTCAGCTCACCGGGTCACTCATGCAGAGGGTAACATCGTCTATACCATCGATGATAAGCCTGCCAAGGATCTCTGGGTAAAGTACTTTGGTGATGTCGAAAATTTCAACGCGCTTCTTGCTCACGGAATCTCGGTGTTTCCGTATGAGGGGCAGGGCGAAACATCGAACGACGCTACTGCTGCCATCCGCGATTCCTATTTCAGTGCGCCATCCAGCTTCCGTGATGATGGAAGCATTGGAGTCCTAACGCCGATCCCTTCGGACGTAGTTGTGCGGTTCTCCGATGCGACGCGAGATGATATAGTCGACAGTACAGCCAGTTCGATCACCCAGGCAATGACGGCCTATCCCGGCGAAAGGCCGGACGCGGCCCTGATATTTTCATGCGCAGGCAGGCGGATACTGCTGGGTACGCGTGTCACCGAAGAAGCACGACTACTACGCGACAATATTGGCGAGGGCATTCCATTTGCTGGATTCTACACGTACGGCGAGTTTTGCCCTCTTCAGAGTTCCATGATCCCGCAGGCTCATGGCGGTACATTTGTAACCGTACTTCTCGGCGAAAGCTGAAAAATATCTCCGAAAGTTTCCTTGTCTGATTTCGAAAAACAAATTCGGGTTCTTCAAAAAAAGCTGGAGCGATCTGAGCGGCATCGGGTTCTGCTGGAGTCAATGCGTGACACCAGTCAGATACTGTACAAGAAGTTGCATGCCGATATAGAAGAGGCCCGGAGCGCACTTGAGGCAACGAACGAGGAACTCAAGAAAACGCAAGCCCAGCTCATACAGCAGGAGAAGCTTGCATCGCTCGGACAGCTGACTGCGGGTATAGCACACGAGATCAAGAACCCTCTGAACTTCATCAACAACTTCGCCGAAATCAATGAAGAGTTTGCGATCGAGATACGCGAAGCGTATGCCGCGAACGCGGACGTGAAGGTGGCTGATGTTCTGGAGGCATTGGAAGCTCTCGAACGAAATGCCGCTGTTATAAAACAGCATGGGAAGCGTGCCGATAGTATTGTTCAATCCATGATGCAGCACTCATCGGGTGGAACGCGAGAACGTCAGGTCGTCGATGTAAATTCCCTCGTCAGCGAGCACGTCGATCTTGCATACCACGGCAAGCGCGCTACTCTCACAGATTTCACGTGTAGCGTCGTCAAGGATCTGGGAGATGACGTTGGCGATGCTTCAATCGTCGCCCAGGATTTTGGCCGAGTAATTCTGAACCTTGTTGGAAATGCATTTGATGCTGTTCGCGAACATCTGCAGAATTCGCCAGGTGATTTCAGTCCTGAAATCGTTGTGTCAACTCGTCGCGAAGGGACAGATCTTGTGGTACTGGTTTCCGACAACGGCCCCGGAATCGATCCGGAGGTCATCGACAAAATATTTGAGCCCTTTTTTACGACCAAACCGACTGGTTCGGGGACAGGTCTTGGCCTCAGCCTGAGCTACGATATCATCACCAAGGGTCACGGCGGGTCTCTCTCTGTGGAGAGCAGCCCGGCTACGGGCACCACGTTTCGAATTGTCATTCCTGTCGTCGAGTGATAGACCGAACGGTCTACTACTTCGACAACGGATCTGAGCCTTGAATCGGCCGTGAAGTCTGGTCATTCCAACAAAAAACAAAGCTCTCCTTGCCTTTTGGACAAGAAGAGCCACGTTAGGAATAGAGTGTGCCCATGAGAGGACTCGAACCTCCACGATCATAAGATCACTACGTCCTGAACGTAGCGCGTCTACCAGTTCCGCCACATGGGCATGTGGCTGCGAATGCAGTGGGTAAAAGATATGACAATTGCCAATGAACATTTGCTAGTATTTCTCTAGCACATTCTTATTTAACGTGTAATCCCCAGAATTGGTATTTTGAAAGCAGGGGCGGAGGTTGGTGGCCCCGGGCCGTAATTTCAGAACGAACCCGTTCAACCGCGCACAGTTTACCATCACGAAAAGCACCTCTACGATTGTCTTCAACCCGACAAAACATACATATTCGCCCGGCAACGATTGCTGACGTCGAGCTGATTCGAGACTTCATCGTGCGTCTTGCTCGATACGAAAAACTCGAGCACGAGGCGGTCGTAACAATTGAGAACCTCGAGAACACACTCTTCGGCGAACAGCCCTTTGCAAATGTCCTCATCGCAGAGCACGACAGCGAACCTGCTGGATTCGCACTCTACTTCCACAACTACTCGACCTTCCTGGGAAAAGCGGGCATCTATCTCGAGGATTTGTTCGTAATTGACGAGAAACGTGGCCTTGGAATCGGGCGCAAGCTCTTGCAAAAACTTGCTCAAATCTGCGTCGAAAATGACTTCGGAAGACTGGAGTGGTCCGTACTCGACTGGAATGAGCCCGCGATCAAGGTTTACGAACGCCTTGGTGCCCGATCGATGAAGGAGTGGATCACTTACAGAATAGCCGGATCTGCACTTCAGGAAATGGCTGCGGATTAATATTCGGGCGATGTGTCACGACCCCACCGCTATGAAGCTCGCCCAGAAAAACGGGTGGGCGCCGCCGTTGTCTTCGCGTCGCTGTGTGATCATCTCTCGCTGCGCCTTGTTGAGCGCTTCCGTTGTTGACAGTCCATCCCGCAGATGACCGTAAAAGCTCTTGACAATCTGTCGCGTCTCAGTGTCTGGCACTTTATAGAGTGTCGATAGGATCGATTGTGCGCCAGCTAATTGGAAGGCCTGCCGCAAGCCCTGAACGCTCTGACCCGACTTGATGTCGCCGAGGCCGCTCTCGCACGCGCTCAGTACCACAAGCTCGGTCCCCCGAAGATCCATCAGCGATATTTCTTCGGCCGTCACCCATCCGTCGTCGACACCCTCTGCCTCTTCGATGCCGATGTTGTTGGCGCCAGCCAGGATCACGCCAGATCTAAGCAATGGGTTGTCAGCTTTGCGGAGCATCCCCAATCCGCGCGCTGCACCGAAGTCTGCGCCGTCAATGGCATCACCCTGTATCCCATCATCTTCGTCTACTGCTTCTAAAAAGTACCCGTGTGTCGCGACGTGGAGGATGCGCGGACTTGCAACATCCTTAAAGACTTCCTCGACGGCAAGAGAATCAGAGTATGTGGACACTGGACCATACTCGGTGTCCGACAGAGATTCCTGCACGTCTTC
>JABDKO010000120.1 GCA_013002165.1 Rhodothermales bacterium | reverse complement strand
ATCTAGTTCTGTGGAGTTCGAGCCACTCGACATGAATTCACAACCCGTAAGGAAGCTTACCATGATGACAGGAACGACCACTTTCCAGAGCGTTGTAGCTCGGATCGAGGAGTCTTTCATTGTTAAGTACGTATAGTGGATGACAAGACAACAGTGATAGTGCTTTCACACCTTCATAGTTGCTAACGAGCTTTTTTCCCGATCTCGTTGCCGGAACGTACAAAATCTTTTTTGTTTATGTCACAAAAAAAGACAGCCGGGATATTATCCAATATCCCGACCGTTCAATGCTCTTGTAAATCTATATTATACTTAGATTTACTTAGTTAATGTCATCATGCGAGTCGCGACCGAATTGGAGAGGTTCAGACGGTAGAGGTAGACGCCCGAAGGCAGGCCACTTGCGTCAAAATTGACCTCGTAGGTCCCAGCCGGAATCGACTCATTGACGAGACTACTGACTTCTCTTCCGAGTATATCGAAGACCGCAAGCTTGACAACTTGGGTTTGATCAATTGCAAACTCGATGGTCGTCGAAGGATTTAATGGATTCGGATAGTTTTGCTCAAGAGCATACGTGCCCGAAATGACTTCGTGGACAGGCTTCACCGCCACCGTCGACAGGCTTCACTGCAACATAGGAAACGATATCCGTCGCAGTTCCAATGATTGTGCCCTCAAGAAAGACGTGCGCTAATGATGGTCTCAGCGCTATCAGCGTCGACGACTGTACCGGCTACGGTGCCGGTCTGGGCCTTGACGATGCCGGGTACAACGAGAAATAGACCTGCGGTACAGGCTACAATCAATGTGATTGAATTTTGCATTGCGCGATAACCTCTGTCGCAGAATATGTCTTTTGGGGCACTGAAGAAAACGTACTAAAGTGCCCTCGTAAAGCACCCCAGATTACGACTCGACTGTATTGTTACTGTTATGTCATTGTTACCCGAACGTTAACAACGTAGATCTTGTATTAAATAAGGCCGAAGAGAATCAATGGAATCGTGATGATCGTATCACTCTGCAACAACGAAGCAAACCCTGATCGATTTTGAATAGAGGCCTTTTCTGTAATCGCACTCTGAACCTGCGCGCGATCCGTGCCATCGGCTACGACATGGACTATACCCTGATTCACTACCACGTCATGGCGTGGGAGGAGAGAGCGTACAGCTACATAAAGAAGCGCCTGAATAAGGCTGGTTGGCCGGTTGAAAGCCTTCAGTTCAAGGCAGACCTCGTCATGCGAGGGCTTATTATCGACACGGAGTTAGGCAATATTGTCAAGGCTGATCGATTCGGTTATGTCAAATATGCTTTTCATGGCACAACCCCACTCGATTATGATGAAAAGAAACGAGTCTATCGCCAGACGCTCGTTGATCTCAATACGCCCAGATGGAAATTCCTGAACACTCTTTTTTCATTATCTGAAGCGTGCATGTATATGCAGCTCGTCGATCTTATCGACTCCGACGTCGTCGAGGGTGTTATGGGATATGGAGACCTCTACAATACGGTCCGGCAGACTCTCGACGAAGCCCACATGGAGGGTAAACTCAAGGAAGAGATAATCAACAACCCTGCGGAGTTTGTTGACCTGGATCCAGAAATACCTCTTGCCCTCCTGGACCAGAAATATGCTGGCAAGAAACTTCTCCTTATAACGAACTCCGAATGGTCGTACGCCGCTCCTATGTTGGCGTATGCTTTCGACCAGTTCTTGCCGGGCAAGATGACGTGGAAGGACCTGTTCGACATCTCGATCGTGGCGGCACGTAAACCCGATTTCTTTTCGCTCAGACTTCCGGCATTCGAGGTCGTCGACGATGATGGACTCCTGCGGGAACACTCGGGAAGTCTTAAGACAGGAAAAGTCTACGTAGGGGGAAATGCCAAACTGGTGGAAGAAAGCCTTGGCATCACGGGAGAAGATATCTTGTACGTAGGTGACCACATATTCGCAGATGTCAATGTTTCCAAATCCATTCAGCGATGGCGAACGGCGCTTATTATCCGAGAGCTGGAAGGCGATATTGCCGCGGCATTTGAATTTGAGGATCGAGAGGAAGAGCTGGGCGAAATGATGGTAGAGAAAGAACGGCTCGAGGCAGACTTTTCACGGTTGAGGCTTCGAGCACAACGAATCAAGAACGACTATTCTACCGACCCTTCGGCACAGGAGACAGTTGAAGACCTCGATAAACGAATGATGCAATTGCGACAGAGTCTGGTGGAACTGGATGGTCGGATTTCCCCGATTGCAATTGAGTCGAGCAGGCTCAATAATCCTAACTGGGGGCTACTGATGAGAACCGGTAAAGATAAAAGTCATCTCGCAAGACAGATTGAACGCTACGCCGACATTTACATGTCAAGAGTTTCGGACTTTCTATACCACACCCCGTTCGTGTATCTCCGTTCGCATCGTGGCAGTCTTCCTCATGATCTAGCATCGCCGATTACGCACATTCATGAGCGCGTTACTGGAGATTAGGTAAGCACCATTCCTGCGCTACGTATTTTCTCTGGAGGGCTGAACCCATTCTGCCTGTGGCGAGACTATTCTTCGTTCTACTTCTATCTCACGTCGTGAAGTACGACAAGCGTGTTTGCAAACAACGTCCTGAGGCGGCCTATGTCGTCAAAGCTTTATCATGCCTTTCACGCGGGCAGCCGTAATATCAAAATCACTATTGACGGGTTCTCTGAAGTCAACTCGACTTCCGGCGTTGAGATCACGGACCAGTATGCTTAGCCCGTCTACGCGGACATTGTCTTTATCAAACAAGGATACCTGGATCTGAATACTACCCATCGGGGACTCAGTCGGATTGTAAACCGTACCGGAGACAATTCGTGCCCCGCTCGGTAATAGCTGATACGTCAAATCCTCGACGGAGAGCATCGATACGTCAGTTCGCGCTTCATCGGTGCAACCGATGCCGGCTGCAAAGAGAAGTAGCACTCCGACGATGATGCCTGGCCTTGTTTTCCTATTCATCCGTTCCCAGGTTTTCCAGGTTACTCCGCAGCAGCGTCAGTTCTGCCACTGCCTCGCTTTCCTTGTCGCGTTCGGCCTCGACGATATGTTTTGGCGCTCGTTCGACAAACTGAGCGTTCTGAAGTTTCTTTTGAATTGAGGTAACAAAAGTCTCCTTCTGCTCTATGTCCTTACGCAACCGGGCTCGTTCTACCTCGAGATCAACCAGACCCTCAAGTGGCAAGAAGATCTCGGTTGTACCGACGACGGCTGACGCGCTGGCTGACGGTTTCTCGATACCGGTACCCGCGGACAGATTTCTCGTCCAGACCAGCGCCTCGAAGTAAGGTTGATTTTCCATTACGATGGTGACCGATTCTGCGCTTTCATCGTGGAAGTTGATTCTGGCATCAATGGTCTTGCGAGGAGCCAGGTTGTATTGTGCTCGAACCGTTCTAATCCCCGTGATAAGGTCTTTGATCAGTTCAAAGTCGGCTGCCGCCTCGGGATTCGAATTTGCAGGATCGGCAGAAGGCCAGCCGGTTACTATTAGCGCATTAGCATCCTTCCTGGCCTGGGTTTTCCACCAGAGTTCCTCTGTAATGAATGGCATGAACGGATGGAGTAATTTCAGCATAGTCTCGAATATCTCAATCGAGAGTGCGATGCTGTCATCGGACATCTGTTCGTCCCCGCCGGGCTTGATCAGTTCGAGATACCAGTCGCAGAAATCTCGCCAGAAGACGTCGTAAATGTACGCTAGTGCTTCATTCAATCGATACCTGGATACTGCTTCGTCTACCTTCTCAATCGTTTGATTGACACGGTGCAGCATCCACTGTTCAACAAGATCCAGCTCATCATTTGAACGGGTTCTCTCGTATGATTTGCCATCTTCGATAAACCGGCCAAATACGTTGAAGGCGTTCCATATTTTGTTTGCGAAATTCCTTCCCATCTCGAACTTGGATGGTTCGAGCTTGATATCCTGGCCCTGGGCACAAAGAATAGTTAGAGAGTACCTGACTGCATCTGCCCCGTACTCATCGATCATATCCAGTGGATCAATACCGTTGCCGAGACTTTTCGACATCCACCTACCCTGTTTATCCTTCACCATCCCGGTGATAAAAATATCGCGGAATGGCGGCTCACCTTTGAAGTGGATACCGGCCATAATCATCCTTGCTATCCAGAAGAACAGTATGTCGTAACCGGACACCAGGACCGTTGTTGGATAGAAGTAATCAATGTCGGGGGTTTCGTCCGGCCAGCCCAACGTTGCGAAAGGCCACAACCATGATGAGAACCACGTATCAAGGACGTCTTCATCCTGAACCATGTTCGGCGAGGGTTGCTCAACGGAAACGACGAAGTCCCGTCCCTCATCTACCTCTCCATTTTCGTCCAGGTGATACCAGACAGGAATTCTATGCCCCCACCACAATTGGCGCGAGATGGTCCAGTCTCGAATGTTTTCCAACCAGCGAAAGTACTCATTCTCCCAACGAGACGGATAGAACGAAACATCGCCGTTGCGAACTGCCTCGAGCGCAGGTTTGGCAAGAGGTTTCATCCGAACGAACCATTGCCGGGAAATGAGTGGCTCGATTATGGCTTTTGATCTACTGGAGATAGGTACTGTACCCTTGTATGGTTCCGTCTTCAGTAGCAGCCCCTCTTTTTCCAGATCTTCAACGATCGTATCGCGAGCTTCAAATCTATCCGTATCAGCATACGACCCGGCGCTTTCGTTGAGAGTACCATCGAGGTTGATGACACTAATAACATCAAGGTCGTGCCGGGATCCAATTTCAAAGTCGTTCTTGTCGTGACCAGGTGTAATCTTAAGAGCACCTGCACCGAATTCCATCTTTACATAATCATCCGTAATTACGGGAATCCATCGGTCAGTTAGCGGGACACGAACTTTCCTGCCAACGAGGTCGGCGTACCTCTCATCATCCGGGTGAACCGCAACCGCGGAATCTCCGAACATCGTCTCGGGTCTGGTCGTCGCCACGGTAATAAAGTCATCGGAG
>JABDKO010000117.1 GCA_013002165.1 Rhodothermales bacterium | reverse complement strand
CACATGAGCGTCCTGCAATTGGACAAGCAGGGTTACGTCATGTACTCAAACCGGAGAGTAGTAACGATTAGCCTGCCTGACACGATAGGTCATGAATTGCGTGCCAATGACCAACAGAGTTCCAGTGCGCATCGGCCGTCTCCAAGCGGGCGAGCGTACTTCCTGGTTACTGGCGCTGCTGAAACGTTTGATCTGACTGCGATTTCACTGACAGCCAGTAGACTCGTCAGGATCACCGTATCAGATCCAAACACATGGCTGACGAGACTATAGCAATATGATTTTTGCGATGCGTTTCGTTGAAAAATGTTCAATCTCTAAGTGCTCCTCGTTGAGATACGCCGTTTCGATCGTGAATGTGCTACCGCCCTCTTTATCCCTTTAATCTCGGACGTCGGGCTGGAGGCCGCTGTGCGCAAACAGGCGCAGGTAGACATCTTCATTTTCTCCCAACAGGCGTGTGATGCCGACATACCGCAGCTGTCGGATCTTGAAGAGAATCTCAATAAAGTGACTATCGTCCAGCGGCTGACTCGGCGAACACGTCGAGAAGCGTAGGCATGGAATCGGTTTTCAGTTCGGTTAGCCCTGAATTCACAAAGCAGGCAATCGCCGTTACATCAAAATGCGTTAACCTGTGCGTTAACCTGGATGTCGGCTCAGAGTTGAGTCTGTATTGCCGAATCGGGAACAATTTGATCGGTGAGCACAATGCAGAGTAGGATATCAGTGTTGTGCACAGCGGAAGTTTCAGCTGTGCAGTCGGTAAAGTGCTGGTGTGCGTTGTAGCAGTATCATTGTTCTGGTGCGAACCGATACAGGCAGTCGCGCCAGCCATGAGATCAACTGGAGGTATCGTCATTGAAGCATACTGACCGCGCAGGTGAAAGACCGCCACCGGTTGCGCAGATGAGCGGCGACGAATTGGAAGGGCACTTGAGTGCACATCGCGACTTGCTGTCGCATCTGCTGGCGAAGCTTGCTGCTGACCCCGAAACGCGGAAGGTCCTGCTCAACTGGCTGGACGAACGAGCCAACGTAAAGGACACTGCGGAAGATCCTGGCGCTGTCACTAAGGAAGGCTTTACCGAACAACAGGCCAGGGCGGATGAGTTCAGAATAATCTCGCAAGACGTACGCAGGCTGACCGAACTGGACGGTTGAAACATCCGTCGGCAATCCGATGAAGACGAGACTCGACCCGATCATAGCCGTACGAGACGTTTCCGCCAGCCGAGACTGGTATCGGTCCGTGTTTGCCTGGCAGAGTCTGCATGGCGGTGACGAGTTCGCTGTGTTAGCGGACAGACAGGGCGAGATTCAACTCTGCCTGCATCGTTGGGGAACGCACGAACACCCTACAATGAAGCATCCTGACAGCACACCGGGAAATGGTTTGATTCTGTACATTTGTACGGTAGACATCGAGGACATTTACACTCGCGTCAAGACAATGGGCTATCCAATGGAGGCCGGTCTTGCGCTGAATCCCAATTCTCGTCAGCAGGAGTTCGCACTGCGCGACCCGGACGACTACTTTCTGATCCTTTCAGAGTTTCATACTTACTAGTCCGGACATTCCCTGAAACGCCAGGTAGGTTTACTTGAAGGCCAGCCCCGCAGCCCCTTTATAATTGTTGCCAGCCCGTTGATCAGACCCTTTATCCTTAGCGAATTACTTCTGGCTTGCTCTGGTCTGGCAGGTACCTCCTCAATGGTGGGAGCCGCTGCCGCTGGATTTGGCAAATGATCTGTTGATCACGACCTCATCGTCCGAAGGCTTGGGTTCCACGAGATACATACCAACCAGGATTACTGCGAAGGCAATCCATGCCATGAAGGAAAGCTGCTCATCAAGCAATAGCATGCCCCAGACTATTCCAGCTAACGTCATTGCATAGGCGCTTTGGCTGTAAAATACAGCCCCGGCGGTGGCAATCAGGTGAAAGGCGAGGAGCAGGGATGATGCGCCGACAAGTCCAATCAGTGCCACCAGTATTTCCATTCTGCCTATTGTGGGGCCAAGACTGAGAAAGTCCCCAGTAGCATACGCAACTGGTGCCAGCATCAACGCTGACAGGGCCATCATGATTCCGACTGAAGCAAACGTATCGATTCGAACTGGACGACGTCCGGCGAGAACAATGGCCTCGATCGCAAACAGGAGCGGCAGCAACAAAGCCAACAGCAACCAGGTATTCTGCGCCGCGTTGGCGACATCGAAACGCGTGGACAACAGTATGCCCACTCCCACCAATCCCACAGTGAGGCCGAACAACCGGCGAGGAGTCGCTTTCTCCAGTTTGGTAAAGGCTGCAAAGCCAAATACCATAAACCCTTGCAAGGTTACGATCAACGACAGCATGCTCGCTTCGACGTGTGCAGCAACCCAATAGGTGGTCAAACGTTGCAGTATTCCCGCCAGTACGGCCCAGTATATGAAAAATAACCATTCATGCATTTTCAATCGAGGCAGCTTCCTGCGATAAGCTGCAATGCTGAAACAAAACACCGCAGCGATGCCGTTGGCCCAGATTGCAAGGCCCAAAGGGTTTGAGCCAATCCCGGAGGTCATACGCGACAATGCGGGTGTCAAGCCCCATACCAGACCAACCGCTATCACCAGAAAACTACCTTGCAGTAGCTGCACGGTGCGCTTGAGGCGCAACTCCCTCTCATAGATTTCCTGCGCCATTCCGCGAAAGACAGCTGCGAGCCTGCCCAATGGATCCGGTCGCTCAGCCAACTCGTCAATTTCTAGATTCTGCGGGCTGAATCGACCCGACTCCAGTACTTCTGCCGCTGTGGTCAACTGCGCGACCCGTTGGTAATATTCCAGCTCCTGATCCCTGAATTTCTTCTTGGTCAAGGATGTGCTGAGACGGGCCTTGAGCAGGATGGGATCGAAATCCTTGGGCAGAAAGTCTTCAGCACCCAACTCGATCGCCCGGACAACACTCTCTGTCTGATCATCCAATGCGGATACTACGATCACGGGAATGTCACGCAATTGTGGATTTGATTTCAGTGCGTCCAGCACATCGAAACCATCCATTTCAGGCATGACGATGTCAAGCAGCACAGCGTCATAGGGCCTTTCACGCAAGGCCTCCAATGCTTGTGCGCCATCCTTGGCTACATCTGCCACCAGGCCGAGTTTCTTAACCGCCAGGCGCAACTTTTTGCGGTTGATTGGGTTATCATCAACCACCAGGATATTGGCAGCTGAGCCGAGATCCACGTCGACTTCATGGCTTTTGTGTCTAACTGGTGCAGCCGTATCAAGCACCGTCGATTTCCAGCTTTGCCAGTACGTTTCTGGCTTGTGCTAGCGCATCACCAATCTGCATGATCTGCTGTTCCGATTGCTGCACAGTATTGTCCTGACACTGCTGTTCGAGAGTCTGGCACAGCGATTCCAGAGTTCTAGCTCCGAACTCGCGCGCATTCGATTTCAGGCTATGGGCGGAAATTCTCATCGCAGTATGGTCCCCGGCCTGATCAGCCTGGCGGAGTTTGTCCACCAGTTGGGGCCCAAGCATATTAAAGTCTTCAATCAACTCAGCGAGATCTGCAGGGTCACCACCTATTGCGTTCAGTAGCTTATGCAGTGCTCCAACGTCGACGATCTCTGCTTTCATCTAGCCAGTTTCCCCGGATTCAGTTGCGCATGCTGCTTCACCGGTTCTGCGCTGTTTCGCACGATGGGCGCCACCGGTTTTCAAACAGTCGATCAAGGCGGGTATATCGATGGGTTTACTCAGGTAATCATCCATTCCTGAATCAAGATATCGCTCTCTTTCCGTCGACATGGCATTGGCAGTGAGTGCTATAACATAGGGCATCTCTTGCATGGGTATAACTTCACGAAGGCGTGCCGTTGCGGCGATACCATCCATATCCGGCATCTCTATATCCATGAGTACCACATCAAACTCACCCGCCAGGCAACTTTTAATTGCCTCTTCACCACTACTGACAACCACGGGGGAAAAACCGAGCCCATTCAGTATTTTCTTACCCACTTTTCTATTGATCATATTATCGTCAACCAGAAGAATGTGCAGATCTTCTGCTTCCAGCGATGAGCCAGGATTCAATTCGCTTTCACTGGACAGATTGTCTACTTCATCAGGATGAATTGCCGCAACAAGTGCCGATAATAGCTGCCCGGAGCGGGAAGGTTTGGTCAGCACCGACGAGAATCCAATTTCCTTGATTCCTTTGCGAAAATGCTCGTCAACCATTGAAATGGAACTGAACAATATCATTGGGGGTGATTTCGCGCCTTTGAGATCTCTGACACTACGAGCCAGTTCCAGTCCATTCATTTCCGGCATTTTGTAGTCTATGATATAGACGCCGTAATCATCATTTGACTTGATTAGATCAAGTGCCTCCAAGGGCGATTCAGTCGCTGTCGGAATCATTTCCCAGGAACGAAGCTTTTCATTAAGAATCAGGCGATTCGTGCGATTGTCATCGACTATGAGAACCGTATTGCCTTTCAGTTGATCGAGTTGTTCTTCGCGCGTGCCTCGATCGGGGAGCAGCGCAACTTCACCTGGCAGGTTAAAAGTAAAGGTGGTACCGCGACCCATTTCACTCTCTACCCCTATGTCACCGCCCATGAGTTCTATCAGGCGTTTTGTGATCACTAAACCCAGTCCGGTACCTCCGAACCGACGGGTTGTCGATGCATCCACCTGACTGAATGACTTGAATAACCTGTGCATTCTGTCTTCAGGTATACCAATGCCGGTGTCACGCACGGTAAAGCGCAAGAGGGTGGTATCCCCTGGATTGCATTTGGCGTCGGCGACCATCGAGCTAACACTGAGAACGACTTCACCATTGTCGGTGAACTTGATGGCGTTGCTGAGTAAATTCATCAGTATCTGTTTTAAGCGTACCGGGTCGCCGATGAGTCCTGTGGGAACGTCGTTATCAATTCGGCACGCAAGCTCAATGCCTTTTTCCGCAGCTTTCGAGGCGAGTAGTTCGACGGAGCTTTCAATCGTTTCAGCCAGGTCCATTGGTGTGGATTCCAGCTCAAGTGCGCCCGCTTCGACTTTTGAAAAATCCAGTATGTCATTGATAATGGTTAGCAGTGTCTCGGCCGCCATTGATATGGTTGCACTGAAATCGCGTTGCTCGGCATTGAGCTTTGACCCGCTCAACAGCGTGCTCATGCCGATGATACCGTTGAGCGGTGTGCGGATTTCATGACTCATGGTAGCCAGGAACGAACTCTTGGCTTCGTTCGCAGCTTCGGCGGCATCCTTGGCGCGTTTGAGTTCATCGGAAATGCGCTTGATTTCGGTGATATCCGAATGAACAGCTACCGTACCTCCCTCGTCGGTACGACGGTTGCTGATCTGCTGCCATTGGTTGCCTACCATTTCCTGAATAAATGGTGCAGACGCTGTTTTATGACGTGTTATCTGTCGTTCAACCCAACCTTCAGGGTCTTCGGCTGCAGCCGGAAATCGTTCGGAGGCTGCAGCGATTTCGGCTACTTCCTGGTAGCTTGCGCCGGGCCTTAGCTTGTTGCCTACGGATCCGGTCATGATTTCCCGATAGCGACTGTTGGCAACCACCAGCAGATCATCCAGATCAAACAACGCAAAACCTTCCGAAATGCTTTCTATGGCGTCGGTAAGCTGATTACGAATTTCATGTGCTTCCGATTGAGCCTTGAGCAGGCCCGAGGTGCGCTCGCGGACACGATCTTCAAGCTCGTCGTTCGTTGATTGCAGCTTTTGTTCATAAGCTATCTGACGTTGTTGCAGATCATTGAAGGCTGCCACGACGCTGCCTATCTCATCATTACTGGACCAATCAACCGAGTGTCGCGGCTTGTCAGATTGCGCGCTGTTTATAGACTCGAGCAGCAATGACAAGGGTTTACCGATTACTTTGCGATTGGCTGCCAGTACAGCCGCGATAACCGCGCTTAACAGGATACTTGCCAGAAATACCGCGAGTCGCAACCTTTCTTTTGTCAATTCAGACAGTCTATTGTCAGTCAGAGCCAGCTTCAATACACCAATCTGGATGTTTTCATCACCGTTGCGGTACATGATGTCGTTCTGTGCTGAAAAACGCGATGAACCCAGCGCGGCAGTATCGCCCACTTCGGCAATTACATCATCTCGATCATCGAGAACCGCTGCTGCTATTACATCGGGATCAGTGATTAATGCGATCAGGATCAACTTGATTTGCTGATCAGCAACATTCCACAGCGACTCGGCAATGACGGCGCTTTGAATGCGAACGAGCTTCTCAAGTTTCGCCTGTAGCTGCAATTGCGCTGAATTCTGTGCATTCCATTCAAACAATGCGAACACTGCGAACGTCGATACCAACACCAGCGGCACGACAAAGGCCAGTATCTTTGCCTGGACGGACCGCAATCCCAGGAAGGAATGCAGCCTGCTGACGCCTGGTACCTGTTCAGCCATGGTGAGTTGTTGATGTGTTCTGCGAACTAGAATTCCTCGTCGAAATACCGGTCAACGATTTTCTGAATGTCGAGGTTTGCCAACCCCTTGTTGAACCGGTCCCGCAATGCGCGTCCATTTTCATCATCGACGAAACAGAGATAAAGTAATTTGTCCTCCAGCGCTCTTTCATCGAATTTCAAGAATTTGGCACTGTCCGCCAGTTCGGATTCAGTAGCAAGCATATAGGAGAGCACCAGTTTGTCGATAACAGCTGCGTCTATCCGTTTACGCAGCAGCTTTCGCAGATTCGTGAGATCGTCCTTTGCCTGTACCACCTTGATCCATCCGGTGCCTGCCTTCTTGTCAAACTCATCTGTGTTCGAATACCCCAATACAGTACCAATAGTTAGCTTTTGTTCACCTATATGGTCGAGATTTTCCCAGGTAAAGGGGGATTGAGTATTCTCGGCAAAACCAAGTGGGCCGTTTCCAACAGGATCAGATGCCACAAAACCATCAACATGCCTGCAATGGTATCCGGGGAAATAGGCTACATACTGGGCATTGTGTTTTGCATCTGCAATTGCACGTTTCCATGGAAGCGTGCTGACTTCGGCTTTCAGGCCCACACTTTCTAACGCCATTTTTACTACCGCAGTAGTGGCACCACCTTGTGGCAGGGCTTCAGAGGTATAGGGAGGCCACTCCAACGTTGTTAACGTGACTGATTCGGCGAGAATAGTGCCTGTGTTTAGTGCTAGTGTTATTCCAATGGCCGTCGTGATCGTTGAGGTCCGCATAATGTAATATCGGCCTGGGCAGGGAGCCTGCATTATCCACATCGTAACAGAATTCCCTAAAGCGACTTGTGGTTGATGAACCTGTCAATCAGTGCTGGAGTGCTCCGACTAATTGTCCTGTTCCTCTTGCACTAGTTGTTGACTGACAAGGGAAACCCGATTTCGGTCTGTTTTCTTTTTGTTTTCAAGGGATATGCGCAGAGAATCGGGGTCACGAACTAACTCGTACGACCAGGTCGCATCAATGCAGGTGATGATAATCAGTGGCACAGGTAGGCATTTAATTCGACTTAAGTATAGCCGTTCTCCATCTTTAACCTGCTACTGTTGGTATCACACTTTGAATAACTCGAGGTATTGCTGCGACGATGAACGTCTACGCCATCGAGGAATTTCCTGTGAAAGTAAATATTGAGATTCAGCGAATCGCCAAAGCGTTGGATCAGTGTCACAGCATCCGTATGGGCTTTGGACTTCATTTGTGAACCGAAGTAGTCAATACCATCGGATTTTCTCAAGGCGGCTGATGACTCGGTATTGGCGTCAGCATGGTTGGAACACGGTTCATGAGTCGACAGATCGTCGCTGTTCAGAAGTCAGGCGACGATTTTACTGTTGAAACATATATGCCTCGCCAGCGGCCAGTGCACCCAGAGTGAGTACTATCCCGGGCTGTAATAGTTCCACGTCATCTTGCTACGTCGATAATCGCTGTCTGCCCACAGCCTTGACCGATGTGCATTGCCGCTTGCTTCGTGATTGTTATAAATGTGGATCTCAGTGCCGTTGAGAATAACAATCTCTTCGCGCCAATCTCCCGCTACATCGACAACGTACAGCCGATCAGCCTGTGCTCGAAATCGATGCAGAAATTCACCGGTCAACGGATCGAAGATTGCTACATCGCCCGCAGTATGGCGTTCCTTGGCAGTCGCCAGTTGCTTCTGGTCTCCCGTCCAATGCGTCGGAAAAATGACTTCCACTCCCTTTTCCGTCCAACCTTTCGGGGCCACTGTATCCATTTCATACTGGCTGATCAGTCGTCCCTGGGCGTCAAACACGAATGGCCTCTGGTGTATCTCGTCTCGGCTGCGACACCAGACTTCGAGTCCGGGGCGTGTCGTGTCAAAATCGCCAACTACCGCATTCTGCGGTTCCCGGAGCCGATAGTGCGTCGCCCAGATCAATCGCTCATGATTGTAGAGAAATACCCTGTTACCACCACCCCGAAGATGGAGAAATATGATATTTCCCAGCTTCGACAGAAAATTTTTGCCCGGAAACAGGCGTTGATGTCCTCCTTCTTCCAGCCCTACCACTTCCAATCCAGGGATATCTGGCCGAACATCTGCAACGAACAGCGAATCCATATGGCCTCGAAGCGGGACCTGAAAAAGTACATCGCCAGTGTGCCCGACTATCATCGGACCTAAGACTTCGTCGGTACCATCGCCATCAAGATCGGCAACTCGAACCCCATTGTGCGCGTTGGCTACGAAATCATCACGCACCCACAAGGGCTTTGGTGTCCCCTCTCGCATCAATGTCTCAATCGCAAAGGCTGCCAGGTAGCGACCCATGCGATAGTCTGTCGCGTTCGTTGCCTGCAACAGCAGGTCACGATCTCCAAGGCCGCGAAAATTAGCGACGACCAGATGCTCCCAACGTTCAGCACCTTCTGGTACTTGTAATTCAACGCTGTGTTTCAACACGCCCGTACTGCCATTGAGAACTTGAAAGGCACCATCAAGTGTCAGGAACAGGACTTCAGTTTTCCCGTCACCGTCAACATCGGTCGCTTGAACACCCGGCCCGTGCCATCCGGGCAAACCATGCGACTCGGATGCCTGAGTAACCTGGACTTTAACGTCTCTCATCCACAGTTTTTCACCTGTCTGGCTATAAGCGCCCACGTATCCCGGTCCGGTGACGAGAAAATCCAGTCTTCCATCGTCATCAACGTCTGCGGCAATCAGCCCTCCCATCCCATCTTTATTTGGCGGAATATCCAGGTTTATCACCTGAGGTGCGATGCCATGATACGCCAATTCCAGTACAGGCCCACCTTGCTGATCCTTGCAGCCAGAAAGAAAAAGAATGGTGGCGGAAACAGCCACGATGCAATTGCTATGAGATGACATAGTTAAATACTCTCGGCCTTGCTCCTTGATGAGAGCCTTGCTTGATCCGCGCAATTGATGATAACAGGCAATTTGCATTGCGAACATTGCAGGTGCAGGTGCGCTTGGTCGCAGTTGTTGCTGTGAATCCGGAGTCCGTTGCGATGTCAGCCTGGATTATTCCTGAAAACATCACATTCTCACTTGTCCCCTGCACACGCAGCGCATTCTGGTCAGTCGGAAATACAACCTGTATTCCGCTCCCTCCCAGAATACGCTGTGTGCACAGGGTCCTGCGTGATAATTCGATGTTTCATGAATGGTCCAGGCTAGACCTTTTATGAGTAGTCCAGGCTGCGCAACGTAGTTCAACGCTGGCCATAGTTCGACGCAGGCGCTTACAGTGCTGGATGGTTTCTTGGTAGTGCCATCGAAGTGTCATTTGGAGAGATCGAGGCGGGAACCTGCGATCGCACGCTGTGACCGGCGGCCAGGGCAGCAAACACGGTGCTTCTCATTGGTGATCTGTAAGTGGACACGCGAACTAAAAATTGCTGTCGGACGTCATCCCGTCCTCCTGCCTTCCTGAAGCGTCAGGATAGATATCTTTCCGTTGTCTATATAAAACATGCGATTTACCAGAGGTCCCGTTGAGCACTGCACCCAAACAAAATCAGTTGATTCACTGTCGCGCGTTTAAAGTCAATGCTGTAATACTATAGGTTGTTTCTTTGATAGCAGGTTGCTGGCCAACGATTTCATGATACTTGCGGTAACTGTAGTATCGATCAGAGAATTAAATCGTGAAACTTACCGGGATTTCAAAGTCAGCATTCGCAGCTGCCTTGTCAGTAATGGCTGTCATCAAGTCGGTTGCTGGTAGCAGGTCAGACGACGATTCATCGGCTGAAGCGCGAAACGATACAGTGCAATATCGCGATTCGACAGATCCCTGTGACTCCGTGGAACCCGACTTGCCAATCGACGCAAATCCGTGCATCGAACCCGATGCGAATGATGCGACGACTGTTGCCCGACCGGGCTACTCCGACGCAAGGGGTCAGGCTGACTATCTCGTCTCTACAAGCAGCCGTAGACATTACTACGATCTGGATACAGCCATCACGACCCTGTTGCAACGCGACGCACCGGGCAGTGGCGTTACTGTTGCCCACCCTGGTGGCGGCAGTATGAGTGGCGAGCGACCGTACTTCGAAAACCCTGACACAGTCATCAGGAAAACGATTTCAAATGCTGCAATAGGTCGGTAATCACCGCTGGTGATCTGTTTTAAGTAGGTAACCGTACCGAGCGTTACATACCGATTCTGTTTTGCTGGATTCGGTTGTAACTGCCCACACTTACTCATAGTCAAACAGGGAACACTTTTATGAAAAAGATTTTAGGAATTGGCGCAGCACTATTGATGTCCACTGCAGTATTCGCTGGCGGTATGAAAAAGGATATTGTAGATACTGCCTCCGCTGCGGGAAACTTTAATACCCTGGTCGCAGCTGTGCAGGCAGCTGACCTTGTCGAGACGCTCAAGGGCGAAGGGCCATTTACTGTATTTGCACCGACAGACGAAGCGTTTGCCGCTTTACCTGAAGGTACAGTCGAAAATTTGCTCAAGCCGGAAAATAAAGATCAACTGATTGCAGTATTAACTTATCATGTTGTCCCAGGCAAAGTCATGTCTGCTG
>JABDKO010000108.1 GCA_013002165.1 Rhodothermales bacterium | reverse complement strand
CACCGAATCCAGAACCTCGCAATATTCTGCCTGATTGTATTATCCCTGCTCTGGCAGCCTGTTTTGCCATCTATTACCTGACCACGATCACCGAAGTGCCCTGGATATCACAGGCCAGCGCTGTGATCGTAAGCGCTCTGTTGCTGTTATCCATTATTGCATTCATCATTCGCAGTGTATCCCGCATCCGCCGCGGCCAGGAAACACTTCGATTCAGTACAACGGGCGAGAACCTGCTTGGCGATCCAGTGACGATTGCCAGAAGAATTGTACTACTCGCGCTTACCATCACCTATGTCTGGATCATCGATAGTTGGGGATTTACCGTCACCACGTTCTGTTTCATATTTCTTGGCATCCTGCTGCTATCGTCGCTGTCCAACTGGAAAAAAGCGTTTCTCGTGTCTTTCTCCTGTTCGTTTATCGGTTACATCGTATTCATCTATTTCTTCAAGACGCGTTTCCCTGCTGGCCCATTAGAGATATGGCTGAAGACTAACCTGTTGTGAGCACCCGATCATGACTCCTGACTTCAGCATCTTTCTCAGCCTGTTTATAGATACCCTCGGTTATTGGTGGGTCATAGTCCCGGCGACGTTACTCGGCATAGTGGTCGGCGCCATTCCCGGCTTCAGTGCGGCCAATACGATAATCATCCTGCTGCCCCTGACACTGGCAATGGAACCTGCAACGGGTATGATATTCATGGTCGCCCTGTATACGTCCTCTCGCCTTGGCGCGGGTATACCGGCCATACTGGTCAATATCCCCGGCACCGCGGGTGCTGCCGCCACACCACTTGACGGCTATCCTATGGCAGTAGCCGGGCGTGGACAGCAGGCGTTGGCAATCTCGTTCGTTGCCTCTGTTCTGGGTGGCCTGTTGACTACTATCGCGGCATTGTTGCTTTTACCATGGCTGTCGCAGGTAGCTTATCACCTGCATAGCGTTGAGATGATCGTGGTCATGTTGTTCGGGATCTCACTGATAGCAACAATATCCGCTGAAGATAAAATCAAGGGGCTGATCGCAGGATTTTTCGGACTGATGATCGGCTATATCGGCGCCGATCGTGTATTCGAAGCGCCACGGGGTACGTTTGGCTTTCTGGAACTGTATGACAAAGTTCCGCTGATACCGGCATTGGTTGGTCTGTTTGCTATATCTGAAGCCTTTGTGGTTATCGAACGCGGAAGCATACTGTCGAAACAAGGAGAGATTGTTCAGCGCCAGGCTGGTTGGGGACCGACTTTCGAAGGCATTTTCATTACGCTGAAACACTGGAAAGATATCATCTGGACTGGCATGCTTGGCCTGGTCATCGGCGTCATTCCAGGTGCAGGTGCGGCAATAGCATCCTTTGTTGCCTACCAGCAGTCACGTTTATTCTCCAAGACGCCCGAGCTATATGGTACAGGCCACGTACCAGGACTGATTGCGCCTGAATCAGCCAATAACGGCGTTACGTCCGGCACATTGATCCCGTTGCTGCTGATCGGTGTTCCGGGTGGAGCGACTGCCGCCATCATGGCAGTGGTACTTGAATATCACGGCGTAAACTTTGGTCCTGGCCTGTTTCAGTCGCAACCTATGATCGCCTACGGATCTTTTACCGCCATGGCAGTGACTTATGTGCTGCTGGGCTTGATGATACTGCCACTGACGCGCTATTTTTCACGTGTCATGGTCGTGCCCACAATCTATATGGCACCGATACTGATCGCATTTACGCTGGTAGGTTCTTTCGTTCCTCGAGCCTACTTGTTTGATATGGGTGTGGCGATCGTGTTCGGCATCATAGGGTTCATCGCAAGGAAAACCGGTTATCACGTTGCGGCAATCTTGATTGGGGTCATCCTTGGGCCCTTGCTGGAGAATTACTTTCTCCGCGCCCTGCGCATCTCAGAGGGAGATCTCGGGGTGCTTTTCTCGTCCAAGATAGGCAATGTGTTGTGGGTGCTTCTCGTATTATCGCTGGCACTGCCCGGCCTGAAACGCTACTTCAGGCGGTTTGTCAATCGTTCTGCCAGGATCAAGTGAACCTATGAGTCAGTCGCTCGCACATAACACCCGGCTACTGGGCCACTTGGACATACCTGGTGGTGGCCAGATTGTGGTAGTTGATGACTATGCCTACGTAGGTCATATGAAGCCACCCTATGGCACCAGTATTATTGATGTTTCCGATCCGACCAATCCTGTCGTCATAGCAAGTCTTGATGCGGCTTCACCCTGGTCGCATACCCACAAGGTACGTGTCGCCGGCGACATCATGATTACCAACGTCGAACAGGATCGACGTCACTTCCTGCGCAAGGGCGCCCGAATCGAAGTCCTGGAAGTAGAACTAAAGACCACTCTTGGCCGCGAACCCACCGAGACGGAGATGGCACAGGCGCTTGAAGTCAGTGAAGCTGAACTAGGAGAAATAAAAACGGGAATGCTCAGGGGTTATGATGAAGGTGGCTTCAAGATATGGGATATCAGTAACAAAGGTAAACCAGAGTTACTCAGCTACCAGCGTACATTTGGTTTTGGCGTACATCGTTTCGATATGGACGAGCAGTACGCGTACATCTCGACCGAGATGCCTGGATATCTTGGTAATATACTGGTTATTTACGATATCTCCAATCCGCAATCGCCCCGGGAAGTATCGCGCTGGTCGATGCCCGGACAGCATCTGGCAGGAGGCGAGACGCCAACCTGGCATGGCTATGGACATCGCCTTCATCATGCTATGCGCGTCGGTAACGAGTTATGGGCTTCTGTCTGGCATGCAGGATTCAGAGTCATCGATATCAGTGATATAACCAGGCCCCGGACGATAGCTTCACACAACTACCATCCGTGGGTCGTGGAACCCACACATACTGTATTACCGGTGAGTAGTTCCATCGGTGGTCGCCGAATAGCGGTTGTTGCTGATGAAGAACACGTTCATCGCCACGGCCAGCCGCATGCAGGACTCTGGCTGTTCGATGTCACCGATCTAAATGCTATTGCACCTGTTTCCACTTTCCATGTAAGCGAACTGGATTCCCCGTGGGCCCGTGCACCAGGGCGTTTCGGTATGCATCAGTTCCAGGAACATATTGATGACCAACTCGTGTATTGCGCCTGGTTCGCGGGCGGTCTGCGAATTGTCGATATAAGCAATCCGGGATTTCCGACCGAGACTGGATTCTTCATACCCACGCCTGTTGATGCCAATGCCAGTCCACAATCTAACGATGTCGATGTTGATGAGCGTGGCCTTGTATACCTGTTGGATCGCAATCGAGGCATCGATATCATTGAATACAGTCCCCACGCGTAAGTGCATTGGAGGGACTACGTAAGACTCACCAAGGACTACTCAGGAGATACGCATGCAAATACGGCAATTGGGTAAAAACGGGCCACGAGTATCCGCTCTGGGCCTTGGATGCATGGGAATGACACCCATTTATTCCACACCAGACCCGGATGAAGCTAGCGCAACTATCAGGGCCGCCGTCGACCAGGGAATCAACCTGATCGATACGGCGGATATGTATGGCGGTGGGAAAAACGAGGAACTCGTAGGCCGGGCATTGACGGGTATTCGTGACCAGGTTGTCCTAGCGAGCAAGTTTGGTAACATGCGCTTGCCCGACGGTACACGTCGGGTAAATGGCAAGCCAGACTATGTATTTGAAGCGTGTGATAAGTCACTGAAGAGACTAGGGGTCGATCACATCGATCTGTATTATCTGCATCGGGTTGATCCCACGGTTCCGATTGAGGACACCGTCGGTGCCATGGGTCAATTGGTGGAACGGGGAAAGGTTCGCTTCATTGGACTATCAGAAGCCGGTGCCGATACGATTAGGCGTGCTCAGGCGACGCATCCGCTGGCTGCGATACAAACAGAGTATTCGCTGGCTACGCGTGATGTCGAAGATGATATCCTGCCAACGTGTCGAGAGCTTGGAATCGGCTTTGTCGCCTATGCCCCACTGAGCCGCGGCTTGTTGACCGGTAAGATTACATCGTTGGACCAACTTGGCGCAAATGATCGTCGTCGCGACATGCCTCGTTTCAGCGATGAAAACCTGGAAAACAACCTGAAACTGGTTGATGCTATTGCGACGGTTGCCGAGAGTAAGGGTGTCTCAACCGCTGCCATATCAATTGCTTGGATTCTCTCACGGGGTAAGGATATCGTACCTATACCCGGATGTTCCAGGCGTGTAACGCTTGAAGATGCGCTGAGCGCTGTCGGCGTACAGTTCTCTGATAATGACCTTGAAAAGATCGACACAGCTCTTGAACAAGTAAAAGTGGTCGGCACTCGTTATCCAGCCAAACAAATGCAACGACTTGGGCTTTAGTACGGACTATATTTGAACCAATTTCACATGAGAAAAAAATGAGTAAGACAGCGGTCGATTACAACATCAAGAGCGAAGAACACTGGGCCGACAAGGATGGCGTGCGCCTGTTCCTATGGGAGAAATATGTCGACAGATCTCAGGACAAACGCGGCACCATCCTGTTCGTTCATGGTTCGTCTATGGCATCTCAACCGACCTTCGATCTTCAGGTTGCCGGTCGGCCGTTCAGTTCGGTAATGGACTGGTTCGCGGTCAAGGGGTTTGATACCTGGTGCGTGGATATGGAGGGTTATGGACGATCGAGTAAAGAGCGAGACATCGTGTGCGACATTGCCAATGGCGCTGATGATCTCGCAGCTGCCAGTGCGTATATTCAATCGTACCGCGGTAATAAGAGCTTCCTTGTCTACGGTATTTCTTCGGGAGCACTGAGAGCTGCGATGTTTGCTGAAAACCACCCGGAACGCGTCAGCCGACTTGCACTCGATGCCTTCGTGTGGACTGGCGAAGGCAGCCCAACTCTTGCTGAACGCAAGAAGAAGCTGCCTCAGTTTCTGGAATCCAACAGACGCCCCATCGACCGGGATTTCGTCTACTCGATTTTTAACCGCGACCATCCTGGCACAGCCTCCGATGATGTGATTGAAGCATTTGCCGAAGCCATAACATCATTGGATGATTCCATGCCCAATGGTACCTACATTGATATGTGTTCCAGGTTGCCCTTGGTCGATCCGGCGAAAGTACTGTGTCCAACGATACTGATGCGTGGAGAGTACGATGGCATTGCCAGCTTCGATGACCTGATCAGGTTTTTTACGAAGCTACCCAACAACGATAAACAGTTTGCCGTAATGGCGGGCATATCACACGCGAGTTTCCAGCAAAAAAATTACATGCTGGCTTATACTATCCTGCATAACTTCTTTACCCAACCTGAGCCTGTATATCGTGGTGAGTAATGATTGGTTCGCAGCATCGAGCTCATCCAGTAGAAGTTGAAACACTCGATTCAACAACCCACATATGC
>JABDKO010000107.1 GCA_013002165.1 Rhodothermales bacterium | reverse complement strand
AGGCTCGATTGCCCGATGCGAGCATTCCCAATCCGTCTGCCTATCGTGATGCCGTATGGTTTTATCTTCGTGACGATGCATTGCTGATCGTGACACAATCCAGTTATTATTAAACTGGATCATTCCTCGCATCAGCGATTTTGCGCATTCCCGTCACCCGTGGCAATTTTCGCTCTGTTGGACACACGGCCTGTTTTCTACGCACTCGCGAAATTCACAACGACTAAAGGTGCTGTTGAAAGTATTCGGTGTGTCATTGATAGCACAGGTTGACAGATCACTTGTACTCTTACCTGTAATCCCGGTGAGCTAAAGCTGCAGCGTGGATCGCCACTAATATACTTACAGCAGTTTTGTTGATCTTGGTCTGCACCGATGGGTCCTGCTTTGAGTGACACCACATGAATGAATATATTGTTGCTATGTGGAATCTGGCCGTTGATGGTGGCAAACAGGGAATACTGTTCTTTGTGGCAGTGTATGCCTTCCTTTTGCCCGGTTACTCTCTGATTCGCCAACTGATTGTCAGGCGATGGCCGGGTACGCCGGGCGTTCTGATTCGAGCAGGAGTGGAGGGTGCGGGTGGTGTCGCCTCGGTCAAGTGGCGGGGTAACTATATCGCCACCGCATTGTACAGTTATCAGGTCGATGGGAAATCGTACGATGGCAGCAGGGTCTCTGCCTGGGTGATGATGGCCTCATACAACGCCAGATTTTTACTGCAGCGACAGCTCGACAAAATTCAGACGTCAGGGGATGGCAGGGTAATGGTCTATTACAACCCGAAAAATCCGCAGAAGAGCTTTCTCCTGAAGCCGGGATACGCTGGCCTGGCGGTTACGGTTACCCTGATGCTGGTTCCAGGCTGTTTGTATGTGATGCACTATCACCCCTGAGAACGGGTGAAAGATGATGGTTTTCAAACAGCGCGCGAGTTTGATGAAAGTGACGAAGAGATTGATATCAAAGAGCCGGAACGGTTCAATGAGCCAGGCATGAGTCGCCTGATGATATTCGAGCGCTCGGTAGTGCGTGCCCCGGCGGTTGACGAATGGATGCGCAGACAGTCAAGTGAACTGGGTACAATTGCCCGGCGATGGTTTGCAGTGATGCGTGCTTGCGGTTCCGATGTACGCGAGCTGTTGCATGACGGGCATCCAACTGCCTGTGTCGGAGGTGCTGCATTCTGCTACGTCAATGCATTCAAACGTCATGTCAACGTAGGCTTTTATCTGGGAGCCGAACTGGATGATCCAGACAATCTCCTGCAAGGTGACGGCAAGTTTATGCGCCACGTCAAGGTTCGACCTGATGAGCCTGTGCACGCCAAAGCTCTGGAGAATCTTATCAAAGCGGCCTATGCCGATATGCGGAAGCGATCAGAGTCATAACCCGGATTATTCAAGAAATCACCTGATTTTTCTGTCTCCCTTTCGCGTGTAGCAAAGGGTGTTCAAGCTGCACGGCCCAGCCTGCGCGGCCCGTACGAGATACAGTATGTATTCCTCACCTTCACGTAATCCGCTACGAACAAAGGGGCTGCGGGGCTGGCCTTCCAGTGAACGGATTCGGCGTGTCATGAATAGTCCGGGCTATTAGTTCGGGTTAAGCTGGTCTGTTCCGTGGTTTATGAGTAGTTAAGGCGATCGTCTGTGAGACATCTCAGGGTAGTATGGGAGTCAGATGAGAGTTGTTGACGTGGCGATCAGATTAGACCTGATACACCTGTGGTACGCTCGCGATATCGGTCTGCGTGTCTGCTCGAATGTCGGTCAGATCCTGATGCGTACACGGTAGAGGGGGGATTATGCAAGAGATGCAACGTGCAATAGATGCCGTTACGAGCCCAGCGGTTCAGATGTGGATGAACTGGATGCTCCTGGTGTTTGCCCTCTCGCTCGTGTTTGCCTGGAAATACCCGGCGGCCAGGATTGTGCTCGGGGCTTTTGTGTTGTCAGCCATTTTGGGATACGTGATATTCCAAATGACCGGCGAACCCTTCCTGCTTGGTCTCAGTCATATCGTGTTGTGGGCACCACTGGCAGTCTATTTATACATGCGCGTGTTGAGAGACCTGTCGTTTCAATCGACGTCAATTTTTGGCATATGGATATACCTGTTACTCGCCACCATCGGCATTTCATTGATCTTTGACGTAAGGGATGTAGCGCTGGTGCTTATCGGCTCAAAGTGAAGGAGATTGACAGTGATGTGAACCCAGGCGGTAAAGGGCTTCCGTGGTGGGGAATCCCGCACCGCTTGCGCTAGTGCGCTCTGACGGGGGCGCGTTGGTAAGCAGTGAACAATGTGGTTTCAGGGCAAGGCAAAAACGACAGGTGGTTGCCGTCTTGAGCTAACGCCCCGAATGCGTCAGAATTGTGAGATGCATCTCACACATCATGCTCCGCAGTCTTTTTTCGCGCCTCAGTTCGCAGCAGACTGGTTGCACCAACACGGATGATGGCCGTTACCGAGTCGATGAATATGCAAAGTCGTTACCGACAACGTGCTGATCGCCTGGCTCCCGTCATGTTCGGGCTGTCGTTTTTGTTTGTGGTATTGCTGGGTGCACTGATCGTTGTCTGGGTCGACATTCCGCGTGTAGCTGAATTGAGCGTGCTGAGCGAACTGGAAGCCATAGGGACTGGTGTAGCTGGTGAGGACGAGGCACCGGAGACCATTCAGCAGCTGGTCAAGCAGCGCTCCATGGTACTGCTGACGGATCCAATCGGCAAAATGATGCAGATGGTGCTACTGGTACTCTGGCCATTGTTCTGGCTGGAGTATCTTGCTTCATTACTGCAACTTCCACGCGAACAACAGCGTGTGGGTGGCGGCTACATCCGACTACTGGCCTGTGCGATTCCCCCGTTACGAATCGCGGCACCTTCCGCTTCACATGATGGAAAAATATGGTTGCCGAAACTGGGTTGGCGTGAACCGGGCAAGAACCTGGCTCGTCAGCTGGAACGTGCGTTTGGCAAGCCGATGCTGTTCATTGCATTTCTCATATTACCCATATTGCTCATCGAGTACGGTCTGCATGCACTTGTGGAAGATAAGTCCTGGTTGAGGGTCGCATTACACCTGTCGACGGGCTTCATCTGGTGCGCCTTTACGGTGGAATTCCTGATAATGATCAGCGCCACCGATAAACGACTGTTTTATGTCAGGACTCACTGGATCGACCTGGTGATCATTCTGCTGCCCCTGGTCTCGTTTCTCCGATCGTTTCGAGTACTGCGGCTGACGAAACTGGCCAAGGTTCAGAAACTGGCCAAGATGGGGCGCGTATTTCGGGTGCGTGGCTTGATGATGAAAGTTCTGCGCGCACTGATGATGCTGGGGTTCGTCAATCGCCTGCTCAGAATCACGCCGGAGAAGCGACTTCAGAAACTGAGAGAGGATCACGCTGAGCAACTTGAAGATTTGCAGGAACTGGAAGCAGAGATCGAAGCGCTAGCGGCGCAGATTGCAGACGATGCTCGTCAAACGGGTGTGTCCGATACGGCAAGTTCCTGAAAGCCGGGAATCAATATTCTATTACACTCTGCCTGAACGATTCTTGAAAAACCTTCATCTGTCGATTAGTTGCCGGCTTTACATTTTCACCTGTCGACACGGAAATATTGTTGGCGTCGATAGGCTATCGGTGCAGATGACGTGACTTGGGGAACAACACACTTGCATATAATTCTTCCAGTACGAAGTTAATAATGGCTAGAGTAGTGTGCATAGTGTTGCCCGGGTTTCTACATCATAAGAGACTATTACTATCATGACACTCAAAGACAAGGTATGTATCGTCACCGGCGCTGCGCGTGGTATAGGGGCAAGCATTGCAGCTCGCTATATCGCTGATGGCGCCAGGGTAGCCATTGCAGATCTGGACCTGTCTGCGGCACAGGAAACTGCGGATCGATTGAACAGCCTGCATGCGGGTGAGGCAATCGGTGTAGCGATGAACGTAGTGGATGAGCTTGCAGTGGATACAGGCGTGCAGGCGGTGGTGGATCACTGGGGACGAGTGGACGTGCTGGTATCCAATGCCGGTATCCAGACAGTGCACAAACTTCAGGACTTTCCGTTTGATGAATGGAAGAAACTTCTGGCGATCCATCTGGATGGCGCATTCCTGACCAGTCGTGCCTGCATGCCTCATATGATCGCGCAGGGTTCGGGATCAATCATTCTGATGGGGTCTGTGCATTCCAAGGAAGCCTCACCACTCAAATCGGCATACGTGACTGCCAAGCATGGGCTGTTGGGCCTGGCGAGAGTGATCGCGAAGGAAGGCGCCGAACACGGTATAAGGTCAAATGTGATCTGTCCAGGATTCGTCAAGACACCGCTGGTCGAGAAACAGATTCCGGAGCAGGCACGAACCCTTGGCATTTCTGAGGACGAGGTTGTCAATCGCGTCATGCTCGGTAACACGGTAGATCAGGAATTCACAACCGTGGAAGACGTTGCCGAAATTGCTTATCTCTTTGCCGCTTTCCCCACGAATGCACTGACCGGTCAGTCACTGATCGTCAGTCATGGCTGGTTTATGGAATAACGGTGCTGGCCTGGTAATCAGTGCCGCGGTGCAGGCGTCGGCGTCTGGTTGGCGGACTGCTGTTGACAGTGTTGATAGACATGCTGTCCAATGACGACACGGGCATAGTACAGTTGTACGGGTCCCTGCTAGTCGACGCGAGTCCAGGATTTTCCGTCATAACTAAAGATGTCTGCAGACCCAACTGACCAGAGGACACCTTCGGCAGAAGTCAATCGATAGCAGCTGGTTGGCGCATCATCTCCAAAGTTGACAGCCTCTAGTCCGTCTTCCTTTGTGTAGGTAAAGAGAGTAAACATGGTCGCCAGGTAGATGGTGTTATTGAAATAGTGTACATCCCAAAAATCTGCGGCAAAGTCGCCAAGATCGATGAGGCCCCACGAGCTGCCCCTGCCTGATATCAACATCCCTTGCTGACCGCATATATATACCTCGCCGTTCGGTGCGCAACAGACTCCGTTCAGTATCACGTTCGTAGGACTGGCATGTTGAGTCCATGCCGATGAGTTCCATTCCCAGATATCCCCTTTCAGGCCTACGGCATAGATTTCAGATCGGTCGAATCCATCGATGGCTTCAAATCCGACGATCTCCTTGCCCTTGCGGGGCGCATTCATTGCAATCCAGTTGTCATCTCCTTCGCGGCGATACACTTCGCGAGCCATTCCACACGCGTAGGCTATTCCGTCTACTACGCCCAGATTTCTCATTACTTTTGGTTTTGGAGTTAATGTCTCCTCGGAGCTTTTCCCACCCACATAGGTAAATACATTCCCATCAATTCCGAGTGCAATCATTCTTTCATCAGGCTTCTTCACAACACAGACAGCACATGATGACCAATTCCTGTCACCACTGTGTGCAAACTGTGATCTGTCAAATGCAATGAACCTGGTATGCTTTACTTCTTGTTCATTTAGTGCTTTGTCTTGTGCGATGACATAGATAAGATCGAAAAATCTTGCTGAACCGTCTATAAATATCGCATTCTTGGATATTGGTTTTTCAATGGTCATAGTGGTTCCAATAGGCTGATTTTAGCGTGGACTTGCGGCCGAACTGTAGTCCGTCTTGATGGCGTCGACTTCTGCCTGACTCATCTCATTCCCGCTGGGGCTGTGTTTTATTTTCTTTGATTTGCCCATGGATTTGTGCCCTTCACGTAATTGGGCTTCAATGCATTCCTGCGAGCATTCAGGGGACTTGCTGATTTCACATGAACTGGAAGCACAACGTTCGAGCTCTTCATCAAAATCAACCATTTGGCCTTCGGCCACCCCGGCGTCAGTGCCCTTTAATTTATGAATGGAATGTCTCAGGCCATGACTTCCTCCGACGTTGGACGTCCCTTCTGCACACATACATGGTGCTTTATCAGGTTTGTATCCAGATTTCTTCTTGTTGCCCGACCAGCCTCGAACTTTAGTACCGTCTTTTACCGAGGTCTTGTAGAACGAAGATTTGGGAATGACGTGATCAGCCGATTGAGATTTGCAGCAACCGTCTGGCTTGTACGGAACCAGTTTGCAGCGCCTGGCACGTACGCATTCTGCGTGCTCATTGTTGGCGCTGGCGTTTTTTGTCATGGTCTCTTTCCATTCCGCAATTCCACCTGAATAGCCGTTCGCTATCGCATCATCGTTGGACTCCATTTTCCTGTTACCAAGCCCCGCCTTCTCGCAGATTTCATCGTGCGACATATTCAGTTTGTCACACGCATCTGCCTCATTCTGTTTATCCTTCTGACAAGGGTCATCTGAATTTCCATTCTCGATTGCCATCGAATCCATATACGGCCAAGGTGGTGTATTGCCCGGCATAGACCCATGATTATGCGTAGTCAGATCAAAATGCCGGTCAACGTTCTGCCCTTCGATCTTTACATCCATTGACCACTTGACGTAGTAAACCTTGCCCCTGTTCTTCATGGTCACAAAGCCTTTCAACTGTGCAACGCCGGCTTCATCCCCCATCGATTTCTTGTAGCAGGACTTGTTCTTGAGCATCACTTCTGCACCGGTGATCTTGACCTTCTTGCTGCCCTTGGACGTATCGCTTGCCATCGCGGTATTAGGGTAGGGTATCGGTACACCGGTTGGAGTGGGGGGCACCTTGTCCGGCGGTGTCCAGACTACATCTGGAAATGCGCAGATCGATTTTCCGGATGCTTTTTTGCAGGCGATTTCAAAGCCGTTGGCGAATACTTTATTCGACATGTTTCAAGCTCCTGAGTAGGACATGACGATCGCCGACCGCTTACCATCACTATCTCCAAAGTGTGCGATCACACGTTTGCCTTTTCCATGCCCGTTCACACTGAAGTAGTTCTGATAGGCGATGACCAGCGGACCAGTGGCGGCTCCTGCCTCCCCCACGCAGTCAGTGGGGTGCATGATGTCAAACTCTTCCACGCGTTTGTGCAGGGTTCTTGACAGCGCCAGGCTGGCTTCCTTGAAATAGTAGTGTTCACCGGTGATATCGGTAATCCGATAGTTGATGTCGTGCATCTCGCAACCGGTTTCCTGCAAAGAGGCTTTGATAGCAGCGGTCAAGCCATCGGCGCGCAGGGGAATGCCGGAGCCCAGGAAGGCCTTCTCAACACCAAAGCCCAGTCCGTGAATCAGTAATTGTGGCTTGCCAGAACGCTCTGGCGCAGCGATCAGCAAGGTCGCAGAAGCTTCCCCGGGAATGAAGCCGTTGGAGTTTGAGCTGGTCAACAGTCGGTCGGACTGTTCGTAGGCTGACAGGGCGGCATTGGATAACAGGCTATCGACACCACTGATGAGAACTTGTTTTGCCTTCTTTTCTGCAATTATCGAACGGGCGTGTTTCAGCGCAACAGCGACCGCGGTATGACCATGGCCCAACACACGGGATAGTGGGGAGAACTCCAGTCCCAGCTCGTCCTGTAAATCAGCGAAAAAAGTATCGTCATTCTCGATGACACGCCCTGGTCGATCCTTCTCAGGCAGACAGAGTATCAAGGGAATCTCTTCTGGATTGCCGATACCTGACTTGTCGATGCATTCGCGAATGCTCATCGAGGCCATTTTCAGAAGTTTTACCCGTCCCCGCCAGGGCTCTTCCAGCGCGACTTCACTGCCTATCTGCCATTCTCCGCCTTCATCCATGAAGCGGGTTTCCTGAAAATTGTCAATTGCGCAGCGAATGGCGGCACAACTGCTCGGTGTGTCCAGGCCAACGGCCGTGACCATTCCTGTTTCGACAATTGCCAACGGAGTGACTGGCATCAGGATTCATCCTCGAGCGCGTCGGTGCGCTTACTCCGGATCAACGCCTCGATACTGGGGTAGTAAGTTTTACCCAGGTCGCGCGCTCGCCACCAGCCTCGAGTGGCTTTGCCCACGAGCACCTCCGGTACTTCATACATGTCATTCCTGAGCTTGACACTGGCGCGCCACGTCATCGTGAATCTATGGTTGTCCGGATCCAGTACCAGCGTGTCGAGATTCGCCAGTTGCTCCTCGCGTTCAGACTTCTTCTTGAAAAATACCACCGGGATATCGATTTTCGGAAGTTGGAAAACACGTTTCCCATCTTCGGTGACATTGAGAAGCGCAACTCTCTCACCGCCCTTGAGGTGAGGTGTCTGCTGATCCACCGGCGCACTCTGGTAATAGTGCTCATCGAAGTCGGGTGGCAGAAAAGGAAAGTGGTCTTCCAGCCAGTTCTCATCGTAGGTACCACCCAGTTTGTACCTGGGTAACCAGCCGCGCCCAACGGGGCCGAAGGACATGGGCTTGTACTGGCCGTCCGGTTTCAGAATCGGTTTGTCACATTCCTCGGTACAGGGTGCCGGTGTGTTGTCTACCAGGGCATCACTGAGCTCTTTATGATAGCCGATACCCACTGGATTCAACATGTAGGGATCGTGCCGGCTCTCGTCCTCATGAAAGCGGTCTACTCCTCCAAACGCGATATCGTAGGTGATTGCACGCTGCTCGAAGGGCAGTGCTCTGCTGGGCGCGAAACCTGCGTGGCTGGCAACCCAGAACCGGTCGCCGTGAACATTCAGTACCTTGCTGAGGTTTCCTACCTTGAAACCAGCCTGCACGCTCTCCGTGGCACGACCAGCGGGCGCGTAAGCCGACCCTACCAGCGTGATATCACATTTATTCTTGACGGGAGCGTAGTCAACTTCAAAAAGGGGGGAGGACAGGCCAGGCTCTCCGGAAAAGGTATCGGCTTCCACCAGCGGCACCTGTTCTTCGAGTAATCGAGGTTGTTCTCCAGCCTTCTTGGGAATACTGAAAGTGCCCTTGATGGCGAGAA
>JABDKO010000093.1 GCA_013002165.1 Rhodothermales bacterium | reverse complement strand
ACTGAAGATGGACTTTTCCGCGCCTTCGCCGAGGTTATTGAACGCGTTGGGTCGGACAAGACCCGGATCTATCTTTATAACATCCCGCCGGTTGCTCAGGTAGCAATTTCGACCACACTTATCGAGCGCCTCAAGACAAGATATCCGAATGCAATCTGCGGCATCAAGGACAGTTCCGGACAATGGTCGAATACTCAAGAGGTCCTGTCCGCGAATTTCGATGACTTCGAGGTTTTTGTCGGGAGTGAAACATTCCTCTTGCAGAACATGCGCAACGGTGGCGCCGGTTGTATCTCGGCAACTGCCAACGTAAATCCTGCAGCAATACACGACCTGTTTTTGCGATGGCAAGAACCAGATGCCGACGATCTGCAGGCAGCCCTCAACCAGGTACGTGCTGTGTTTACAAAATACCCGATGATCCCGGCACTAAAATCAGCAACAGCTCACTTCACAAATGAAGATGTGTGGCGAAATGTACGTCCACCACTCGTACCACTACCAGAGGCACACCACCGGGAACTGATTTCTGACCTCGAGAAAATTGGCTTCTCGATGCCCGGAGTTGCAGGGTAAGTTTCCACTTCGACAGCCTCCCGTTGTATTCCTACTAACGATGCATCAGGTCGGAACATGTCGTACAAGTGGACACTGCGACGATAGTTTCGTTCATTCCAGTCAATCTGGACCCTTCGGCGGTTAGTGAGATGCATTCCCGACAGCACGACTTTTTCGTGTGAATCTATATCTATTCAAAGTGCGTACGAACCCGGATAAATCACATCGCTTATTGCAACCACATCGTCTTATGTACCGATTTACCGTTCCCTTTTTGTTGCTCTTTCTTATCGCCGGAAGTTCCCTTGCTCAGTCAACCGATACCTCTCCTGAAATTCCGGATCCGGCGGGGCCGACTCCGACAGTCACAGAGAATCCCGATCTCGTCAAAAGGTATCAAGAGACAATAACACCTGAAGATCTGGCTTCGTATTTATACGTTTTTGCATCCGACTACTTCGAAGGTCGCGAGACGTCTACGCGAGGTCAAAAACTTGCAGCCACGTATCTGGCAGGTCAGTATCGCAAGCTTGGGCTGACTCCAATGGGCACCGCAGCACCGCACGACTCTTACGCACCTGCAGCATATTTTCAACCGGTGCCCTTGTACACGCAGAAGCTGAAAGAAGCAAAGCTGCACGTCATGCAGGGCAGCGAGGTACTCTCGACCGTTTCGTACGGCCCGGGAATTACAGACGGTGACGCCTATTTGGTATTCGGCAGCCTCGAAAAAAGCGAGGGATCTGTTGTGTTTGCCGGCTACGGTATTGGTGATGATGAACTTGGCTATAACGACTTCGCCGCGCTCGAAAGTGAAAAGATCAGTGTTGGTGGAAAATGGGTTGTGTTGTTGGGCGATGAGCCGCTGTCGGACGAGTCGACCAGCCTGTTGCCGACCTCCGGTAATGTACCTTCATCATGGACGGAATCACCAAACAATAAACTGCGCGGGCTGCTACAACTTGGTGGCATGCCTGCCGGTATTCTGATCGTCAACGATCTGGGACCGCGAGCAATTGATGTGAAAGAGCGGGCCATGGAGAGGGCTGAAGCAATCACTACCGAGATCGGTAGCCTGTCGCTTTCAGAAAATTCGGGAGGACGACCTTTCCCGCCAATCTATTCAGTCACTGCCAGCCTCGCAGATGTCATCATTGGTTCCAACGGTAAGAGCATCCGGGAAATCAAGAAGGGTATTGATTCATCGCTGGAACCAATCGTGTTTGAGATAGATGGTGTATCTCTGTCCAGTACGCTGATGATGGAAGCATCTGAAGCACCAAGTGAAAACGTTGTCGCCTTCATCGAAGGTTCTGATGACGCATTAAAAGACGAAGTAGTGGTAGTATCATCTCACTACGACCACATTGGCATTGAAGCGGATGGCGATGGAGACAGGATTAACAACGGCGCTGATGACGATGGATCAGGCACAGTGGCAATCCTCGAAATGGCCGAGGCATTCATGACCGCAAAAGCTGATGGACACGGACCGCGACGCTCTATCCTGTTCATGAATGTTACAGGCGAAGAGAAGGGTCTACTTGGATCCCAGTATTTTACAGATACGGACCCGCTGGTTCCCCTCGAAAATGTCGTTACAAACCTCAACATCGATATGATCGGCAGGTTCGATCCAGGTCACCCGACGGGGAGCGAAAACTATGTATATATCATCGGATCGAACCTCATCTCTCAGGAACTGCATGACATTAACCAGCGCGTGAACGAGCTGACAGCGACCAACCTCGAACTGGATGAGCGATTCAACTCAAAAGACGATCCGAATCAATTCTATCGGCGGTCAGACCACTGGAACTTTGGCAAACACTCTATCCCGTTCATCTTCTTCTTCACCGGTACCCACGCGGACTATCACGGTGTTGGTGACGAACCTGAAAAGATTGAGTATGAGCGCATGACGAGAATTACTCGACTGATCTTTGCGACTGCCTGGCAGGTTGCCAACCAGGATGCTAGACCGGCGATTTCCGGTGAAGGCTTCAACTAGACACACCATACTGCGCAAGATTTGCAAAAATGGGGCTGTCGGTAAACTGACAGCCCCATTCTTTTTTACCGTACTACCGCAATTCTCTTTGTGACCACGGCGGCTTCACCGCGTAGCCTGAGTATGTAGATACCACTCGACAGACCACCTGCCTCGACCATGAGTGTAGCTGACGTGTCGGACTCTAATACCCCCGAGTAGATGCGTCTTACTTCCCGGCCTTGTAAGTCAAAAAGTGAAACGTCTATGTGCTGAGCTCTATCTGAGGCCACGTCAAACGAAGCAGAATAGCGTAATGGATTCGGGTACGGCTCGGAGAGCAGCAGCGCTCCAGAGACTCCAACATTTATCTCAATAGTTGCGCTGTAGTTGAACGACCCGTCCAGGTCTATCATCCGCAACCGAATCCCATGTCTACCCGGTTTCCTGTCGGATATTCGGAACGAGTACTCAGTCTCAACTCCTTCAGACCCGATTGCAGGAATAAAGCCGGATGCACTCCAGGCATCTTCTTCTTTGATCTGAACTTCAAATCCCGATGCGTTTCTTTCGGATGTCGTAGTCCACGATAGAAGAATGTCGTCATCATCCGTGTAAGCCTGCAGCCGCGACAGTTCTACGGGCAACGCAGCCGATGGCGCAAGCGCTAGTCCGGTAGGAATTATCAATCCCGCGGTCACGACATTGGTCACGGACGAACCATCGAGGTTGGCACTCTGGATCCATGCTGTACCGAAGTCGGTCCAGTATAATTTTTCGGATACCTCATCAACACTGATGTAGGATGGATCCAGCAAACCCGAAGAAACAATCGTTTCCTGGCCTGAACCATCAAGATTGGAACGATGGATTGTAGCTGCGTCCTGGTCGGTCCAGTACATTTTGCCGTTCACTGGATCGATATCAATCCCTACCGGCGTGCTCAAGCCGGTAGTTATCAAATCCTCCACATTGGAACCGTCAAGATCGGCACGCTGAATCTTGCTCGTACCCGAGTCTGTCCAGTACATTTTAGACGACGTCGGGTCAAGTGTAATTCCTCTCGGTATCGATAAACCGGATGTTACAAGGTCCTCTACGCTGGAACCGTCGAGGTTTGCACGCTGAATCTTCAGTGTCCCCCAATCGGTCCAGTATATCTTACCATTGGTCTCGTCAAGAGCAAGACCGCGGGGAGTGTCTAATCCGGTTACTACGTCGACTATTCCTGTGCCATCCATGTTCGATCGCTGGATCCTGGCGGCAGTTGTTTCAGTCCAGTACAATTGTGCATTAGCAACATCGACTTCAATTTCGAAAGGTTGTACCGCAGGATTCGTAACAATATTCTCTACGTTGCTACCATTGGTGTCGGCTCGTTGCACTTTTGTCGAGCCAAAATCCGTCCAGTATATCTTGGTCGCCTGGCCGAAAGCTGCTGTCGGCAGAGCAGACGTACCTATCCCTAAACAGAGGGTCGCGATGGCTAAGGTGGTGAGGACAGTGGAGTGGGATGCTGCTCGAAGCGAGCGAACTGATGTCATTGCACTACTTCAGGTTTAAATATTTGTGGCCCCTCCGGCGAAAAGGGGGATTCATCCGAGTTCTGTCAGAGAGGACATGTGGGACTGGCCTCCCCTTGCAAACTGACACTAGTTGTATCAGACATTCTCTGTATCTTCTTAAATCATAATTATCTAGATCATACGCATAGTCGTTTTGTAAAGAGCGTCAGAACGTGAAACATCACTTGATTCAAACGTACACCGAAAAGCGATGGTTCAGACATCCGAACATATTATTTCTCGTGCAATCGGCGTCTATCGAGAGGACATCAAAACGGACGAGCTCTGCGAGTTGATCGAGCTCGAACGGGACGTTTTCAATTCCTATTTCGATTCTGTTGATGATCTCTGGCGGGAAAGCTACGTGGCATTTCTCGATGCGGCTGTAGACGCAATGAGTGCGCTGCCGGATATTGATGACTCGCTCATCCAGGAGCGTCTTGCAACCCTTGTGTTTATCCTGCTCGACGTACTCGAGGAACATCAGTCGTACGTCAACCAGACCTTCAGAAGATTCGCAGCTGGCTTCAAGAGCCCGTTTCAGCAAGCTCTCCGAGATCAGCTCGGCAGGATAGTGGAATCCCCGGACGTGCCGGGTATCAATCAATTGATCTTCGGCCACAATGCATCGCTGTTTGTCCTGAGCGAGTCGATCGTGCAGTTGATCAACATCTGGCGATCGGATGATTCTACGCAGCGAGAACGGTCGTCGGCTCTGATCGACCGGTACGTTTCATTCTGGACTGAGATAATTTCGAGCGGAGTTCCGGAGCGCACGGTTGACCTGATCCGGTATAGCATTGAGGCCGACTATCTTCCGCTGAAGAACGTTCCTTTCGTGAAGGATTGGTTTCGTTCGAACACATCGGAACCAGATTCACAATAGATAGAGGCGATCGGCAGATGGATAATGAGGAGAAGGACAAAGCTTCGGGTGATTTCCCGTCGACGAGGTTCAAGAGAGGGAAGATCGCAGCATCTACCGGGCTAAAGATGGGTGCTAACTACGCACGGTATGTTGCCCGCCGATCGATAGGTGGCAGTGATTCTGTCGATGCCAGGAAGCGGCTCCACCGAAGAAATGCAGAGGACTTGTTTTCGCAACTCACGAAGCTCAGGGGGACCGCCCTCAAGATGGCACAGGGACTCAGCATGGAAACGTCGTTTCTACCCTCTGAGTTTGCTGACGTCTTGTCCAAAGCTCAATATCAGGTGCCCGCAATGAATTCGGCACTTGTCAGACGAATCATCCGACAGAATCTCGGAGACTATCCCGAGAATGTGTTTGCGGAGTTCGACCCGAATGCAATCGCCGCTGCATCACTCGGTCAGGTCCATCGAGCTCGAACGAAAGAGGGCATCGATGTTGCCGTGAAAGTCCAGTATCCGAATGTTCGGGAGAGCATCGATTCTGATCTTCAGTTGATGCGGGGAATCGCTGCCCGATTTATTGGTGCCGACGCTGCCGAGCCGTACATCAACGAGGTGGGCGCCCGCCTGCACGAGGAAACGGACTACGTTCAGGAAGGCAACAACATCGAATTTTTTGCAGATGTGTACAACGACACTAACGTCGTGACACCCCGTTGGCTGCCGGATTTGACGACGACAAAGGTGCTCACAATGACCTTTGTTGATGGCGTTCATCTGAACGAACTGATGGAGGGCAACCCATCTCAGGAGGAACGAGATGCGTTCGGCCAGATACTCTTCGACTTTGCTCACGACCAGATAACCGGGAAGCATCTTGCCGTACACGTTGATGCTCACCCGGGTAACTTCCTGTTCCGGGAAGATGGGAAAATTGGTATTCTGGATTTTGGTTGTATCAAACGGTTTCCACAGAAATTCCGGGATGATCTCGTCGGATTGTTTGTGTCTACGCTTCAACACAATCGTGACAGTGTTCTCCAATATTACACCGCCCTTGACTTCCTTCGCGAAGATCAATCCGATGAACAGAGGATGTTCATGACCGACATTTTGGACAAGGCGACCGGGATACTGGTAGAGCCGTATCGAGAGGATACCTACGATTTCACCAGCACGGCTGTTGTAGATGGATTCCGCGAGATGATACCGAAACTCACCGGTAAAGAGGCCTTCAAGAACCGCGCACCTGTCGGATCTCACCACTTTGTTTTTGTGAACAGGCTCGTTCTGGGTTTCTACTCAATCCTGTCGGGACTGCAATCACGCATTGATGTAACGCGTGGACGAGACAAACTCATATCCAGCACCTCGGTTGTAGCACAGTAGTTAGAACTTGCGCTTCGGGTTTTTATTCTACCGTAGCCGGTAACTCGCTATTGAATTCGATTCTCGTTGGAGTTCCCCATGGGACCTCGATCGTATCGGGCAATTCATCCGACTCTCCAAACGTATATCCTGCCTTCTTTAATCGTCGGGTATCAAGTCTGACCGATCCCGAAGTTGGTTGTCCGGGTGTTTGTACCCACACGGACCCGGACCTCCCATCATCGTCTACCTTGATTCTCATAGAGATCGGCCCCTTGAGAGTCGGTGTAGAGACGATCTGTGTATTCGCTCCGGGCCTCAGCCACGTCAACGGCAACCCCTCGAGTAAGTGAACATCGTCTCCCCTTTCGGTGATCAAAAGAAAGCGGATAAGGCGAACAACCTGGAGATTACCCATGGTGTGAGGGACATCGCCGGTTGTGCGTGTACCTTTACCTTTCGGCATCTGCTCCTCTACCCATGCAAATGTCGGTGAGGCATGATTTGCAAACGCATAGAGCAGTCTTTCTGCATTGTCCGGTTCGCCGACATAGTTGTATGCGATAGCACGATGTGCCTCAAATATTGGCCAGATTCCGCCGTCCAGCCACCCCAGTGAATGGACATGGTCCTCGATCGTCCTGCTCTCTAGCATTGCCAGCGTGCCACGGACAATCGGCTCGTCGGGATCCAGGAATTGACCTGCATAAAGAGAATGAATCAGACCCCACTGGCCTCGTTGGGGAATGTCACTGGCGGGATCGAAGTCCATCTTCAGCGGAAGAAAAACGTTCCCCTCATCGTCTGCCTGCTGATCTCGCTTCTGTGCAGCTCTGAATGATGCCAGAAAATCTTCATACTCTGCTCTCCACTCGGCGGCCTGCGGCTTCCCAAGTTGTTCAGCGGTTCGAACGGCCTCCGCCACAGCTATCAGCGCCCAGTACGTCGAACCGTATGTAGAGCCAACCCCTCCAATACCTCCATCAGTGAGACCGGGAGGAAGCAGGCCATAGTATAGAGCATCGCGATCTTCGGAGGCCTGTTGCCGAAGATGTGCAATGTGATTCATTGCTGCAACCATACTACTCCAGTTTGCATCGAGCCAATCCCACTCCTGAGTGAGCCGGGCGTACCGGCAAACGATATAAATCAGGTGTGCTGTTTCGCGATGAAGAAGCGGCGGCATGATTACCCCGGCCCTGCCCGTCGAGTCCTGATGCAGGGCGAGTGCAGCGATTGTTTGTCGCGCGGCCTCGTTATCGCCAAGGAACGCAGCTGTCTCGACAGCCCATCCGCCATCTACATACCACAATCCACGATATACGCTGGGGCCGGGCTGAAACTGTGCATACCCGTCAGCGACGTCACGAATTTGATAAAGTGTGCGGATGCTGCCGTCGAGGAGTCGCTGCATTTCCTGATCAGGGACCTGAATCCGACCAAATGGAAGATCCACTTCGTCCCAGTAGCGAGTCGTTTTCTCCTGCTCGGCATCCAGGTCTGGAAATGCACGGCCAGCATCGCCGCGCCCATTTGTTACGAGCACATCAACTGATTTCGTCCCGGGTGCAAACGTGAGGATGACGGCGTCATCTTCGTGTCGAACATCTGTAAATTCTGGCAACGTTCGAATAAAAGGCACGGCATCAAAGAGGACGTCCCCGGATGAAGCCTCATACCGTAAGGGACGTGTTGAGTTGACTACGACTTCGAGTTCACCCGGACCATCAAGTCTAGCACGCAGGGCATCCTGCCGAAGCCTTTTCTGCTCCAGGTACAGCGTCCCGCAATTGATGTGCAATTCCGCCCGGTCGTTTGCGTCACCGCGAACAACTTCATCTTCGGTAATCTGTATCGAAGCAGGAAAAACCCAGATCGCATTTACAAAAGTGTTTGGATCCAGTGCCTCTCGACTACCCGCAATATCTATGTCAATCCAACCGTCGCCATCATCGTCTACGGCGTCGAGAAAAAATACCTGTGGTGTTCCCTGCGGAGCAGATTGAAGGAGGTCAATCGTGAGAGGCTCACTCCCGTCAGCATGAATGTCCATCGCGCGGCTGATCCTTCCGCTTCTATAAATGTCGTTGAATCCAAAAGCCAGCCTTCTTTTTCCGCTACTCTCGACTCGAATGCGGTAGTGTATCGACCTGCCCGTTCCCCAGGCGACACTTTGAAACGACGGATCCACGTTTTCTGACGCAGGAATCCATGCTACTGAACCAGTCAAACCGCTCGTTCGCACATATGCACCATCGGCGCCGATCCCATCCGGGATGTTGAATTCATCCGGAACGAGGGAAAACGCGTACGTCGAAAGCGAGTAATCATCATCGCTGCTCTCTGAAACGACTACGGGCACGCGGGCATCCAGAATCGTCTGGACAACATCTCCCTGATCTGCACCTTTACGCCGAATTTCGATCGTCGTCTTTGGTCGCACGTAGGGCCCCGGACCAAAGTCGTATGCCAGGCGGCCACGATTGTCGACAAGAGACTTCTGCCAATCATCGACGAATCCGATAGGAGTCAACCAGTATGCCGGGGCGTATTCGTAGTCTATCTGGTATGGTTGAGCTGCCACGGTTTGAACGAGACTGATGAGAAGGAAGACTGCAAGAAATACTTTCAACATGGTCGTGTTTTTTCGGTGTCAACCAATCTATGATTTTCGTGGCTGTATTTCGCGTAGCGATCCAACTGTGGTCCTTGATCCGGCCGTCTATTTGTCCAGCGTCGATACAACGGGATCACTTCCAGCTGCGGTCGGGTTGCTGAAGACTCTACGCGGTCCACTTGTGAAACATCATCGTACATTCCTTTCGTTTTTCGGTATCATCTGTTCGTCAATCAATCTCATCGAATAGCGAGAAATGCGGCTTTTACTCGTCCTTACCATCGTCATCTTTGCGACATCCTGTACGACCGCACCGGAGGCTGATCAGCAGCCTGAACTTCTGCCAACACTCGTTCCCGATATTTCGTTCAGAAACCTTGGACCCGGAAACAGACAGCTGGAACTAATCAACTCCATTGTACTTGACCCCGCGGCCGGAGAAGAGGCCAGAATTGTTCAAACCACCGCGCAGGAAAAGGAGGCCATCGCGATCGTTTTCCAACCAGCCTCTGGCGACACCACCTACATTCGGATGCCTGATGCGGATGGTGCCCGCGCGATTGCAGTAATAGATGAGGATGTCTTTATCGGCACGTACCTCAAGGGCCAGGTCTTCCATTGGCGACAAGGAATGGAAACACCACGCGCATTCCAGCTTCCCAGACCAAATGGAGAACGCCTCGAATTCGTGTTCAGCGTGGACAAAGCTTCTGATGGCTTCTATTATATCGGGACGTGGCCCGAGGGTGACCTGATGCGCCTTGATCTTGAATCCGGGACGGTGACGAATCTCGGACCGATGACGGATGATCCACCACGCGAGTATTATCTGCGGCATATAAATACCGAGTTTGAGGGGAGGCTCTTCCTCTCATTTGGTACCGAGGTTTCATTCAAAGAGTATAACCTTGAGACGGGAGAAACCCGGGAGTTTTTGCCTGCGTCGATGCGAGACAGGTCGTGGGTAAGTCACTCCACGCGCTTCAGAAACATGATTGTCGCCCTGGTCGACTCCCCATCTACTCTCGTTTTTATCGACGCTGATACGGGCGAGTTCGTTCGGGAAGTGGAATCACCGGGTGGAAGAATATGGCCACACAATTTCAAGTCTCTTCTTGTCCACCATGAGCACATCTACTTCGGCACCATTGAGGACGATCAGCTGTATCGATATAGCTTTGATGAGGATACGTTCGAGATAGTCGGACAATTGGGCCATCCGATCGGACTGGCAGAAGATGATCTATTGTTCGCGAGGACGCGACTCGGCTTTTACACAATCTACGACCTGTCGACTGACAACATAGTTCTCCAACGTCAGAGTGATTTTCTTGGAGATGGCATGCTCGTTCACTCGATTGCCGAGGGACCCGACGCCTCCGTCGTAGGAGGCACGTATATCAATCAGGGCCTGTTTCAGTATCGGACCGCGGATGAAACCATGTATGCGCCGGGACGCGCCGTGGAATTCCCCGGACAGATAGACAATCTCGTCACCTTCAACGACAAGGTTTACCTGGGACATTACACCAAAGGAAGGTTCAGCGTATGGGATCCCCAGGAAGATTGGAGCCCGGGAAGCGATCAGGACAGTAATCCGAAGACACTGGGTACTGTCGGCAATGTCCAGGATCGAGTTCCTCACGGGGTCGTCGGTCCGGACAACCGGATTTACTTTGCAACGAAGCCGGAGTACGGAAAGCTCGGCGGTTCGCTGGTTGTGCTCGACCCGGAAACGGAAGAGTTCACCGTTCATCGCAATGTTGTCAAGGACCAGTCGGTGTACGCCCTGGTTCCGGACCGCAGTCGGTACATCTACGCCTCTACCAGTGTGCGGGGTGGACTTGGTGCGCGGCCGGCTGCTGCAGAATCCAAATTATTCGTGTGGGATACGCAGTCTGATCAAAAAGTCATGGAGCGCTCCATTGTCGAAGGTGCATATGAAATCTGGGGGCTCGACTGGCTCGCGCCGGACACCCTGGTCGGTGCTGCAGACTCGGTCATGTTTATCTACGATGTTAAGGGGGACGCTGTCATTAAAACAAAAATCTGTGCCCCGGAAGAGATAAAGAAAGTCGTGACGTCAAGGGATGGCTGGATTTACGCGATGACTGAGGAACGACTGCTGCGTGTATCAACGGACCTGGAGAGCGTTCAGACGATCGATGTTCATGAGGGTTACTGGGACAGCATGGTCGAGACAAGCGACGGCCGACTGTTCGTCGGCCGCGGGCCCGATCTCCTCGAACTAGTTCGCCGTGACTAATCCGTTTTCTTCAGGATTACGGAGGAAATAAGAGATACGACTAGTCCTATCAGGAAGACAGTTAGAAACATTACAACACCGTTGATGGCCGCGCCCATAGGGCCCAAGAACATCTCGAATTGGTCTGTTACCTTCTGAATCTCGACCTGGCTTGCACCATCAGTTGTCATCGTTTCCAGCTGCCAGTCCATATAGTCTGCAAAAAATTCAGGATTGAGTACCGTGACGTACAGCGTATCGAATGCTGCGAAAATGAGCGCGGCAACTGCCGATATCGCCAGGCCAGTTGTGAATGCCTTCCCGAAAGATATCGACCCATCCAGGTCATCGTCCCGAAAGTTTCTAATCCCGAAATACACAACAGAAAGGGATAGAATCATCGTGACGTAACCGATGACCTCTGACAGCTTGTAGTTTGGATTGTCGGTACTAAGGAATGCGAATGCTATAGCGAACAGCGTGCCGAGAATCAGGCCTCCAATTCCTCCGTATTTCAATGATGTCTTTTTCATTAGTTGGTCTCAAGATTAATTGTCAGCGGCGCGCTAGCCTGTATCGAGGAACACAGAAGATCGCGCAAACCGATTTCGTTTATCGATGTGAAATCAACGGCACGCGGACATAAAAGTCACTCGTTCGAAAGTACCAATGTAGGATGATATGGCGGTGGTACTTAAGTACCGGTCCAACTATTTGAGAATCCTGAGCTCTTTTGCGCGCGTAACCGCCTGTGTTCTCCGGCGTGCGTCGAGCTTTGACAACAGGTTTGAGACGTGGGTTTTGATCGTACTTTCTGACACGAACAGCGTATCTGCGATCTCTTTGTTCGATTTTCCTGTTGCGATCTGGACGAGGACCTCGTACTCTCGTTGACTTATCCCGAGCTCCTCAACCCGACTTGAGTCAATGTCATCAATAGCATCATTAGCTGCGTTCTTTCTGAGTTGCCGGCTCATGACGAATCCAAGGGTCAAGAAAAGCGTCGCAAAAATTGCAATCCAGAGCTCATCAGAAAAACCTGGTGCAATGAGCGTGTACTTGCTTAGCTGAAATAAAGCAAGTAGTGCAAACGCAAGTAAGCCGAACCTGAAAATTATACCTTTCAACAGACACCCTCATTGATGCACTCTCTCAGCGATCAATCTAAAAAATACTTACAGTCCGTACTATGAGAAAAGTGGTGTTTGATTCACATGATTCATGTGTGATAAATCGTGAATCCTTGCGCAATTAGTCCCGTACGACATTACTTCGTGCACAATAGCCACATCCACTTATGCTCCGCACTACCGCTACAGCCCTCCTTATCCTATTTGTGTGCCTGCCAGCGTCAGGTCAGTCAAATCAACCCGCTCTGAAAATTGGTGCCGAAAATGAAATCAGGGCACATCGAACCGATACGCCGCCGAAAATTGACGGCATTCTTGACGATGCTATCTGGGCGCAAATCACGCCGACAGGTGACTTTGTCCAGCTCACACCGAATGAGGGAGCTCCGCCGGCCCAGCGCTCCGAATTTCGGATAGCTTACGACGATAATTACCTGTATTTCGCTTTTCAGTTCTTTGATACCGAGCCGGATAAGATCCGTGCGCGCAATCTGGAGCGCGGCGGTCCCAACGGTAACGACGATATGGTCTGGCTGATGCTGGACACATATGACGACAATCGAAATGCCTACGTTTTCGAAACTAACGTGCTCGGAACGCAGGATGATGCCCTCGTAACTGACGAATCGTTTACGCACAGTGCCTGGCAGTGGGATGGCATTTTCCGAAGTCAGGGTCGCATCGACGATGAGGGTTGGTCCCTGGAGTACGCCATTCCGTTTCGGACAATTCGTTTCAGCAAGGATGAAGAGCCACGAATGGGAATCGCTGTCATGCGTTTTCTCAATCGGACATTTGAGAGAAGCATGTGGCCGTTCATCCCCCGGCGTTATTCCGCCGGTATTTTTCAGGTCTCTCAATACGCATCGCTTACCGGCCTTAGTGATATCCATCGCGGCCGCAATATCGAAATCAAACCATTCGTCATTACGGGCGCACAGGAAATCCGGGTTGATCCTACCACGACTACAACTGATTTTACACGTGACGCAGGGATAGATATCAAGTATGGAATAACATCCAACCTTACTCTTGATGTCACGGTCAACACAGACTTTGCACAGGTTGAGTCGGATGTAGTTCAACTCGATCTTACAAGATTCAATTTGTTCTTTCCGGAGAAACGTGAGTTCTTTCTCGAGCGCTCCGGGCTGTTTGAATTTGGTGATTCGAGGACGACTGAGACATTCTTTTCCCGGCGAATTGGAATTGAGAATGACATTCTTGCCGGGGCTCGGCTGACCGGGCAGGTAGGGAAGGTGTCGGTTGGCTTGCTAAACATTCAAACGCGCAAGAATTCTGACCTGGATCTTCCCGCTGCCAATAATAGCGTCGCCCGCATTCGAGCAGATGTTTTACCCAGAACTACTGTGGGTGCCATCGTAACGAACCTCGAGCAGGGTAATGGCTACAACCGGTCGTTCGGCGCGGACGTATCACGTCGATTCTGGGGGAATAGTGAAGTCAGCGGGTGGCTCACTGGCGTTACGGATGATAACCCCTTGCAGTCAGATATTGCTGGATCGGTCGACCTGTCGTTGAGGACTGCAGACTACAGATTCTTCGCCGGCTACCAGAACGTCGGTAAACATTTTGCACCGGCACTGGGCTTTGTACGAAGGACCGACATGAAACGTTATCGATCAACTGCCTCCTACAATCCGCAGTTTGGGCTCAGCGGACCGATCAGATCCGTCTCGGTATTTGCGAGCGGATCGCTGACAAACGGTCAGGATAATAGCAAGCAATCTTCAGATATTTATGTATCGAGTGGACTACGATTCCGATCAAACGATGGATTCAGCATTGACTTCGAAAGAGGATTTGAGCGTCTGGAAAATTCGTTTGTAGTAGACGAAGCCGAGATCTTGCCAGGTGATTACATCTCAAATGATTTTTCGATCAGTGCTCAAACCAATGGAAGCAGACCTCTCTCGGCGAGCGGTGGAATTGCACTTGCCGACTTCTTTGGCGGCGACCGAACGATTTACTCTGCTGGAATTGGCGTACGGACAGGAAAGTACCTGAACTTCAATGCAAACCTTGATCACAACTCTTTCGACCTGCCAGTCGAAAACGGCAACTTTGACGCGACCACTTTTACATTGAGCATCAATGCTGCCCAGAGTCGGAAGCTGTTTGCGAAAGCGCTGGTTCAGTACGATAATTTCTCTCGTGACCTGCAGGCGAATATCCGAATTGACTGGATTCATTCACCGGGAGCCGACCTGTTTCTTGTTTTCAACACGAACTACAACTTCACGGGAGAAGAGGATCAGTTTGACTTTCGAAGTGCTTCTCTGAACAATCAGGTTGGTGTTGCCAAGTTGACGTACGTCATCCAGCTGTAGCAACCAGAAGAAAACATACCTGGCTACTCCGGCCGGAACGTAACCCTTCGCCTGGTCCGTGCTGTCTTACATTGTTAGATATCTCACTCGATTTAATCGCACCGTGTACCGAAGCTACCTGAAGACCGCACTGAGAAACTCGAAGCGCAACAAAGTATACGCCTTCATTAACATTCTCGGGTTAGCGGTAGGCCTGGCCTGCACGTTCTTCGTTGTCGTTTGGGTTCAAAACGAACTACAGATTGACCGATTCCACGACGAAGGGCCGAACCTATACCGCGTTCTTCGGACTGCCGACTATGGTCCCGGGCAAGTGTCAACCACAGATGCAATATCCGCCAAGCTCGTCGATGTGCTTGATGAGGAATATCCGGAGATCACCCATTCCGTGCTTATGAGCTGGTCTCGCAGCATTACATTCTCTAACGGTCAGGTGTCTCACCGGCAACTCGGCCGCAACGCGGGACCGGAGTTCTTTTCCCTGTTCAGCTATCCACTTATCGCCGGCGACAGGGAGTCGGCGCTTGCGAATCCTGCATCGGTTGCCATTTCTGCTTCGATGGCGAGAAAGTTCTTTCCGGTAGCCTTTGAAACCTATCCTACTGAGAGCCTCGCAGCACAAGCAGTCGTTGGACAATCGCTGAAGGTAGATAACCGAGAAGACTACATCGTTTCGGCAGTCTTTGAAGATGTCACACCTGCGTCCTCAGTTACGTTTCAGTTTGTGCTGCCTGTGCAGGAGTACGTGTCACGTAATTCCTGGGTTGACGAATGGGGTAATAACGGTTTCAAAATGTTCGTCAGGCTTCGACCAGAAGCTGATCCGGTAGTTGTCTCTGATAAGATTCGCACTGTAATCAAGGATCATAAACCGGGAGAACTTTCCGAGCTGTTTCTCCAGCCATACACCGATGGGTACCTCTACTCGAATTTTGAAAATGGCGAACAAGTTGGAGGTCGGATTGAGTACGTTCGCATGTTCGTTCTTGTCGCATTTCTGATTGCACTTATTGCCAGTATCAACTTCATGAATCTGGCTACTGCACGAAGCTCACAGCGCTCCATGGAGATTGGAGTACGCAAAGCACTTGGTGGCTCTAGAGTCGAGCTGTCAAAACAATTCCTGGTCGAGTCTGTTTTGACGGCCTTCGTCGCGTTTGTGACTGCTTGCGCAGCAGTCGTCATTTTCGCGCCAGCATTCAGCAGACTCACTGGCAAGAATATTTTTATCGACTTTGGAAACCCGACGCTTTGGATACTTTTCGGTGGCATAGCACTAGCGGTAGGTATCCTTTCCGGACTATACCCGGCCCTGTACCTTTCTGCACTAGATGCCGTTCAGATTCTGAAGGGCGCGACCGCAAGTGTAGGAGGTCGAACATTTCGTAAGACCCTGGTCGTATTTCAATTCTCCATGTCAGTCATTCTGATAGTTTCCACCCTGACTGTATTCAATCAGCTTGAATATATCCGCTCGAAAGATCTTGGGGTTAGCAGGGAAAATGTACTGTACGGAAGGCTGGAAGGTGGGATGAAACGGCAGTTTGACAGCGTGAGAGATAAACTCAAATCTAATCCGGCCATCATTAGCATTACCCGGGCCGACCAGAGCCCCCTGGAAGTAGAAATTTCAACCGGCGGGCTCGACTGGCCAGCCAAACCGGATCACCACAACACTCAGTACTTCATCGTGAGTGCTGGCTACGATTTCCTGGAGACAATGGGTATTTCTCTGGCCTCCGGAAGAACATTCTCCAGTTCTTTTGGCGCCGACACTTCGAATATCTTGATTAACGAAACTGCCGCTAAGTCGATGGGTCTCGATGATCCGTTGGGTAAATCCGTCTCGTTGTGGAACCGCGAAGGTGTAGTTATCGGCGTAGTGAAAGACTTCCATATGCAATCATTGTACGAACCGATTGAGCCGCTGGTAATCCGGCTTGACCCATCCGCAGGGCGTTTCGTTTTTGTTCGTACAAGGCCCGGAGCGGCGGCTGATGCCATTGCAGAGTTTGAGACTGCTTTTCGGACCTTCAGTCCAGAATATCCAGTCAAATACTGGTTTATGGATGATGAATTTGCAGAAGCATATCGAAGTGATGCATCAATTGGAAATCTCGCACGCTGCTTCGCCATTCTCGCAGCGTTCATCTCATGTCTGGGACTCTATGGACTGGCTACCTATTCGGCTGAACAACGCACGAGAGAAATCGGCATACGGAAGGTTCTTGGTGCAGGTGTAGTTTCAATTGTTTACCGTCTCACCTCGGACTTCCTCAAACTAGTCGGACTCGCTCTCATCATTGGTAGCCCACTAGCATACATTTACATGCAGGACTGGCTGGGGAATTTTGAGTTCAGCACCGGGCTTGGATTTGGAGTGTTCATTATGGCAGCTCTAGCTACACTCCTCATCGCCTTGGGAAGTGTTGGTTACCAGAGCATCAAGGCAGCTCTTGCAAACCCAACCATCGCGTTGCAATCGAATCACTAGTATGGACGAGCACCTCTGGCCGTAAATCTAAATTTCCTCTCGTACAATACGTGCAATAGCATCGATACACATGTCGATGTCTTCGTCGCTCGTTAACCAGGAGGAAACACTTATCCGCATAGCCGTCTGACCCTGCCACTCAGTTCCTCCCACCCACATCGTTCCGTCATTCTGGACAGCCTCGATCACCCGCTTTGTCCGGTCGGACTCGCCAAAAGAAACCAGCACCTGGTTCAAGACGACATCGTTCAGCACTTTGAAGCCGTGCGATTGAAGACCGGCGGCAAATCGGGCAGCCTGTGCGCAATTACGCTCGACGAGTTCTGCCAACCCTGAACGCCCCAGCGATAACAAAGCAGCCCACACCTCGATCCCGCGTGGTCGCCGAGACATCTCGGGAGCATACTTATATCCGTCTCGACGTTCACCTTCTATTAAATATGCGGCAGATGATGACATCGCATGGTTGAATGCCTGGCGGTCTCTCACGAAAATGATGCCACTATCGTACGGCACGTTCAACCATTTGTGAGCATCTGTCGCAACCGAGTCTGCGTTCTCGATCCCGTCTGTCAGGTGCTTGTATCGATCCGATACCCGTGCCCACAATCCGAACGCGGCGTCAACGTGGACCCATGACCCGGAACTCCTGGCTCGATCAACGAGCTCCTCAAGCGGATCAAAAGCTCCTGTATTTACATTTCCTGCCTGCAGGCAGACGATAGTATTTTCGTCGGTCTCAGGAAAAGATGATGCAATGATACGCCCTTGTGTATCGACCGGTGCACGAACCACTCGGCTTCGACCGAATCCGACAAGGCTCAAGGCCTTCTTCATGCTGGCGTGGTACTCATCACCAACGACAACAGTGAGTTCCGGTGCGCCGAACAGTCCATCCTCCTCGGCATCCCATCCTTGTCTTTTGAGGAGGACACTCCGCGCCGTGACGAGACCTGAGAAATTGGCCATCGTGGCCCCGGTCACGAATCCTGCAGCAGTGCCTTCCTGGAAACTCAGCGCATCGGCAAGCCATTTTTCTGCAACAGACTCGATTTTGCCGACGACGGGAGAGGCTACATAAAGACCCGACAGCTGATCCCACGCGGTCACGAGATGATTTGCAGCTACGGTTACCGGAAGCGCACCTCCGACAACAAACCCGAAATAACGCGGGCCCGCCGACGCAACCGTAGCCGGCGAACCGTGTCTGTCCAACATGTGGATAACTTCACGAGCCGAACGACCCGTTTCCGGATATCGGAAATCGAAGTTTGACAAACCTTCCAGTGCACCCGTACTTGGGGCTACGGACCGATTAGAGACACCAGAAAGGTATTCCCTAACGCGCTGACTCACATCTTCTAACAGCTCATCCATCCTTTTATCCGCTTTCTTGTCATTGTTCAACCTATCAGTCTGAATGTGAGAGTCTGTTTCCGTGAACCCTTACGGTATTCTTTCACGTAGAGCCAGGATATCTGATGATGAGATTACCTCATCTTCTATCGTTCTCTTTCTCGACTTCCTCCTCAGCCGAGCTGTCCGTCATGTTCCGAAACTATCTGAAAGTAGCCGTTCGCAACCTCATTCGCCACAAAGGATACGCGACAATTAATCTTCTGGGCCTTGCTATCGGCATTGCCTGCTTTATCCTCATCACCTTGTATGTAAACGATGAGTGGAGTTATGACAAACACCACAGCAACTCGGAAAGGATCGTTCGAATTGCACTTGAACTGGAGACTCGAGACGGTGTGCAGAATACAGCACAGTCGCCCCCGAAATGGACGACACAGATGCTGGACATGTTTCCTGAGATTGAAAGTATGGTTCGACTGAAACCACCCCGACAATCCTGGATGGTCAACTATGAAGATCAACGCTTCAACGAGAAATCCTGGTACTTCGCAGATTCCACCGTCTTTGACATCTTTGACCTGCCACTAATCTCGGGTAATAGTGCGACAGCACTCAATGAACCTTTCAAGGTAGTAATCTCCGAACGCGCTGCCACCAAATACTTCCCGGCCGGTCAGGACGCTGTCGGAAAAACGATAACGATTGATAATCAGTATGATTTTGAAATTGTCGGTGTGATGAAAAACGTACCAGACAACTCACATTTTCATCCGGATTTCCTTGCCTCATTTATATCGATGCAAGATCCGAATCAGCTGTATCTCTTCGATGTACCGGAAGCGCAGTTTCCATTTGCGTACTCATATCTTCTATTGCGCAATGAAGGTGACAGGGAAAGTCTTCTTGCGAAGCTTCCGGGCTTCATCAGTGAAAACGTACCTCCACAGTTTCGGCAAGGAGGTAACTCGGTGACGATGTCCCTGCAACCTCTTGAGAGTATTCATCTGCATTCCAGCCTCGAAAACGAAATAGAGCCAAACGGAAACGCCGCGATCGTGAACGTATTCCTTGCAGTTGCGATATTCCTTCTTCTCATTGCGTGTGTCAACTTCATGAATCTCACGACTGCCCGATCTGCCCAAAGAGCAAAAGAGGTCGGCATGCGCAAGGTTGTCGGAGCGAACCGGTCCTTCCTGATTCAGCAGTTTCTGGGAGAATCAATACTGCTCGCTTTCGTAGCGCTTATCGTTGCCCTACTGCTTTCGATAGCCTGCCTTGGAGCATTTAACTCGGTGACCGGCAAGACGATTGGATTCGCAGCGCTCTTTTCGCCTCAGATTTTGTTAACTGTTCTCGTCGTAACCCTCGGAGTCGGTATTGTAGCCGGCAGCTATCCCGCATTTTTCCTCGCCTCGTTCCGGCCAGCCGCAGTATTGAAGGGTAAAGTGGTCAGCGGTGGAACTGGCCAGGCACTATTGCGAAAGGGACTTATCGTTTTCCAGTTTTGCGTCTCCTTGATTCTCATCATCGGTACTGGCATCGTCTATAAGCAGATGAGATACATTCAGAACAAGCCGCTTGGTTTTGACAAAGATCAGGTCATGGTTGTTCAGGTTACTGATCCGGAGCCGTCACGCCTCTTCCCGTCGTACCGGAATGCCATTCTGGGAGAACCAAGTGTCAAGAGTGTTTCGTCATCGATGGCAGTCCCGGCAGGACTTTCGCAACCGGTCTTAATGCAGTTGCCGCAGGCGGCCGAGGGAGATAACCTGAACGTCCAGATGTATCTACGGGACTTTGACTATGCCGAGACACTTGGCCTGGAGGTTCTCGCAGGCAGAGACTTTTCCAGAGACTTTCTTGCAGATACATTGCGGGGACTTGTGATAAATGAAACTGCAATGCGAGCCTTCGGTTGGCAGTCACCGACCGAGGCAATTGATAAGGAGCTACAGTTTGTTGGCAACAATAACAACAACAACAACCCGAACAACTTTCACGTAATCGGTGTCGTTCGTGATTTTCATACGCAATCCGTTCATGAGAGGATTGGGCCTACAGTCCTTGTGTACAACAGTTTTCGTTTCTACGGACTTGTCCGAGTCGATACCGATAATATCAGTGAAACAATAGCGTCGCTACGCTCCGCCTGGCAGCGGATCGTACCCGGCTACAGCTTTGAGTACTCTTTCCTCGACGATGACTTCCAAAAGCTCTATCAATCGGAAGATGTTCTGGGTAAGCTCCTCGGATTCTTTGCCGGCCTCACTGTGTTCATTGCGTGCCTTGGACTGCTCGGATTGGCTTCGTTTACGGCTGAGCGCCGCACGAAGGAAATCGGTGTACGCAAGGTTCTCGGAGCATCTGTAGCCAACATCGTAATCCTGCTGTCAAGAGAGTTCACCATCCTTGTTGCCGTATCCTTCCTGCTTTCGATCCCGGTTGCATACTACGCTATGAAAGAGTGGCTCGACGGGTTTGCGTATCACACATCAATCGGGATTGGCGTATTTCTGGCAGCCGGAATCGGTGCGCTGGTAATCTCCTGGTTGACAGTAAGTTATCAGTCAATCCGGGCTGCCATTGCTGATCCGGTCAGAAGCATTCGCTACGAATGAGTCTACTCGTACCGAAGACTTTTCACGGGATCGGCCAGTGCGGCTTTCAGCGACTGATAGCTGACAGTTGCAAGGGCGATTGCCAGAGCGGCTAAACCGGAGAGTGCCACGAGCGATAGGTCTGGCGACACACGGTAAGCGAAGTTCTCCAGCCATCGACCACCTGCGAAGTACGCAACGGGCATTGCTATTGCCAGGGCGGCAAGCACCAGGGTCGCATAGTCTTTAGTTAGAAGAAGCACGACCCCTCCAACCGACGCACCCAGAATCTTTCTAATCCCGATCTCTTTCGTGCGTTGTTCGGCTGTAAAGGCTGCGAGACCGAATAATCCCATACACGCAACGAGGATCGCAAGAATTGTAGCGTAGCCCAGTAGTTCTTTGACCGTAGTCTCCGACTGGTATAACGCTTGAAAGTTGTCGTCAAGGAAATACGAGGTCATAGGATTCTGATTGTCGAACCCACGCCAGACATCTGCTATCTGGGCAATGGTCTGCCGGGCATCAGATCCCGCAATCCGAAGAGTAACAACACTGAACCACTCCGGTGGAGGCATGAAAAAGACTAGCGGTCCAATCTCTTCGTGCAGTGATCGAAAATGAAAATCTTCGACCACACCAACGACAGGTAATTGTTGTTCGCTGATTGATGGTGGTAAACCCATCGACTTCCCGACAATACTTTCCCAACCGGCTTCGCGTAGTTGACCTGCCATTGTTTCGTTCACCATGAATGCTCCGCCGGCGTCAGCATCAGCACGGGAAAACGATCGACCGTCGCTCAGTCTCATTTTGTACGTTTCAACAAACGTGTCATCTGTCACCAGAATCCGTGGCCGTGGTCTGTCGTCATCCGCTATGTCTTGAGGAAAAAGTGGAAAACCGTAATCTCCTCCTCCGGGCAAATTACCTGATGCCGTTGCAGATACAACACCGGGGACGTTCAGTACTTCACTCTTGAAAGTCTCCGTGTTAAGCCTGATCGCGTCGTCTCGAATTGGAATAACCAGTAACTGATCCCGCTCGAATCCAAGATCTGTATTCTGAATAAATGACATTTGCTTGTTCACTATTCCAACTGATCCGATCAGAAAGACCGAAATGGCGAACTGAAATATCACGAGGCCTTTGCGAAGTCGTGCCCCTTTCAAGCGGGTCGCCTCACCCTTGAGCACTATCGCAGGTTGGAACGCCGAAAGCACGAACGCAGGGTACAGGCCGGCCAATACGGTTGTAATTATTGTCAGCAGTCCGATTCCCACTATCATGTTCGTCTCGAGAAAGACGTTCATAGTCAAACTCTTCCCACTTATGGTGTTAAATGATGGAAGAAGAATTGAGATGAGAATTATCCCCGCAACTACCGCAAGAAGCGAAAGGATCAGCGATTCGCTTAAAAACTGAAAGACCAGCGTCCCGCGCCGCGCGCCGGACGCCTTCCGCACGCCAACCTCGCGCGCCCGTCGCACCGATCGTGCGGTAGAAAGGTTGATGAAATTGATACAGGCCAGAAGCAGAACCAACCCCGCAACAAGAGAGAAGATATAGATATATGCCGTGTTGCCATTCGGCTCCATCTCCCGGAACAGGTTGGAATGAAGATGTATATCTGTGATTGCTTGAAGCCGTGGCCGGTACCCCGAAGCTGCCTCGTCACCGACTAAACTCGCTATCGCGGGGGTCAGGCCTGCCTCAACTGTTTCAGGTAATACCCCTTTGTCCAGGAGCAGGTATGTGTAATGCTGATTACGTACAGGATCAAAGCGAATCGAGTCTGGCTCCGAAACAGTGGGCAGCAAGTAGTCGAATCGAAAATGTGAGTTATCCGGAATATCCCTGATGACTGCGGTGATATTGACCAGCCGGGTGCCTATCTCAATTGATTCTCCAATGGCAGTAGCATCGCCGTAGTATCTGGCTGCAAATGACTCGGTAACTACAATACTTCCAGGGTCGACCAGTGGGTCACGGCTGCCATCTACAATCTCGTACGAAAAGACTTCAAAAACAGAATCATCCGCGTACAACCCCTCACTTTCATAAAACTGCTTTCCATTGCCGGACATGAGTACTGTATTAGCAAATCGAAACCGAACATATTCCGAGACTCCGGCTGTCTGTTCGGCGATTGCAGGTCCCCACGGACCGGCGACTTTTGCTATCTCTTCAAATGTACCCGAGTCAGATCCAGTCACGACTCTAAAGATGCTATCCTTGTTTACGTGGTACCTGTCGTAACTAAGTTCATCGTTGACATATAGCACTATGAGGAGTGCACACGCCAGACCCACTGCTAACCCGCCAATATTAATTGCAGCGTAGCCGCGGTGGCGTTTCAGGTTGCGGAAGGCAACGGTTAAGTAATTCCTAATCATTGTTTGATGGCTCTTTCGAGCGTGCGCTGCTTGAACATTACCGGAATAAGATTATTCTCAGGAGGACCAATCTGCACCAGATTCCAATCATCGGCATAGTCCTTGATGAATGTTCTCAGCACATCAATTCGTTCGACAGAATCCAACTCTTCTGACCAGGGGAACGTCTCTACTCGATAGTTAAGTGAACGCGTTTTCCCATTGACAGTCACCGCAACATTGATAGTCTGGTTGGCTTTCATTCCCGGTACATTGATACAGATCTGACTCATTTTCTTCTCCTGTGCTTTACTCGTATTTCAAACTTACGACGGGATTCTGAATCGCTGCCTTCAGTGCCTGATAACTGATGGTCATGCTTTCCCCGGATGCGACTATTAAGGAACTCTTGATCATCTGACTGGCGAGACATTAACTGAGAATCCTATAGTCAAAAGGAGTGCCATTCTAAAATGCCCTTCAGCGATCCAATTCGGGGTCAAGAGACCGCTGCCTGTTCGGTGTCGATACAGAAGTGTGCGGAG
>JABDKO010000072.1 GCA_013002165.1 Rhodothermales bacterium | reverse complement strand
GTACTTCGGGGTGGATTTCCGGACCCTGTCGAGAATAGGGCTTTCAGGTGGGAAAATGGTGTGTTCACTATCCTTGATGATGACGTGACTGCAGTCAATGACGTCTCAGCCGACGGTTCAGTCATGGTTGGTCAAATTGCCACTGCTCTTGGTGCCGCCATATGGGATGCTGAAAATGGGTGGCGTAACCTCGTTGAAGTTGCGGACGAAGCGGGGATTGATGTTGAAGGATGGACACTTAGTGTCGCGTGGTCTATTTCTGACGACGGACAAGCGATTGTCGGCCAGGGCGTGAATCCGGACGGCGACGGAGAAGGGTGGATACTTCGCTTCGAGGAGCCAGAACGAAGCACAGACATAATTGTCAACGACACGCGCGACCTTGCTGATCACGATGCCGAGGATGAGTTTTGCGACGTCGACCCCGATGAAGAAGACAATCAGTGCACGCTGCGGGCGGCCATTCAGGTGTCCAATAGTCGAGGAGGCTCCAACCCGATCATGTTTAACATTGAAGGCAACGGGCCGCACACAATAAATGTGACAACCGAACTGGACCAGATCGTGGTCCCGGTGGTGATGGATGCCACGACCCAGCCTGGCTACAGCGGAACTCCGGTTGTGGCACTGCAGGGCGCAGGAAACGTGGGTCTTGCAATCAGCGCAGGCCAATCGGTGATTCGTGGACTCGCTATCGGTGGTTTCCCTATCGGAATTGTCAATGGCGGCCAGGGCGGCAATGTCATCGAAGCCTGTCACATCGGACTGGATCCTTCTGGCACCGTGGCAAAACCCAACGGAATCGGGATCACTGTTCAAGACACGCCGGACCATCGGATCGGTGGCGACACGATGGAGCAACGCAACGTGATCTCTGGTAACACCGAGCAGGGCGTGCTAGTCTTCGGTGCGAGTTCGGCGGGTACCGTCATTTCCGGTAACTACATCGGAATAAACGCAACTGGAATTACAGCCGTCCCCAACGGAATAGAGGGGATTAAGATAGACGGTTCGCCGAACGTGACGATCGGTGGTTCAACTGAAGGCGCCCGCAATGTTATCTCAGGTAATGCGACGGTCGGCGTTCTAATTCTGGGCGAAGCAGCGACGGGGAATATCGTTGCAGCAAACTACATCGGTACAAACTCAAATGGTGATGCAGCCCTCGCCAACGGAGCCGAAGGCGTACGCGTCGAAAAAGCAGCCAATGTCGTGATCGGTGGCGAGACTTCTGGCGAACGGAATGTCATTTCTGGCAACGGCGCGCATGGGGTGTACGTCGTCGGTCCCGGAGCTGACGGCGCCAGGATCAAATCGAACTACATCGGAGTCGATGCGACGGGAAGCATGGCACTCGGGAATGGCATATTAACCGGAGATGCCACAGGCCATCGCGGAATCTGGGTGCTTTTTGCGAATGACATCGAGATCGGTGGATCGACAAGCACGCCCGGAATAGCACCAGGCAATGTCGTGAGCGACAATGCATGGAATGGTATCGAGGTTGAAGGTGGTCTGCCTGGGTCAGAATCTGGATCGTCAAACAACGCGAGAATTCTCGGTAACATAGTCGGAATGGACGCAGCGGGAGTGACACTACTGGCGAATGGTCGAATGGAATCAGCCGACGGGATAACAATCAGCGGCGAGGCGCGAGACGCCATAGTTGGTCAGGCTGCCGGTGGTAATGCCATTGCAACAAACGAAGGAGTCGGCGTCAACCTGACGCGCGATGCAAATCTGTCACCATCACCTGATGGAGCGCACATCGCAGCAAACATCATAGGTTTTACCGCAGCAGGAGATGCCGTACTAGGTCATACAGTCTTTGGCATCAGTCGAAACATAGATAATGCTACCAATTTAGTTGGCGGTATCTCGGACGTTACTATTGGAGGAGTCGCCGGAGAAGGTAACCAGATTGTCAGTACAATCGGAATTGTGGTTTACGGTGTTGAGTCTGAGCGAAATGAGATACGGTCGAACGTCATCGGGTTGTTGGCAAACGGAACGGTCGCACCTAAGGATGAAGAGTTTAAGGGAGTCGTCGGTATCTCGACTCTTTTGGCAGATGGAGTGATGATTGAAAACAACACGGTTGGTGGGTACGGGATTGGAATTGAATTAAGCAGTAACAAGAACATTCTAAAAGGTAACTTCATTGGAACGAATCCTCAGGGTACATCTGCAAGACCTAATACAACAGGAGTGAGAATCCCTAGTGCCATAGTCGGCGAGACTTTTCAGTTTCCGGTCGGTGGCGAGAATATCATTGGTGGCACTGGTTCGTCCGAACCAAATGTCATCTCTGGTAATGAACTGCGGGGTGTTGTTATCGGAGGGCGTGTAGTGTTTAACGTCTTCACGGATAGCGACGCTGCAATTCGTGCGATACGATCAATGGAACCCCTCGACGACTTAGTTCGTGGATTGGTCGGTTCGATTGATGTGGACGCGACACTCGTCGAGTCGCGATCCGCCAGCTCTCGAGATATGGATGGGGCTAGCGACAATCTAATAATAGGCAATAAGATAGGGACTAATCTGGCAGGTACGGCGCAGATCGGCAACGGCCAATCCGGTAGTGCTGAGACTTTAGGTATAGGCATCGGCTTACAGGGAGGCTCCCGGAATCTAATAATTGGCAACGTAATTTCCGGCAACGGATTTGGAGTGGCAATAACTGATGGGACACCTAATTATCCTGCGACTTCCAAAGACAATTCGTTCGCGGCAAACGTGATAGGAATCGGTTCCGATGGGAGCTCTTTACCCAATCAGTTTGGCGGCATTTTGGTGGTTGCCAATGGACCCCAAATTCTGACTAGTGTCACCATAACGGAGGGCTCAAAACCTGCTGGTAATATTATTGCCAGAAATGGACAATTCGGAATTCGAATTGTAAGCGATGAAGAGGGTATTCCACGTGTTCAGATCAGCCAGAGTTCGTTTGAACGAAACGTTGGTCCGGCGATCGAACACTTTCACAACGGAGAGCCGGGTGCGCCTCACGTTCCCGACCCTCCGCGGATGCTCTCCGCTCTCGCGCTCGAAGATCAGGTACGACTACGCATCGGCCCACGTGCCACCGGGCCGGTCGACGTCTTCTCAACGACAGCCTGTGAGGGCGGCCATGCCGACGGCTTCTATCGACTCTCAGTTGAAGGAACAGCAGGCGCAAGCGGAACAGTCCTGCTCGACTACGACTTGCTTCCCATCTCAACTGCTGAACAGGCGACCGGACTCTACCTGTCGACAACGTCGACAAGCCAGGGAGAGACCGCAGCAACAAGTGCCTTCAGCTCATGCCTGCGCATCGCTGCCGAAGGCAATAGCATGGAGCAGTTTCTGATCGACGGTCAGACTGGTGACGTCTTCGACGGGCTCGGCCTGAGCATCAATGTGACCTCTAACTCCAACTCATCGGCATCTATGTCAAAAAGGTCAGATGGTACGTTGTATGTCTCCCGATACGATCTGGCTCCCGACAACAACACATTCGACGGCAAGGTAGCATCAACCGATGATGGTTCGATCATTGAACCAAATGTCGTTGCCAGCGACCGCTACTGGACTATTCGAAGTGATAGCCTGGATGGACTTGAGTACACGGCATGTCTGAACATCAGTGGTATAGACGGTGTTAATGTACCTGAACAGCTCACGCTAGCTCGGCGAGATGACCTGGCGGGTGTATGGGTACCGTACACTTCAACGCTGGAAGACAGTGGCGCCACCCTGTGCGCCTCTGGAATCGAATCGCTCGGCGATCTTGGAGTTGGGGCCGACTCGCTTGTCAACCCAATCTATACGCCTCCGGTGAGTACTCCGGTTGAGACGCCAAAGGTTGTTCCTGATGTCTTCGAGCTATCACACCTGTATCCAAATCCCCTGTCGGACAAAGGATTCTTTGCACTGTCAAATCCAAAGCCTGGGCCTATTGTCGTCGAGGTTTACGACTCGGTCGGAAGAAAAGTGGATGAGATATTAAATGAAGTCGTTGAAGCCGGAATTAAAACACTGGGCTTCGATGCATCGTCGCTGCCGGCCGGTGTTTACTTTATTCGTGCTACGGGAATGGGTATCTCGCTGACAAAGACGGCAACTGTGGTGCGATGATGGCCTGCCAGAGTGAAATATGGCAGGGCTCCCCCTAACGAATCCCCTTTATTCAGAACGTCTCACAGTCGATTATGTAGAAAGGGCACGAACGTGACCAGGTTGGCCTTTCCCGGTCGCTAGGGAGCATCGCCGTCTGCTCCGTTTCGAGTCATGTGTCCGGAAATAATCCAACAGACAAGGCAAGTTCATGACTTTCTCTCATGTCGCATTTGCAGCATTGCTGACGTTTACGTCATTTGCGACCGCTGGTGCGCAGGAAAGTTCTACCAGGGGGCATAGTACTGATGTTAAATTTCAGTACTACAACATCGATGGTGATTCCGCTGAATCGCTCCTGAATGAGATGTCTGCAAAAGGACCTGTAAAGGACGGCACTACGTATTTCGGCTTGACCGAATCACTGACCGGGTTGAACTTCAAGACAGTGCAAGAGGACGGCTCCTGCAGGCTTGTCGATATCAGCGTTGCTACCGAAGTGGTTGTCACACTTCCTTCCTGGACGTCAGCGGCGAACGGACCACCCAACCTGGTCGCTCGCTGGAAAGTCTTCGAGACTGCGCTCCACAATCATGAAGGCTGGCACATCGCCTCGTCAAAGGCTACTACGCGAAAGATACATGACGCTCTGCTAGCCCTCCGGGCACCTGACTGCCTGATCGCATCGAACAGGGCCAAACAGATGTCTCAGTCAATCCTTGACGATGCGGAGGTCGAGAATCGAGCCTATGACAGGACTACCGGTCACGGCAAAACACAGGGAGCTGTTTGGCCACCGCGATAGCCGAATTCTGTGGAACTTGATACGGGAAATACCTATTCTCGTCTGCCAACAACTACCAGACGATTATGAATCCCGCAGCAATACTCACATCTGACCGAACGACAAGTATTGACGCTGTCAGAAACGGCACAGCGCCAATAGCAATTCAGATAACTCTGATTGTCGCTTTTGCGGCGTTAACAGCTCTTGGCGCGCAAGTGCGACTCTATCTCTGGGAGGTTCCGTTCACGTTGCAGACACTCGCAGTGTACGGTTCCGGTCTATTCCTCGGATGGCGGAATGGGATGTTTTCAATGCTTCTCTATATAATTGCGGGTATGTTCTTCCCCGTCTTTGCAGGTGAAGGATATGGAATGACGTACCTGGCATCGGCTATTTCGAGCGGGTATCTGATCGGGTTCATAGGGGCGTCGTTTTTGATCGGGGTCCTCTCAACAAAATGGAACTCTCTCGCGGGAACGACCCTTTCGACTGCTATTGGATCACTCGTCCTTTTCGGCTGTGGCGTTACATGGCTGCACTTCGCGGCAGGACACGTGACGTGGATCGAGTCCATCGATAAGGGCTGGCTGAGGTTTGTACCTGTCGACCTGCTCAAGGTGATGGCCGTGTCCCTGATCTACACGGGCTGCCGACGACTGAAGTAATTCTGCGCGGTTTCTGGACCTCTATTTGCTATCTCCCGTCCGTACAAACAACTACGGAGTTACGGGGTATCAGCCCTTCATTATATCGACTAACTGTCGATTTTAGTGTTCGCAATGTCCAGAAATCCACTTACATCATTCCGCGCAGGCATCATTCTGTCGATCCTCCTTGTACCGGCGGTACTTGGACAGGAAACGTCAATTATTGAAGATGTCGAAGTTCAGGCCACGATTAAGGAAGGGCTCGACAATCTATACAATATGAGATTCGCCGAGGCCGAGTTTGTATTCAGCCGGATTGACAGGCAGCACCCCGATCATCCAATTGGTCCGTTTCTACTATCCCTCACAACGTGGTGGGAGATTCTACTCGACCTCAACGATCTCTCTATGGATGATTCCTTTTTTTCCGCTATGGACGAGGTCGTCGATCGGTCGGACAAGATTCTAAAAAAGAACCCGGATGATCTGGACGCGATGTTCTTCAAGGGTGCCGCTCTTGGATTTCGCGGCAGACTCCGATCAAACAGGGGCGACTGGTTCAAGTCAGCGATGGACGGCCGCAAGGCTATGAATTATGTGCTCCGCGTTGCCGACGAGAATTCGGACAACAACGACTATGTTTT
>JABDKO010000032.1 GCA_013002165.1 Rhodothermales bacterium | reverse complement strand
TCGAATCGGAGTTTTTGCAGGTCGACGTAGTCGCGTACGAACTGCCACTCGTCTGCCAGTTCGAGCATATCCGACTCCTTATCAGCAATCGTGTACCTGAGAAGATCTCCCAGCTTTTCTATGGCTTCTGACGCTCGTTCCGCGTCTGTGTCGATTAGCGATGAGATGGAGTGAAGGGCATTGAAAAGGAAGTGTGGCTGCAGCTGATTTTTCATTGCGGCCAGGTTTGCTTTCGCTGCCAACGTTTCGGCCTGCTGGGCTTTTTCCTGCTGCAATCGGAGTCGGGAGCTTATTCGAGCGGTGTATGAAAGGCCGGCTACAATGACATACAGCCAGACACCCATCATCAATCTCCAGCTCTGAATTCCTGGATCCCATTCCAGACTGGCAAGAGATTCGCCGCTAAGCAGCAGAGAAATGGTTGGCGCAAGAACAGTCCAGACGATCGAGAAGATCGAAGCTGCGATAATATGCGTCATGCAAAATGCAAAGGTAACAGTGCCTGGCCACTCGAAGCGTTCTGTCAGTTTCCAGACAAGCGGACTCAGAATCGCCGCCGATCCAGTTACCGTCAGAGCGGCGATCGAGGCATCAAGAATTGAGATCTCACCCTGGCCCCAGCCAAGTAGAAACAAAGTCCACAGAACGAAAAAAAGCAGCCAACCGCCGACCAGGGCAGATGTCGTTCTGACGGTATGTGCTTTCTGACTCACGCAGCTCGTTGGATGCTTGATGAACAAAATACAGAATGCGGGACCAACACATGGCTGATCCCGCAGTACTGCCAGTAATATTGCCCGACTACTTAGCCTTGATTTTCGCAATCATGTCGTGTGCGTTTTGATTGCCCGGGTTGATAGAGAGAGATTTTTCATAATTAGCGATCGCTTCTCTTGTCCTCCCCTTGTTCATGTAGGACTCTGCAAGACTATCCCATACGTTGAATGAATTCGGATAGGACTCTGCATTCAGCTCGAACAATCGTATTGCAACGTCGAGTTGTCCCTGATTCATCATTGCGTATCCGTAACCGTTTACTTCTCGTTCAGTGAAAAGGGTTGCAGTGGATGGATCTGACTTGAAGGCTCGATATGCGACCTCCATATCGGTGATTCCTCCGGAACGCAGAGCACCGGTAATGACATCCGATATAGATTCGAGCTTTATCAGTCTGATATTTGCGAGAGGTACTGGCGGAACGTCGACGCCCGGCGGCGTTCGGTTGATGTAGTCATTCACGATCAGTCTATCGCCAGCTGCATTCGAGGCGATACCATTTGGGAAGGTGAACAGTGCTTCAAGCGGTGCGCCATCCTGTTCTCCAAACTGGCCGGTTCCTGCGACCAGAGTTACCGAACCATCCATCGTAACTTGATAGATACGGTTCGACTGAAACGCGGTGACGTAGAAGCTTCCTCGTGCTACCGCGACGTGCCCGTTTCCACCTCCGGGAACGGTTGCGAACAATTCGGCTCGACCACTCTCGTCGATCCTGATCATTCGACCGTCTCTGAAGTTCACTACGTATAAAGCACTATCGGGCCCGACGGTAATCCCGTTAGGACAGCTAAACAGATTGCCGGAAGCGAACATCGTCGCTACACCGTCAGACCCGATCCTGGAGACTGTATTCCCTGAGCAATTGTTTACAAACACGCTTCCGTCAGATTTGATGGCCACGCCGACCGGCCCATTCAGGCCTTCATCGACCCAGACTTCGTGATTGCCATGCCGGTCTACTCGCGACAGGTAATGGCCGAAGAAACTTGCCTGATACAAAGTGCCTTTGGAATCGAAAGCATTACCCGACGCACCGTAGAATCCAGACGCGAATTTGGAGACTCGTCCGTCCGGTCGAATTCGCCACACGGAATCCATGAAATCCGCCGAGAAGATGTTACCCATCCGATCGACGGCGACGCCACCTACACCTCCGACAAGTGAATCGGCAAGCGTGATTACGCGGGCTACTTGCGCTTGGGTGTCGACAACGAGCACAGTCGCCAGTGCAAGGAAGAGGAGAGAGGTCTTTTTCATGACACGACGTTGTTTATTGGAATACCCAAGATGGGGTTAACCAACGCTGAATACCTGCTACATGCCGCCCGGTGACGTTCGTTTGCCGAAGGGTTGGATGATGGAAGGGTTGGTTGATGGAGGGGTTGGTTGATGGAAGGGTTGGTTGGTAGTTATTGGTTGTCAGGGCTGGCAAAAATGATTTTCCCTCATCCCTCATCCCTCATCCCTCATCGGCTACTGTCCATTGC
>JABDKO010000002.1 GCA_013002165.1 Rhodothermales bacterium | reverse complement strand
ATCTGAAGTGGCTTTGATCAACGATCGCCTCGATTTGCAAACCCGCAGTATCGACGTGCGTCTCGGAATACAGAACGCAGATTATGCGATCAAACCCGGGTTATTTATCGAAGTAGAACTTTACCCCGAACCACGCGCCGCACTGACGGTACCGAGACATACGGTTCGTGGTCTTGGGGGCGACAGATATGTGTTCGTTGTTGAGAAGGGTTTGGCGAAACGTCGGTCAGTGGAGATTCGTGAACTGGAAAATGATCAGGTCGAAGTTCTATCCGGGATCGAGGACAGTGTCCTGGTTATCCAGGGTTCCAAGCTCAATCTCATTCAAGATAACGTCCGTGTCACATTCGGAACACCCAGTTAATGTGGCTTTCAGATCTCTGCATACGACGGCCGGTTCTGGCCTGCATGATGATCGGAAGTCTGCTGGTGCTCGGCATGATTTCCTTGGGTCGCGTTGGTATCGACCTGTTTCCCAGCGTTGAGTTTCCATATATTTCCATCGAAACGACCCTGGATGGAGCCAGTCCAGGCACGGTCGAAACAGAAATGACCGACCCTCTGGAAGAGGAGGTGGTGGCAATCTCAGGCATAGAGAGCCTCCAGTCTGTAAGCAGCGAAGGCTATTCCCGGCTCTACGTGGAATTCGGGTTAGCAGAGAACGTTGATGTCAAAGCCCAGGATGTACGAGACAAAATCAATCTTGCAACGCCCAACCTGCCTGAAGGTATAGACCTTCCAAAAGTCAGCAAAACCGATCCCGACTCCGAGCCGATACTGACCATCATGCTTTCTGGTCCACTTTCGATCCGAGAGCTGACAACTTTCGCCGAAGAACAGGTTAAGGAACGTCTCCAGCGAGTACCTGGCGTCGGCGGCATCAATATCGTTGGTGGGCGGGAGCGAGAGATCCGCATCTGGCTGGATGCACTGAAACTTCGCGGCTTCGGTATCACGGTAGATGATGTCATTAACGCGATACGTCGCGAGCACGCGGAAATTCCTGGCGGCAGGATGGACTACAAGGGAGGTCTATCCGAATACACGATTAAAACCAAAGGTGAAGTCGCTCGGGTTGAGGACTTTGAGAATATTGTCGTTGTACAAAAAAGACCTGGATATGTGCGCGTTCGAGATGTTGCTCGCGTGGAAAATGGCTTAGAAGACGAGCGCTCATACGCAGAATTAGACGGTGTGCCTGGGGTGAGCCTGGGAGTGCGGCGACAGTCTGGTACAAACACGGTGGAAGTCGCACGTGCGATTAAGGCTGAAATCGAAAAGATCCGTACTGAAGCCCCATCTGATATCAGACTCATTGTGGCGCGTGACGTCTCTCGGTTTATCGAGTCATCCGTTCGCGATGTCACCCAAGACATAGCTTTGGGAATTGGCTTGGTTGTGGTCGTCACGCTTGCTTTTTTGCTGAGTATTCGAGCCACCCTCATAGTCGCAACTGCAATTCCAACCGCAATCATTGCAACCTTTTTTGCATTTTACACACTCGATTTCACTATAAACATGATCACCATGGTCGCGATCTCACTAACCGTGGGTTTGCTTGTCGACGATGCGATCGTGGTGCTCGAATCCATCCATCGTGAAGTAGAATCAGGTAGCGACCCCAAAGTTGCAGCGTCTCAAGGAACGAAAAACGTCGCCACTGCGGTTGTTGCCGCGACGCTATCCGTAATGGCGGTTTTCTTACCCATTGCGTTCATGAGCGGCATCATCGGGCGTTTTTTCTATCAATATGGTCTGACGATTGCCGTAGCGGTGGCCATTTCCCTCTTCGTTTCACTAACGCTCACGCCCATGTTGAGTTCGAAGCTACTAAAACAGAATACCGGGCACGGTTTCCTCTTCCGGATTTTCGATCGCGGTTACACACGCCTCGAGCATTCGTACAGAAAAGCGCTAGCCTTCTCGTTTCGTATTCGATGGTTCGTTTTAATCATCGCGGCTGTTTCAATCTATATGGGGATCCATTACGCAACCCAGGTACCGATCGCTTTCCAATCAAAAACCGACCGGAGTGAGTTCTTGTCAATTGTTGAGCTTCCTCTAGGGACAGGTATCGTTGAAACGAAAAGAATTGGCGCACGAGTCGGAAAAGCGATTGGTGCACTCGAACATGTGGACCTGGTGTTCTTGAGTATTGGCGCCGGTGCGCAAGGTAAGACCAACGTGATCGATTACTACATTGGGATTACACCTAAAGCAGAACGGAACATCACGCAGCAGGTGATCTTAGACCGCGTTCGCGAAGAAATCACAGCCGCCGTTCCGGAAGCTAAATACGTCGGTATGAAAGAAATATCCTGGTCGAGCAGCAGCAACTTCTTCACTGCAGATGTTGAGGTCGCCTTAAGAGGCCCTGACTTAGAAAAGCTGAACAATTACTCAGAAGTCATGATGGCGCAGATGCTACGTTCTGGCATGTTTGTCGACATCAAATCGACCTTTGAACTCGGTAAACCTGAGGTGCAGGTGCTCATCGATCGAGACCGGGCATCTGATCTTGGTATCTCGATCCGCGATATCGCTTCAACCGTTCGCGCAACAATTGGCGGGTTGGATATCACAACATTCGAAGAATTTGGATCTCGCTATGATGTTCGTGCCCGGATGGAAGAGTCCTACCGGGACGATCTCGCCAAATTCGGCTTGCTCCAGATTCGTGCAGCAGATGGTACGTTAGTTGACTTCAGAAGCGTTGCGGAAGTCGTCCTTGCCAGTGGACCGGCACAGATCGACCGACTGAATCGATCTCGAAAAATTTCTGTGTTAGGTAACGCGCCTGCTGGATTAGCCGTGGGCGAGTTAATTAATGAGATGGACAAAATTATCACTAGTCTGAAACTTGATGCGGGTTACGAAGCCTCCTACCAAGGTGCATCCGAACAAGTTGGAGAAACCATACAGGCAGTTCTGTTTGCATTTGGTCTTGCATTAGTTGCGCTCTACATGATTCTTGCCGGTCAGTTCAACAGCTTTTCGCAACCGCTCGTGATCATGTCGACGGCGCCGCTGTCGTTCGTCGGTGCATTTACCTTACTTGCACTCACTGACTCCGAACTTTCTTTGTTTGCCCAGATCGGCATGGTTGCCCTGATGGGGCTCGTCATGAAGAACGGCATCCTGCTCGTCGATTATGCGAACCAGGCGATTGAACGCGGGGAAACCGCCAAGGAGGCCATGTTAGAAGCCGGTCAACTGAGGCTGAAACCTGTGCTGATGACAGCTGCGTCTACTATTTTTGGCATGATCCCAATCGCGATCGCAACATCGGACGGTGCCGAGTTCCGTACAGCAATGGGCATTAT
>JABDKO010000308.1 GCA_013002165.1 Rhodothermales bacterium | reverse complement strand
GGGCCAGGTCGTGACAGGCCGCACCCTCGTCGAGGTCAGCTTCACGGCGATTGATGAGTCGAGCACCCGCGTCGAACTCGTCCAGAGCAACTGGGAAGCACTCGGCGACCAGGCCGGCATGGTTCGCGGCGGATACACACACGGATGGACGATGATCTTCGAGCAAGGGTATGCCGCTGCCTGTGACGGGGCTACCAGGCATTAGGCATTGGGCACCCTCGTCGTCCCGAGGCGCACACTTGTCGTCTTGGGGCACACCCCTGTCGTCCTGAGCGATAGCGAAGGATCTAGATGTTTCGCTGCCGCTCAACATGACGGGGTGATGCCACGTAGCCCTTCGACTCTATGTCATTACGGCGCATTCGTGCATGTCATTCCGGTGAGGGACGACGTATGAGGGACCAGGGATCGGGGGCAAGTCCGAGGATCTACTTTCGTTTTCCTATCTTTGAATTTGGTTTCTCCTTTCACTTATACGTACTGCTTCCTGCCTCGCGTGCAACCCGGTCAAACCATATCACACTACACGATCATCGAGAAGGCGGGATCTGGCGGGATGGGTGTGGTCTATCGGGCGCATGATTCACGACTCGATCGTGAGGTGGCGCTCAAATTCCTTCCCCGGCACGTGAAGCCAGACAGCGATGATGCAGCGCGATTCAGGCGCGAGGCGCGGGCAGCGTCTGCGTTGAGTCATCCGTCGATTGGCCATGTCTACGATATTGGGGAGGAGGACGGGCAGATGTTCATCGCGATGGAGTTCATTTCGGGGAAATCGCTCGCAGACATTTTGGAAAGCGAAGGTAGACTTGCTTTTGACCGGGCGAGCATCATCATTACCGAAATCGCCAGCGCGCTCGGTGTTGCCCATGAAAAGGGAATTGTGCACCGCGACATTAAGCCGGCCAACATTATTGTCTCCGAGTCTGGTGTTGCGAAGATTATTGATTTCGGGCTAGCCAAACTCAACGAGGAATCTGACCTGACTAAGGATCGCTCGACTCTTGGGACCGTCGCGTATATGTCGCCTGAGCAAACACAAGGTAGCGACGTTGATCAGCGGAGTGACCTTTGGTCGTTGGGAGTACTTTTCTATCAGCTGATTACTGGCAAGTTACCTTTCGGTGGTGGTTATGACCAAGCGGTCGTGTACTCCATACTGAACGAAGCTGCACCTTCCCCATCGTCCATCAATCCTGATCTTAATAGTGCCGTAGATTCATTCTTTGAGCGAGCGCTTAAAAAAGATGACCGGGAGAGATTTTCGACGGCGGCAGACTTTTTGGATGGACTCTCGACGACTTCAGAGTTTCCCGTGCTTGATTTGTCACAGGCAAAAACGCCACTAACTTTAAAATGGGTCAAAGTCGCAATATCCGTAGTAGTTCTAGCAGGCCTCACCATACTAATCTGGACGCTGTTCCCTCCAGGCAATGCAGCTTCGACAAATGAAATTGATTCGATGGCAGTTCTACCGCTTCGTAACTTGTCGGGCGACACTGAGCAGGACTTTTTTGTCGATGGCCTAACGGAAGAACTCATCGTTGCCCTTGGGAATCTGGAAGGAATTCGTGTCCCGGCGCGGACCTCGTCTTTTGCCTTCAAAGATTCGGATGCTGACATCGGTGATATAGCTGCACAGCTTGGTGTGTCTACGATACTTGAGGGTAGTGTTCGCAAGTTTGAAAACAGGATGCGACTTAGCGCGAGTCTTGTCAATGTCGAGACTGGATTTCAACTCTGGAGCGACACTTACGAACGTGATCTATCGGACGTGTTCACAGTTCAGCGAGATATTTCTTCGTCAATTGCAGCGGCGCTGAAAGTCGAACTTGCGCCAATATCGGAAACGGTAAGTTCCTCTGACGTTGACTATGTAGCGTATGAGCTATTATTAAAAGCTCGCTATCTATGGTACCGGCGCACGCAAGAGGCATTGATTCAAGCTGTAGATTATTACGAACAAGCTATTGAGATAGAACCTGGATACGCGAAAGCGTACTCAGGACTTGGGCAAGCTTATGCCGTCATCGGTTTCTATGACTGGCTGCCTCCAGACATTTCATTTACGCGTGCACGCGAAGCGGCGAAAAAGGCGCTGGATCTTGATCCAACTAATTCGAACGCACATGCCACTCTTGGTTATATCGCTTTGTACTACGACTGGGATTGGGATGAATCGAGTGTCCAATTCGAGCTCGCAATCGAAACCGATCCGAATAATCCTGTTGCTCATCAGTGGATAGCAAACTACTTGATCGTAACTGGCCAGTTTGATCGAGCAATTCAAGAAATGAGAGAGACTATCCGACTCGATCCCCTCTCTCTTATCGCCAGCTCGGCTCTTGGATTTACTCTCAACCACGTCGACGCCAACGCGGCCGTCGATCAGCACCTGAAGACCTTATCGCTTGATCCGAATTTCGTCATTGCAAATTTCTGGCTGGGTCAGTCCTATGAAAGACTCGGAAATTTCTCGGACGCAATTAGGTACATCGAACGAGCAGTTGAGCTCTCTAATAACGACGGGACGATCGTTGCCGGACTAGCGCACGTCTATGGAAATGCCGGCAGAATGGATGATGCAAAGCGACTTATCTCCGAACTCGTCGGAAGACATTCGGACGGATACGTCTCGGCTTATAACCTTGGAAAGGCGTACATCCCTATCGGCGACTTTGATAATACATTCCTTTGGCTCGAAAAGGCGTTCGCGGACCGCTCTCATTCCATGGCACTGATTAACACAGACCCTCAATTAAATCCACTACGCGGCGATCCTCGATTCTCTGATCTACTTAAACGCGTCGGGTTTTGACCGACTTGCCAGCATTAATGCGGTAAATAAAAAGGGCCCATCATTTCCATGACGGGCCCTTGCTACTTTCTGTAATCTGGTGATCCTACTTGCGGCGCGCGTTGCGTCGGCTCTTGTAGCCACCGGATTTACGATTGCTGCCGTTACTCGGACGCTTTCCACGAGAGCTCTTCGGTCGACTTGACCGCGTCGGCCTCGGTCGCTCCGGTCGCATCGTATGATTGAAACCGTCGTACTCTAGTACCTCGATCTCGGCACCTGTGTGCTGCTCGATCTCGAGAAGGCCACGCTCGTCATCACGGGTTACGAATGTAATTCCCGATCCAACCTCGTTGGCACGGCCGGTTCTGCCGATGCGGTGAATATAATCTTCGGGATTTCCGGGTGCATCGTAGTTGATGACATGGGAAATACCGTCGACGTCAATGCCGCGGGCCGCAATGTCAGTTGCAACGAGTACATCGAACTTGCCCCGGCGGAATCCTTCGAGAGCTCGCTGGCGTTGATGCTGCGTCTTGTTTGAATGCATCGCAGTCGCAGCAAAACCCATCCGGTCCAGCTGTCGAGTGATTTTATCTGCACGGTGTTTGGTACGCGAGAACACGATTACGTTGTCTGTGTCTTCGGTGCTCAGAATGTGACAGAGCAGTTCCATCTTGGCACTCTGATCAACTCGGCATACTCGCTGGGTCACGGAATCTGCCGGGTTGGTACGATTACCAACCTCTATGAATACCGGTTTGTACTGGATGCTGCGTGTTAGAGCCTGGACCGCTTTCGGCATGGTTGCCGAGAACAGCAGCGTTTGCCGCTTCTTCGGTGTCGCGCGGACAATCTCCTTGATGTCATTAATGAATCCCATGTCGAACATGCGATCTGCTTCATCGAGAATCAGAATCTGCACTTCAGACAAATCGATTGACCGGCGGTTCATCAGGTCGAGAAGACGCCCGGGAGTGGCGACGACGACATCGACGCCGCGGCGCAACACTTGCTGTTGCTTGTGTATGCTGACCCCGCCGAAAACGGCAAGGCTTTTCAGACCTGTAAATTTTCCGTACTTCTTCAGGGCGGTCTCAACCTGAAGGGCCAGTTCTCTGGTCGGAGCTACAACGAGTGATCTCGGATTCCGAGATCGTTTACCCGCTGCAAGTTGTTGAATTGTTGGCAGGACAAATGCTGCCGTTTTCCCGGTGCCTGTCTGGGCACAACCGATAAGGTCTTTGCCCTGAAGCGCCACCGGAATGGCTTTCACTTGAATTGGTGTGGGTGATTCGTACCCGGCGTCAAGGATACCCTTGAGAGTTTCCCCGGTCAGACCGAGGGACTTAAAAGTTTGCATTACTTGTATTTTTGTAATCTGTGCCTATCGAAAGGACAGAGTTTGTCTATAGAAAGAGCTTTCTTATGACTTAGATAGGAGGCGAGACGGGGATAGCCAGCGTTTGTGGCCCTGTGCCCGGGGGCTTCGTAACTGAGCAGGTCGTTTGTGTTTGATGACTGGAAGGCCCTGCCTTCCCGTACCTGCTCGAACAACCCTAAGAGAGCGGATTAAAGGGGTCACCGTCTGTCGATAGCCGACAACAGTGAGGTCCGTGTAATTGATGTATCGACTTTAAGTTGCATAAAGGGTGCCGGATAGGGTGAAGGTTGGAAGAATAGGAGGAGATAGGAGATAGGGAGATAGGAGAGATCCCTCGGCTTGCGCTCGGGATGACGGGTAGGCTTGGGCTGAGGGATGAGGGATGAGGGATGTGGGATGAGTGACTTGCTGAAAGCTATACACTCGAGAAGTCATAGACTACTCGTGACAACCCTGCAACAGGTAGGCAGAATAGTACACGTGCCCCCTAGCGGCGATGAAAACCACTCATCCTGATTCTGCTGAATCCAGCCCAAACCGTTGGGGCTGCGAGCAGCCTGGCGTGTGAAACGTAGGAACACTCACACCACGTGTTTATCCTGCGCTAGACCCAAGCTGCGACTTCTGGTAGGATTACAGTCTGACCTAAGCCGGTCGATAATTCAGAGGTGTTCTTCCAGGTCATCTTTCCTTTCAGCCTTAGGTCCATTAAATGCGATCATTTGTTCTGGCGTTGTTTATTGCAAACCTCTTTGCGACATCCGAGCTGCTCGGCCAGTGTACGGCCAATTCCAATTCCATAGCCGTGACCCTTGACGAAGCCGATCCCGGTACATTTGCTTACCAGTGGTCAGTAACCAACTTTGATGGCGGAGTCGGTAACCGTCTCGAAGAAGTCTATTTCCAAATTGATCTTGCGGCTTATTCCGGTGACTCTGTTACTTTACCAACCTGGGTTACCGCCAGTACAATTGTCGATACTTGGACTGCTCTTGGATTTACCTTTACGGGTGGTACCAACATCTTCAATGGTGCGACGCAGACGTATTACTATGAACTCAATCAGTTTGTAAGTAATGTCCTAATCCGAACTATTCAGAGGAACGGTCAGGTCGAAGACTTCACGGATTTCCAGAACCTGGGTAGCGGATGTCCTCTACCCGTCGAGCTAACAAGCTTCACTGCGTCTGTAGACGAAGCAGTTGCAACCTTGTCATGGGAAACTGCCTCAGAACTCAACACACTTGGATTTGAAGTACAACTTGACCGAGGCCAGGACTTTTCGGCTGTAGGTTTTGTTCAGGCAATTGGCGGAACGGATAGAACCCAGCGATATCTATTTACACATCAAATGGATCCGAAACGAAAAGCACTATTTCGCCTGCGAATGATTGATCTCGATGGCTCCTTCACATACTCACCGGTTGTCGAAATTGACGCTCAACTGCCGAGTGGATTCTACGTATCAGATGCCTTCCCGAACCCATTTACCGACACAGCATCGTTCGATATCATAGTAGACCAGCCACAAACAGTTCGAGTGGTCGCATACGATATTCTCGGTCGCGAGGTCGCGACGCTTCACCATGGATTAGTGAAGCCAGACCAACCACAAACGATCGAATTCCAGTCTGGGAACTTGCCCGACGGACTCTATCTCGTTAGTGCACTCGGCAAGAATTTTCGTTCGACGCAACTAGTCACGATGGCAAATTAAGTTGTGCGTGTATTCAAACTACGGGCCGGCACTCGCCCGGCATGGCTTCGTCGATTTCGAAGACGGATGTAATGTTAGGATGGTGGAGCTGCGCGCCACTCTTTGCTTCCCGGTAGAAGCGCTCGCGGTCGTCGACGCTTGCCAACGCCCCGGAAGGCAGGACCTTAATAGCGAACGGTCGTCGCAACGGTAACATCCGGCGTGTTGATCATAGTGCGCGTCAGACCGTGACTGACCGAAAGTTTTCCAAGTGGCGCGTTGATCGGCCCTTGCCCCAATTCGACTGGCCGCCTTGCCACGGTTATCTCGAATAACGTATCCGCGACAAGCGAGCATCGGTATTCTGTTGATTCCAATTTGACCCATATTCAAGCAGGTACATCGATCCGTCCGGTGCGAAGATCATATCCATAGGTCTTTTTAGCTCAAGCGTCTCGGGAAGGAATGGCTCGATGTATACATAGTCGCCATCTTCGTTCATGCTGACGGCAAATATCCAGTCTCGCATCCACTCGTAGATGAACAACTTGCCATCATAATATTCGGGGAATCGGACATCCGAATCTTCATAGTCATCCCGGTAAAACACCGGTCCGGCCATCGCTGTTCGACCACCAATTCCTACCTCGGGAAACTCGGCTGATGCTCCGTAGGGATACCAGATGAATGCCGGCCGCGCCTCCGGCAACGTTCGCAAACCAGTACTGTTGGGAGAATCGTTGACAGGCGCCTGAGGATTGAATTGTGCACCGGCTACACCGGTGGCGAAATTGAAGTCATGGTATTTCTTGTTGTCGCCGATGAAGTACGGCCAACCGTAGTAGCCGGCAGACCGTGCCTGGTTGATTTCGTCATGACCGCGCGGGCCCCGACTCTCCAGATCATCACCGGCATCCGGGCCTACCTCACCCCAGTAAATAAAGCCGGTATGGTCATCGATGGAAACGCGGAATGGATTACGATTCCCCATCACGTATATCTCCGGGCGTGTACTGTCGGAAGCTTCAAACAGGTTTCCCTCGGGGATTGAATATCCCCAATTGTCATTTGGCCTGATGCGAAGGATTTTCCCCCGTAGATCATTCGTGTTTCCAGCTGAACGCTGAGCATCCCACATCAACCGTCCCGGTTGTTCATCCAGCGGAGAAATCCCGGCAGAGGCGAATGGATTTGTATTGTCTCCAACTGTCCAAAACAAATTCCCGTTTTTGTCGAACTCTATCGAACCGCCTGTGTGGCAACAGGCATCTCCCCGATCGACAGGTACAGAGAGCAACGTGCTTTGCGTTGACATATCTACCGTGTTGCCGTTCAGTACGAAGCGAGACAAATGTATGAGTGCCTCAGAGGAATCCGAGTGGACAAAATAGACTCGCTGATTCGAATGAAAATCAGGATCTACTGCTACACCGATCAGTCCTTCCTCGCCGCCGCTGTAAACGGGAAAAGTCGCCGCAACAAATGACTCCTCCACTGCAGGGTCGAATATCTTGACGTTTCCACGTCGCTCAACAAAAATAATCCGTCCATCGCCGAGGTAGTCAAGCTCCATCGGCTCACTCAGGTTTTCATCGAGGACAATCTTTTCAAAACTGGACTCGTACGGCAGAACAGTCGACCTGCCAGAGTCGAGTTGCTTTCCGTCTCCTATCGCATATCGAATACCGCCGAGAAGGTGCTGCAGAAATGCCGGTTCCGAATAGGATTCTGTTGTATGACCCAGTGCCGTGTAGAATGACCGCCCTCCATCGAACTCGTGATACCAGGCTATCGGCCTAAGGTCTGGTAACGGATTTTCCCCGGGTGTCTTGTAGCTCGTTTCGTCGATGAGCAGAACTGGCTCGATGTTGTTATTAACGGACCGGAGATCGTACCACTCATCTGTCCGCACCCACTCTGATGACAAGTGTGCGGTTGATGGATGATCGGCATCATCGACAACAAGACGTCCCTCCCGCTCGCCCGGATCAGACGGGTGTCCTGTGAAATATGCTCCGACAAGCTGCCCGTACCAGGACCAGCCGTACTCGGTATCTGAAGCCGAATGGACCCCCACGTACCCGCCGCCTGCCTGGATGTATCGCTGCAATGCGACTTGTTCGGTCGGACCGAGGACGTCAAGTGTCGTCAGGAGAAATACCACGGCGTCGTAGTTTTTCAACGAGTCGCTATTGAATACCAGCGAGTCTTCTGTCGCCAATACGTCGAAGTTATTATCAGCGCCAAGCTGTTTCAGCGCTGCGACGCCGGCTTCGATACTATCGTGTCGCCATCCATTTGTATGCGAGTACACGAGCACAGACGGCTCATCACTTTCTGCACAACCGGCAAATAGCATTAACATAATCGCAATCACGGTAGCTACCCGGAAGCGTGAGTTGCAATCATATCGGGTAGGCGTCATCGTTGGAATAACTTGATTGGCTTGACGTGCTGACAATGATGGAGCTGGTTGTCGAATCCAACTGATGTACCGTTGATCAGATCCATAATTCGATTCGAAGATATCAATCCGGATTATAGCGTGGTTTGACCGGGGCCGCAAGCGTAGTGCATCGGCCTACGTTCTTTTGCGCAATTCATAGCTGCGGATTGCTGTGATTTGTTGAAAGATAAATCTCGCTTCGGGAGTAACATCAAACGAGGTCAGCAGTGTGCCGGCCTCACATATACATCTCGGAGGATGAGGTGAAAACATGAAAAGTAGACATCATTTACGGAGATCTGCGTTCTGGGTTGTCCTGTCGGCAACGCTCATTATAGCCTGGCCGGCAATGGCCCAGCAACATGGGCAGAATCAAACGCAACAGATGCAGAACCAGATGCAGCAGACGCAGGATATGATGCACCAGATGACGCGGTTGATGGAACGAAGCCACGAGGTTTCGAAAAACATGAACCAGTACATGAATAGCATCAAGGGTGAAGCCAATCAGGAACGATTCCAGAACATGTACCGGATGAATGAGCAACTTGGCAGCATGGCAGGACAGATGAAAAACGCCATGGAACGATACAGGCTGATGCTGGAAGATGGAGAAATGCTCAGTGATCGTGAGATGAATCAAGAAATGGAACGCCTCCACAGCCACCTGGGTGAAATGTCCGGCGATTTGGACGAGGCACTCAAGGCTATGGAAAGGCTGACCAGGCGATTCCACGAACAACAACCTGACGGCTACTAGCGCAGCAAGCTCATGAAAGCGCGCACCAGTTCGACCGGGATGCTGTTGCTGATTCTGATGTTCATTGCCGTCAATGCGTCATCCCAGACGCTACACTACTCAGGATCGGCACAGTTCTCGGTCGGAGATTACATTTTTTCAGAGCAAACAAACTCTCTGTATCTTGCAAACCAGCTGGGGCTTTCCCACCAGCGATTTGCGGCTCGTCTTACGGTGCCCGTAGTAAGGCAGAATTCTCCGTGGGTGTCCTACACAACCGCCGGTAGCGTGTCAACTGGTGGTCCAGCCCAGGGAGAGGTCCGTGGACGAGGTGATCAAAGCGGACAAGGTCGGCGCGGTGGTGATCCCATTACCGTAGTCGATACGTCTGACTTCAAGACAATAGCCGTGAGTGATCCGAGTCTCACCTTGTCGTTTTCACTTCTCAATGACATGTTTCAGGGAAGATCGGTTCAGGTACGAGGTTCCGCAAAGGCTCCGGTTTCGCAGCCGGATGATGGGTTTGGTACCGGTGCATGGGATTACTCTCTCGGCGTCTCCGCGATGAGACGATTACGTCGAGCGGTAGTATTTGTTGATGTTGCCTACTGGGTTCTGGGAGATATGGAAGAGTTGTCACTGAACAACTCGTTGTCATACGGACTATCGTTTGGGCGTAGCCTCGGTGATGGATCGGATACCGTCCTAGCCTCCTTCTCCGGTAGTACTGTAATCGTTCCGGGTACTGAACCGGCGCTACTGGTCGGGCTCGGCCTTGGTCATTCGTTTGATAGTGGAAATGGCGTTAGTGCAAACGCGTCTATCGGCCTTACAGAATCTGCTCCAAACGTTTCTGTTGGTGTCGGTTGGCGGATCGGTCTGAAGAAGTGGTAGAATTCTGGCACTCCACTGCGCCCGCCACGGTGCTATGATTTCAGCGGGCTGCCTCACGGGCACTGTGCTCCCTGAAGTACTCGTTGAACTTCATGACGGCAACGGGTGACCACGGTTCATTAACCGCGGGCAAGTGTTGCATGAGCCGTTCCTTCTCGGTCGCCATTTCGGGTGCTGCCGCAATGTTTGTCCACTCGTCCGGATCCGTTCGATGATCGTACAGCTCCTCCGACCCGTCCTCGTACCGGATGTATCTGAAGTGCTCATCGCGCACGGCGTGATTGTTTCGCCCATACGTTGTCAATGCAACATACTCCCAGTCGGCAGATGAATCCTCAAGCAGCGGACTCAACGAGTTGCCTTCGTTCTGCGGATTTTCGGGCAGCCGGCAAAGGTCAACGAGTGTCGGGTAGATATCTATGTTTCCCACCGGCATGCTACACGAT
>JABDKO010000295.1 GCA_013002165.1 Rhodothermales bacterium | reverse complement strand
GGTCAACCCATACAGTTCGGTGGACCCAGCGGCGAAGCGTAGGGTGGTTTAGAAACTAGGGACTCGTAAATAGGAATTAAATCTCCCAAGACCCCTATCTCCCTATCTCTTATCTCCTATCTCTCTTTCTCATTTCCGCGTCCGCCACAGCACCACTACTGCGAAGACAGCAAACAGCATGTGAGGAAACCAGGCGGATACCACCGGCGACAGCATTCCCGAGTAGCCGAACGGCTCTATTACCTTCATGACCGCGAGGTACGTGAACGCAAAAAGCAAACCCAGGCCGATCTGGATTGCCTGACCGCCTCGACGGCGTACAGATGCCAGAGGCACACCAAGAAGTACCAGGATAAAGTTCGCAAATGGATACGAAAACTTGGAATAAAAGTTGACGAGAGTGCGCCCAAGGTTGTCAGCTCCTGATCGCTTTAACGCATCGACGTAGTCTGCTGCGACAGGAATTGACATCGACTCGACGTCGCGCTCTGTTCGAGCGAAGTCGCGAGGAAAGACGTTGAGAGTTGTATCAAGTGAGGCAAATGATGATCGGGATTCGGATCCATCCTCATCAAAGGTTCGCCGGACACCGTTCCTGATTCTCCATTTGTTGATGTCCGCTTTCCATTCAATTCGATCTGCATCAATCCTCGACGAGAGCTGCTGTCGATCTGCGAATACCTGAAGCGTTGCTCTGTGCCCGATGTCTCTTCCCTTATCGTAGTAACCGACGATGATCACAGATCGCGGTGAGTCCTGACGATGTATGTCGCTGATATCGAGTTGCCGTGGACCGTCGCGTAGATACTGCTGCTCGAAGTCGAGAACGATCTGATTTGTACGAGGCACAACCCATCCGTTAAACCAGAACATCACTCCGGTGATCATGATACCCACAACCAGGTAGGGCATCATAAGTCGATACAGTGACACTCCGCTTGTCTGCAATGCAGCCAGTTGCAGTGATTGTGCAAGTCTTCCTGTCAGATATATGCACGCGAGGAAGATGGCAAGCGGGGAAGTCAGTCGGACGATTTCCGGAACGTACGATGGATAGTACGTCAGAAAGACCTGACGGAGCGACGCTCCTCGGTCCATGAAATCATCGATGTACTCAACGTAGTGCAGGACCACAAAGAAGATAATAAGGGCTCCGATGAGGACGGTATACCCTCCGAGGAAACGTCTGACGATATGGAAGTCGAATCGAGTCACGGTCAATCAACGGCCGTCAGGCAAGTACGGTCCCTGAAGCAAAGAAGGAAAACAAGCAAATAACGACTGTAACACGGCGTGCATCGGGTAATTTATCACGATTGAACGTAGTTTATCGGCGACTTCAACCAAGAATAAGACGATTCATGAAGGTTCACGAATATCAAGGGAAAGAGATCCTCGCGAAGTACGGCGTCGCCACTCAGGGTGGTATGATCGCAACTACCGTCGATGAGGCCGTAGCTGCAGCCGAAAAGATGCATGCGGAGAATGGCACCGAGCTGTTTGTGGTAAAAGCTCAGATACATGCAGGCGGTCGTGGCAAAGGCGGCGGTGTAAAGCTTGCGAAGAGCATTGATGAAGTGCGCGAAAAGGCTGGTGACATTCTTGGAATGATGTTGAAAACACATCAGACTGGTCCGGAAGGTCAAAAAGTCAGGACTATTCTTATCGCTGACGCAGTTGACATCAAGCAGGAGTATTATCTCGGTGTCACTCTAGATCGCCAGTCGAGTATGAACGTCATCATGGCGTCGACAGAGGGTGGAGTCGAGATCGAGACCGTTGCTGAAGAGAGCCCGGAAAAAATCCTGAAGGAGTGGATAGATCCCGACGTTGGTCTGAGGCCGTTCCAGGCCAGCCGACTGGCTTTCGGATTGGGACTGGAAGGCCCTGCATTCAAATCGGCTGTCAAGTTCATTCGGGCGCTGTACCATGCCTACGTTGCGACGGACAGTTCGCTGGCAGAGATTAATCCTCTGGTACTTACCGAGACGGGCGAAATTATTGCAGTCGACGCAAAAATTAACCTGGATGACAACGCGCTATTCAGGCACAAAGATCTTGCTGAGATGCGCGACACGCATGAGGAGGATCCTTTAGAAGTCGAGTCAAGTGAGTTCGGCCTCAACTACGTAAAGTTGGACGGTAACGTCGGTTGCATGGTGAACGGGGCAGGGCTGGCTATGGCCACAATGGATATAATCAAACTTGCCGGGGGAGACCCTGCAAACTTTCTCGATGTAGGTGGCGGTGCAACGGCAGAAACCGTGGAAGCCGGTTTCCGGATTATTCTCAAGGATCCAAACGTCAAGGCTATCCTGGTGAACATCTTCGGTGGGATTGTACGATGCGACCGGGTTGCTGCCGGAGTCGTTGAGGCAGCGAACAACGTTGACATTACTGTTCCGCTAATCGTGCGCCTGCAGGGTACGAATGCTGAGGAAGGCAAGGCCATTCTTGATGAAAGCGGTTTGGATATCGAGACGGCAATCCTTTTCAAGGAAGCAGCCGAGAAGGTTAACGGTGCGCTCAAGCAGCAGAGCATTTCTGCCTGATGTTGACCACTACTTCGGCACAGGTGGGTAGCCGTCGATCTGAACTCTTTTTCATTAGATGAATGATGGAGTCGACATACAGGGAGTCACCAAGCGATTCGGAAAGACCATAGCCGTCAACGATGTCTCGCTTCACGTATCGCGCGGCGAGTTTGTTTCTCTTCTTGGTCCCAGCGGTTGCGGCAAAACAACCCTGCTGCGTTTGATTGCCGGTTTCGAAAATCCTGATTCGGGGAAAATCTTCTTTGAAGGAAAGGACTCGACAGCTCTGAGTCCGCAAAAGCGTCCTTCTGCAATGGTATTCCAGAATTACGCGTTGTTTCCACATATGACGGTCGCCGAAAACGTGGCCTACGGTCTCAAGGTGCGGCGTGTCGGAAAAGCTGAAATCACGAATCGAGTGAAGGTCGCACTGGAGCAGGTCGACCTGTCGGGATCAGAGAAGAAGCCTGTCACACAGCTATCCGGAGGACAACAGCAGCGCGTTGCGCTCGCTCGCGCCGTGGCAGTCGAGCCTGACGTTATACTCTTTGATGAACCGCTTTCGAATCTAGATGTCGCCCTGCGAGAACGGACCCGTAATGAACTACGGCTTCTCCAGAAAAGAATCGGAATGACGAGTATCTATGTAACGCATGACCAGGAGGAGGCGTTGAGTCTCTCCGACCGGATTGCTGTGATGCAGGATGGTAAAATTATCGAGGTTGGCTCGCCCGAAGTTTTGTATTCAGAACCAATCACTTCTTTTGTAGCAGGATTTCTGGGTGGTGCGAATCTGGTTTCCTCTCCGGTCGTCGCATCGTCGCTTGGTTTTGATCTGGATCCTTCGAGCGTGCTTGCAATTCGCGCTGAAGATCTCAAGTATGATTCAGAAAGTGATCTGACAGCGTCTGTCACGGCGTCATTTTTTCACGGCGCGTACAGGGAGGTATGGCTGGACCTGGCCGGTCAACCACTTCGGGCCAACATCGAACCAGAATATGATATCGGAGAGACGTTCCCATTCGTAGTTGAAAAGGGACGTATCGTAAAGAAATAGGACTCGACACGAATTGTCCTGAGGCAATTTCGATCGATCTACAGTAGAGTGTCAAATCGACCGGAGACGTCGGACTTGGGTTGGCGCAGACGAAGCAGGTCCCGCAAGTGACCACTCTTGACGTGCAGGTCAAAGCCCCATGACTGAAATGTACCGAACGGGATCCAGTTGATGGACATCTGCCAGCATTCGAAGTCACGATGGACATACAGTGATGTCGTAACCAGTTCGTTCTCGGAAATATCGTATCCACTTCGCGCAGTCACCTTCCAGTTGGGTGTCAGGTTGAAATCAAATGAAGTGTTGACAATCGCGCGACGAGTTGACTCAAGTCCGGGCTTGGAATAACTGTACGTGAAGTCAAGGGACATCGACCAGGGGATCGCAAAGTCGGTTTGTACTCCATCTACACCACCTGAAAAGCGGGAGTTGTTGAACTGGTCATTGCGGTCCGACAGGGGAGATGTATTGCCTGTTCTGTCAATAGCGGAGAGATTCTCTACCGGCCGAGCGCTCCCCCGGCTTCTACTGCGTAGCGAAGTCCGGGCCGTTGCCCTGAATGACTTGATACGTCCAAAGACGAGAGACCCGGGATCAAAAATATAATTGTCGGTCACGCTACCAGTGCTGTCACTTGCGTACGGCGATATCGACGACTGACCTGTCACATCAACTTTGCCCAGGATTTTAGAGCGTGCACTGATCGTTATGTCACGCATTTTTTGCTGCTCCGCAGCAAAGTTATACGCACTGGACAAATCGAGATTAAGCAGCGTTACGGTCTTGGACCTGTCCGTCCCGCTAGAGTCAATCTCGACACTGCGTGTTTCAAAAACGTTGCTGACCGAATAGTTTAATGTCTGTTGCTTGCCGCTTCGGACTTCCGATACAAGCGGATATCGAACATCGTCGCCGTTAGCATCCGTGTACGTACGAGAGTAACCCCAGGTATCGGTAAGAAAGTCGGGTCTGTAGGAAAACCCCACCTTTGGACGGACAGTGTGCCGCATACCCTGATAGCGCCCGATGTTTACCGGAAAAAGTCCGTAGACTGTCGTGTTGGCGTTTACGCCCGTCGAAAATTGATGCAGGGCAAAGAAGCCAGCTTCCGATTGTGTTATTACCTTGTTTGTGGAATCGAGAGAGCGGCGATCCGTTCTCAGAAACCAATCTTCAGAGAAGCTGAATTGGGGAGTAAGGTTCAGTGGTCCCGCCGCGAATGATGCACTGACCGGAATCGAGTGGGACGTCTTGAATGCGAAAGGTGCGTCTCGTCCCGTCGCCCGCCTGTAATCCGAAGCTGAAAACAGGGCATCGGTCCACGAGATGTTGGAAGCCGTACTATCACCGGCCGCGTTAAGAGCATCTTCCGATAGCGGGACGAAGTTAAATCGATTCGTTGTCGTCATGTTGTAGCTGTACGTGATTTTTTCAAACCACGCCTCGCCGCGGCCGGGGACTTTGCTTCGGGAAAACGGTTTTCGCGACGACTGGCTAAATGAAAGACTGGGGATCGTCAGGTCTACTGTATTATTGGCGAATGACTGTTGTTGACTGGTCTTGAATGTCAGAGACCTGCCGACGCCGGCCCACCTTTTCCGGTAGGTGACACTCGATCCAACCGTTTGCCTTACACGGTCAGTGTAGTCCTCCGAAATGGCACGTAGATATCCGGACGTTGACAGGTCGACGTTCGCGGAGAGACTGGAAGACGGACTGATTGTCTGTGCATGCGACCATCGGACAGATGATGTTTGGTTTATGCTAAAGCTCGGGTCATTCTTTTCTCCACGACGCAATCGGGCGTACTCCACCTGGAGTTGACCGTTGTATTTGTAACGTCGATTGTAACGCACGCTTGATGCCGACTCCCAACTTCCGCGACTCCAGAAACCTCCCTGCAGTTGCAGGTCCAGGTAGTCAGAGAGAGCCCAGTAGTAGCCCCAGCTTCGAAGATAAAATCCAAACTCATCCTCTCCGTACTTGGGTGCAAGCGGTCCGCTGCGCCTTCCTTCTTGCGCGGGCAGAAATCCGAACGGAAGCCATAGCGGTGTGGGAATGTTAAACAGGTACAGCCGAATCGGACCCGTGTAGACCCATTTTCGGTCTACGATTTTCATTCTGTTCGACCGGAGCGAGTACGACGGATCGTCGAAGCAATCGCATGTCGTATATAGTCCGTCCTTGATAAACAACGTTGAATCACCGGCAAACTTGGCGACGTCGGCACGGATGAATCCATCTTCGTATACCGTTTGGGCTCCCACGACGCGGCCACGCTCGGTAGTCATGTTGAACGCAAGGGAAGACCCGCGAAAGGTCTCTGATCCCTGTGTAAACTCGGGCAGCCCGACAGTACCTGTATCGGAAGCAAGTCCAGATGCCCGAAGCTCGTCCCGGTCAAAAAGAATGTCTATCTGATACGCGGCAAGATCTGCGCTTTTATGTGTAACAGAGGATGAACCAAACAGTGATCCAAAGTCGCCGGTTGAATCGTCGAACATAATCACCAAGGAGTCCGCCGCGGAGAATATAATTCCTTCTCCTTGTTCAGATTGGGCAAGGCTGGACGACGTCGAGAGCAGGAAAAGAAGAGCGAATATGGAAAACTGCCCGGCCGCGGTAGTACAGTATCGCCTGAGGCGGTACGGGTCCCTGCTACGTTCTGTTTGGCGAGGCTTCATCCAGATGCTCAAAAACAAGTCGGGCGGCACCAAGCATACCCGCGTCATTGCCGAGCGTTTCTTCCTTGATAAGGATGTTTTCACGGAAAGCAGGAGTGACAAACCGTTTGATCGCGTGTCGCGCCGGTTCAAGAATCAAGTCTCCGGCGCCGGATAGTCCTCCTCCTACGATAATCGTTCGAATATCAAGGAGATTAACGGCTGACCCGAGGACACAGCCTAATTTGTGCCCGGCCCATGCCAGAACATCCGCAGCAGCCGTATCGCCATCTTTGGCCGCTTCGTACAACATGTGCGGCGTAATGTCGAGCAGGTCTCGACCAGCTCTGTCGTGGATGATACTGCGGTCGAGTGTCATCAACTGGTACCTGGCATGTCGGGACAGAAAACGCTGACCGACATATGCTTCAATTGCACCGGCAACACCCGCCCTGTCAAAAGGACCTTCGTAGTCGATTGTCATGTGTCCTATTTCCCCGGCACCTCCGGATGTGCCGCGAAACAACGTGTTGTTCACGATAATTGCTCCGCCAACTCCAGTACCGAGGGTTACCATGATAAACGAGTCATGCTCAGTACCGGCCCCGTAAAAACACGATCCAAGTGCAGCTGCATTGGCGTCATTCTCAATCAAAATCGGGGCGGTGATGCCGTGATGCCGGTTGAGTTCCAGACTGATATTGACGTTACCCCAGCCTAGGAAATTAGGAGGGCGTGTAATGGTTGTCCTGTCGAGATTGATCGAACCGGGAGCGCCAATTCCAACGCCAAGTACTTCTTCTCCCTGACCCTGGGCTTCAACTGCCTTTACCGCCTTCGCTAATTGTCCGAGGACGTGCTCGGGACCATTGTCTGCGCCTGTATCAAAACTTGTTTCGAAAATGAGGCCATCTTTCTCTTCGACCAGGCCAGCCTTTATTGATGTCCCGCCCAGGTCTATTCCCGCCGCTAGTCTACTCATTCCCCGTTGATGCGATTAATCTTCAATTGATAGAGTACGATACAAATTTAATCGTCGTCGTTGATAACGGGGTAGACAGTCTCATTGTCTCGCCTCATTCCAAACTCTTCGCGGGCTATCCGCTCAACGGCTTCATCAGAAAGGCCTCGCGCGAGCTCTGCTTCAAGTAGATCAATTTCGTACTGAAGATGAGCGTTCTGCACCTCGAGGCTTTTATACTCCTGATACCATTGTATCCGACTGACAAGACTGTGGCTATCAAAAAACAGAAGCCAGATTAGCAGGCTAGCACCTACGATAACCCCAAGCGGTTTTTTTAAACTACGACCCGGGATATCCTTTTGTCTTTTTTTGTGACGGCTAGGCATTGCTTACACGAAAGGCTGACATTCCCGGATATACGGCTACATCACTCAGGAGTTCTTCTATGCGCAGTAGTTGATTGTATTTAGCAATTCGATCGCTTCGACTTGCAGACCCGGTTTTGATCTGACCAGAGCCGGTAGCAACTGCCAGGTCTGCAATTGTAACGTCCTCGGTCTCACCCGATCTATGTGAGATAATGGACGTATATCCGTTTCTGTGAGCAAGTTCGACAGCCCGCAGAGTTTCTGTAAGAGTTCCAATCTGATTCAATTTAATCAGAATCGAATTCGCACATCCCTCGGTAATTCCTCTGTTGAGGTATCCGGTGTTTGTTACGAACAGGTCATCGCCAACGAGCTGTACCTTGGAGCCGATTTCGCTGGTAAGGTTTTTCCATCCTTCCCAGTCGTTTTGATCCATGGCATCTTCGATCGAAATGATTGGATATTGTTTCGCCCAGGACGCCCAGAAGGCGACCATATCCTCTGAAGACCGTCGGTTATTCGGATCACTCTTCCAGAAAACATATGCTCCGTCATCATACATTTCACTCGACGCGGGGTCAAGTGCGATGTGGAAATCCTTTGGTGCGGAATATCCGGCTTTTGTTGCGGCCTCAAGGATGACCTCGATTGCCTCCTCATTTGATTTAAGATCGGGAGCAAATCCTCCCTCATCTCCAACGGCTGTATTGTACCCGCGCGAAGCGAGTACTTTCTTCAAGTGGTGAAAGACTTCAGCGCCCATCCGCAGGGCATCGGAGAACGATTCCGCACCTGTCGGCATGATCATGAATTCCTGCATGTCCACGTTGTTGTCCGCGTGGTGACCACCATTTATGATGTTCATCATTGGCACTGGAAGCGTATTCGAATTTACACCTCCGATGTATCGAAAGAGGGGAATCTCCAGTGAGGCGGCAGCGGCCTTAGCGGCCGCAAGCGATACGCCAAGCAGGGCATTTGCACCTAGCCTACCCTTGTTCTGGGTTCCGTCCAGATCGATAAGTAGCTCATCAATAGCTGTCTGTTCTTCGACGCCCATCCCAACGACTTCGTCTGCGATCTCGCCGTTGATGTGATCGACGGCCTTCTGGACGCCCTTGCCGAGATAATATTGATTATCACCATCGCGAAGCTCGAGTGCCTCATGTTCACCTGTGGAAGCACCGCTCGGGACCGCCGCGCGTCCGAATGATCCATCAATGGTGACGACATCAACTTCGACTGTTGGATTTCCCCTGCTGTCAAGGATTTGACGGCCAATTACGTCAGTGATAATGGACATGATAATCTGTTTAGGTGATTTGGAAAACGGAAAATCGAAACAATGCAGTCGATTTACAAAAGCCTGAGGTTAAGAAACGTCAAGTATTGATCGAGGTGGAACCGACGAGTGAACTCCCTCGCAACGTCTTACAGAGTTGCCGTTGCGGAGAAAATTATCAACAGTCCCCTTAAACTATTAATTAATAGTGTTTTGATAGTGCTAATAATTTGCTACGTTGACGTCGCCACCCTTCACTACCCACTTGGACTTACAAATCACATTACCATCACGAGGTGTGTATGCTAAAAGTATGTTCGATGTTGACCGTTCTCCTTGTAGCTCTGCTAATGCTACCGACGCAGTCGGTACAGGCGCAGCAGAAGAAGACGGTTAGGACATCAGAAAACCGACCCTCCCGCGCATTGCGTGAGATGGCTGCAACGAGAAGGTCACCTGCCTTCACCAACTTGTTGTACGAAGTACCAAACAAAACCAGAGGCGAAAGTACACGGACTATAGAGAAAGGATACGACGGACCAGACCCTGTTCTGCAATCGGTAGTTGGGAATGCTCCTGGCACCATCGATGTCAACTTTGACGGTGCAGACAACAACGACAATCAGGACCAGGTTGGGTTCCGGGTCGCCCCTCCCGACACGGATGGCGATGTTGGGCCAAACCACTACGTACAGATGGTCAACCTTGTCGGGATGATCTTCGACAAGGGAGGAAACCTCCTTGTTGGACCATTCCCGAACAATCTATTCTTTGAGGGCTTTGGCGGAATTTGCGAGACTACTAATCAGGGCGATCCGGTGGTCCTCTACGATGAGACTGCAGACCGCTGGCTTGTTAGTCAGTTTGCGTTTGATGACGCTTTCACGGTCTTTGCCCAGTGTGTGGCCATTTCGCAGACTGCCGATCCTACAGGCGAATACAACCGCTACGAGTTTGACTTTACCGACATCGGGTTTCCTGATTATCCCAAGCACGGGGTAATGTCGGACTCGTATACGTTGATGGTAAACGTATTCGAGGCACCGTTATTCTTCTTCTCCGGAACAGGACTGGCTGCCCTTGACAGGGACGCCATGCTTGCCGGACAGCCGGCTACGATGGCGTACTTTGGTCTCGGAGCATCTGAATTCGGTTTTGTCGCCGGAGACATAGATGGTGCTTCTGTTGACATGCCTCCGACCTTCGCGACCGCAATGTCGAACACGAATCAGTTTGATGTTTGGGAGATCGATGTAGATTGGTCAAACCCGGGGGCAGCATCAATAAGCCAGGTTGCCTCGATTCCCGTGTCTGCCTTTGATCAGGATTTGTGCACCGCAACCCGAGAGGCATGCATTACGTCAACCGGGGGGACTGCGTATGAAGCTATCGCTGACCGGCTGATGCACAGATTGAATATCCGTGACTTTGGCACTCATCAATCGATGGTGACGACTCATACTGTAGATGTTGGTTCTGGTCGAGCAGGCATTCGATGGTACGAAATGCGCAATACGGGTAGCGGCTGGTCACTGTATCAGGAAGGAACGTTTGCGCCAAGCGATGGCCACCATAGATGGATGGGCAGCGCTGCGATTAATGCGGCCGGAGACATAGCTGTCGGATACTCGGTATCGAGTTCGACTCTGGATCCGGAGATCCGGTTCACGGGTCAGACAGCCGCAAGTTCAGGCTCTGGTACCTTTGATGTAGATGAAACAACGATCATTACGAGTACCGACTCGCAGACCGGTACCGCCCGATGGGGAGACTACAGCAGTATGTCAGTCGATCCGATTGATGACAGGTTCTGGTATACACAGGAGTATACGAGCGCAAATTCGACAACGTCATTCCATTGGGCCACCAGGATCGCTTCGTTTTCCTTTGAGGAGGGAACTACACCTGAACCCCCTGATGCTGCTCCGACTAATCTGGTCGCATCCGCATTATCTACGAGTGATATCGATCTGACCTGGGATGATAATGCATCAAATGAAACCGGCTATGAAGTCGAGAGATGCACCGGTTCAGGATGCTCCGGGTGGGCCTTGATTGCGACAACCGGGGCGGGGAGTTCGTCTTACAGCGATTCAGGTCTGAATTCCAACACGACATACAACTATCGTACGAGGGCAGTCAACACTGTTGGACAGTCGGCTTACTCAAATGAGTCCGAAGCCACGACGGATGACGATGTTACTCCGCCTGCGGACGATCTCGTAGTTGTTGTTACGCCAATCGGCGATCCAATCGTTTTACCATCAACAGGTGGCCGATACGAGTTTGTGATAGATATCACGAACAATGGATCAGCGACGGTAACCAAGGACTACTGGGACGTCACGACGGATCCTAACGGAGCTCAATCGACTCCACGTCGAATTCTGGCGGCAACGATTGCTCCCGGTGCGACGTTCAGTGCGACCTTGCGATCCAGGTTGAGTCGTCGAAGCCCTGCCGGCACATATGTCGTAGCAGGTCACGCAGGAGACTATCCAACTTCAGAAGCAAGTGATTCGTTTACGCTGGTTAAAGAAGGAACGAGCGCTCCTGACCTGGCGAAAACCAGCACAGATGTCCCTGAAGAATTGACTCTGGGCCAAAACTACCCGAACCCGTTCAATCCAAGTACTACGATCAGGTACGGCATACCGCAAGACGGTGCTGTCTCGATCAGAGTCTACAATGTGATGGGACGTGAGGTGGCAACACTGGTGAATGACTGGAAGAGTGCAGGAACGTACGAAGTAGCGTTCGACGCTTCGAGGTTCTCGGCCGGCGTTTACCTGTTCAGTATTGATGCGGGTGGACAGACGATTGTAAATCGAATGACGCTACTCAAATAGACGGTAGTCCAACAAGTTAATTGTCGGGGGTGGCAAGAAAACGAGCCGTGCAGCAATCGCTGCACGGCTCGTTTGTGTTTACTGGTTCGAATCGTCCGCTATGGAGACTTTACAGTCGTTGACTCACCAATCCAACTGTAGCACCCGTAGTCAACCGTGTACCTGTCTCCGACATTCCAGTTCTTGAAGAATAGCATCTCCTGGTCAGGATACACGCCCTTATAGCTGCTTATCTTCTGGCGAACACTCGGTGCAAGAGCTGGCTTTACTCGTATCGCCCGATCATAATAATCTGTTACCAGCCAGTAGACCGCGCGATCCTCGCGCTCGAAGGAACCACAACTTGAAATCGCACTGACGTAGAGGTCACCGATCGCGACGAGGGCTTCACCAAACTTCGGGTTGACCTGCAGGGCCTGGCGATAGTGCGTCCGTGCACGAGAGAGACGTCCCATTTCCTGCTGGGCAACTCCCATGTTGTAGTATGTCTCGGCATTCTTACTGTCACCCTCCATTTGGAGTGCCTGCTCGAGAAGGCTGTAAGCTTCACTATACTCGGCATCTTCTATCTTCATGCCTGCGACAAGACGGATCGTGTTGGCGTTTGGATCCATCTGAAGCATCTTGTCGGAAAGCTCATAGAGCATTTCCCGTTCTTCCAACTCCATCGCGACTTCGAACAATGAACTAATGATCTCGGTATCATCAGGAGTCTTTTCGTACTGCGTGAGGAGGAAGTCATATTTTTCGTCAGGACTCGTAAAAAGTGCGCCTCGCCATTTGTCCAAAATCTCTACGACAGCGACTTCCTCTCCGCGTGTTTCCTCAACACGTTCCATGTAGTCAACTGCGCCCTGCTTATCGTCCTCATTGACGTAGTGACTGATCACGTAATTGATGTAGTACGGATCAATCTCCTCGGACTTCATTTCGTATGCGCGCTCATACAATGGTCCAATCTCCGACTGGAGGTCGGGCAGATTCTCTGCATTCTCTTGCAGAAATTTGCCTTTCTTCAGAATCCATTCGAATTCGTCTACCGCAATATCAATGCTCTGCAGTTTTTCGACGGCTGTGTCCAGCACAACGAGGGCCGAATCCAGATAGGCTCGGCGTTCTTCTTCGGACTCCCTGGTAAGGCCGATCTCCTTATAAATTGTGACAGCTCGCTCAAAATTGATGTCGTTTTTTCGCGGTGCTGCAGGAGCGTTCTCCAGAATCCAGCGAAGGTTCGGCAAAGCACTCTCAAAGTCCTTGTTCTTGAAGTCCTCATAGTACAAGCTATAGTGTACCAAAACTTCCTGATCCTGGCCGGACGCCTGACCCAGAAGCGCGTTGTTTAGACCCCACCCCGAGAACACGATCACGAGTGCGACGATTCCTGATAATCCTCTAGACATCGTTCTTTTTGTTTATGCGATAATAATTTCAGTGTCGAAGATCCAGGACAGTGACTGATTATAAAGCAGTCTATCCCAGCTTCCGTTTGACGAACCAACGTTCGCCTATGTTCAAATTAAGCCCGAATTTGAAGAAAGTATCGCGAACCAGGCCGTTTTGTGTCTGACCACGCCTTCCTACTTCTGTTGTAATATCAACTCGCGTGCCAGGAACTCCCATAGGAACGCTCAGGCCGGCAGTTATTCCGATTGTATTGACGTCATTTACGCCATCCGGACTGATGTATCCCTGATCATAGAAAAACCCGAGACGATAGGCAACACGTTCCCAGTACGGTGCAAAAACGTCTCGCCCTGCGGGCAGGACTTCAGCACCTGCGGAAAGCCTGATCCGGTCTCGTAGCCCGACAGTACTTCCCGGAGTATATCCCGGCAGACTGGTCTGACTCTCAAAGTTGGTCCAGGGCTGATAGACGAGATCGGATACAAGCACCCATCTCGAATCGACTGTGTACCCAAGGCCGGCAGCAAATCCGATTGGAAGCGAGACCGATGCATCGATACTCGTACCCAGTGTATCTCGATCCTGGGTCGTGCCAAAAACATTGGTGCGATTGCCATTGAGCGTTGTGGGTGTGGTAAAGGTAATCCCTGCCGTCAGCCGATCGCCATCCTTGGCGACGTTGCTAAGATTACCCTGAGCGCCAATAGTTGCTCGCAAACCCGACAAACGTGTTGCCTGCGTAAGTCGGGTGGGTGAGAAGGAGGGGTCTACAAAGTTTGTTTCCCGTGACTCTTCCAGCAACCCGAAGATGAAATCGGATGAGATTCCGAAACTCAGTCTTTCGCCTACTGCGAAACCAAGACCCGAGGTGAACGAATGAAGCCCACCGTTTCCGAGATAATCGATTGTGTAATTGGCTGAATCGCCTGTCGCAGTACTACCATCCAGCTGGTCGAGCAGACGAATGTCGTAACCAACTCGTGTAAATGGCGCGAAAGATAGCCCTACTCCAATTCGACGCTCCTTGATCGGGAAACCGAATTGAATTGAATTGAGACTTCCTGATCCGACTCGACTCACATCGCTGCTGCCGTCGTCGATTGTCAGCCCCTCGTAACTCAGTCCGCCGGCTACGCCGGTTAGCAATTGGTTGCTCCACGATGCAGGGTTGGCAAATGTTTTGTACCTGCCGGAGCTTAATGCGTACCCACCGCCGCCCATCCCTGCAGCCTGTGATGAGTGAAATGCCTGTATCTCTCCAATTCCAAATCGGGAATAGACCGATCCAGCTCGCACGGACTGGGCTGTCAGGTCTTGCACCATGAATAGTGCAACTACCGCGATTGCACAAAGAGACTTGAATATGCTGACGTTCATGATTCGCTTAGTCAAAGAGGCTTGCAGTTACGTCGACCGAAGGTTGCTGTCCAGGAACTCCCGGGGCGAAGATCAGAAGCGGACTGATAGTATTGATTGCGCCAGGTACACGAATGGCGAATGATTCGAAAACCGGGTCGTTGGCAAATTGTGTTTGAAGCGCCTCTCGGAAAAGGTCAGACTCGAAAATGAACTTGCCCTCCTCGTTGATCTCGACCGAGCGAATTTGAATGTTGATGTCATTGTCGGTCGTTCCAATAAACTCCAGGGTCGTCACTGTTGGTCGAATGAACAGCGGAGGTGTCGATGCAAGACCTGTGGTGTCGACACTGATTTGCAGAGCTGCCCGGGAGAGAACCGATCGTTGCAGCGTGTCTGACAACGATTCATCAATGTATAGATTTATCCCAATTCTGGAACCATCTTGTATCAGTATCCGATCAGCTGGTGCCGCCACGGTGCCCGTACTCGCAACGTTGGTAAGCGACTCAGAAGCACTGAACTGCAGGGTGTCACCGCCGGAAACAATCTGTAAAGATGAACCGTCGATATCGAAACCGGCAGCGAACGCCCCGGTCGGAGAGGATACCTGGAATCCGTGAAAAGCAGTATTGAAAAACACACTTCTTAACGTGGTATCGTTCGCTGCAACCCACGCGGGAGGCATCTCAAGCGTTATCGTAGTGTCAGAAGGCTGAACGGCAAACTGCATTACCTCAGAGCCAGAAGTCAAGAGTGTATCCGATTGGGCACCGCTATCCAGCCACGAATCTGCGATGTCAGTGAGTACAAACTGAGCCGCCGCTGAAGTATCTCCGTAGATGTAGTCTTTCTGAAGTGTCACGGAAACGGATGTGACCGGCCCGGCTGTGAAATCAGTGGTGAGCGATGTTTCCAGTTGAAAATCGATGTACCCGATTGCTGACGTTACACCGACGAGAGGGTCGTCAACTGTACCGGCTAAAATGCGTCCTGCGCCACCGGTAACGTCATCGATTGGGGATGCTTCGAAAGTGGTCGGCGGAACCGAAAAGGATACGGGTTCGCCTGTACGCCCGCCCGCCAGGTCGAGCCCTGCTCCCGTGGGGCTATCGCAGCTGATAAAAAGCAGGGAGGAAACGGCAAACAGAGTGAATAGTCGTGTACTCATAAAGGGCGCTGGTGGTCGGAAAACTGTCGTCTAACGCAGATAACTATGGTTTGATCAAGGCGCCTCTAGAATTCAAGGCGAAGAAGGAGTGCCTGCCATAGCATAACGCCTATGGTTCCTGATTCGTATAGGGGCAATAAAAAAGCCCCGAAAATCTCCGGGGCTTTTTTATGGCTAAACAAACCGGCGTCAACTATGCGATGACAGCAGCCACCTGTTCGTATATTTCTGTAGCGGTGCCGAGCCACGTTTCCGGCTCCGGATCAAATGAGGCATGATCTGCAGGTACATCGGAGATGTGTGCAGGGAAGATAACGCCGTCCGCCGTCGAGACACCAATTTCCGTAGGCGTCTTACCCACGATCAGTCCAGGGTCGCCGATGCTGATTCCGCTGATTGTATTGGCCGTAAAGTCAGCATGAGCCTCCAATCCGTCAGGAGTGAAGACGGTCCTCGAGTTTTGAAAAAGAGGCTCCTCCTTGTATACCGTGTCGAGGAGTGTCGGGATCATCGCACCCGCCCATCCGAACGAGTGAACGATGTCCGGATTCCAGCCAAGATTTCGAATTGTCTCAAGGACTGCACGCCCGAAATAGAGCGATCGTTCGGCATTGTCTTCAAAGACTTTTCCATCCCTGTCTTGAAGTATGCCTTTACGTTTGAAGAAATGAACATTGTCCATGAAATAGACCTGTAGGCGGATACCGGGGATTGAGGCAACCTTCACTTTCAAGGTCTGCTTTTCTCCGCCAACGTTGATCTCGGTCCCGGAAAGACGAATCACTTCGTGCAACTTATTCCGGCGTTCGCTGATAATCCCGTATCGGGGCATCATGATCCGGATTTCATACTCACCGGATTCATGCAACTGCTCAGGGAGCATGCGCACAATTCGCGATATATCGTTTTCCTTGGTGAAAGGAGCGACCTCACCAGATACGAAGAGCGCTCTCATTGCATTAGCCATACG